>JAHWJH010000034.1:0-14941 GCA_019348555.1 Actinomycetota bacterium
ACGGAGCACCCGCCATGTCCCCCCTCCTGAATGATTCCGCCCGCTTCCGCTTCCCGTTCCTGGCTTCGAATTCGAACGACGCGATCGATCTGGCATTCCCTTCGAAGAGGATCACGATGGACACCCTTTTGGCGAACGCGACGATCAACGTCCCGGCCCACTTCAGCGTCCTCGGCGGCTCGGGCCGCGAGTTTTCCGAGGCCCTCGACGCGATGCGGGCCGAGCTGGCCCCGGTCGGCCTGGTCGAGGGGCTGCTGGTCGATCAGGTGATGCTGGCCGCCTCGCGGCTCCGCTCGATCGTCGCCGCCGAGGGCGACGCCGAGACGACCGCCGCCCTGCTCTCCCAGGCCGAGCAGATCGCCCGCTCCATCCTCCAGGACAACGGCGCTCGCCTGGCTGCGCTGGCCGAGCGACTGATGCACGACGAGACCCTCAGCGTGGCCCAGATGGCGGCGGCGGCGGGACTGCCCGACCCGGCGCAGGAGCGGCTGGCGATGCCGGATGGCGCCGGCTCCCCGATCGTGGACGCCTCCAGCTCGTCGGTCACCCGACTGCACGGCTGAGCCGCCGGCGGCAGCGGCCTGCGGCCCTGCGCCACGATCGCCTGAGCGGGACGGGGCGATGCCCGTGCGGCTGTTCGTGGCCGTGCGGCCGCCGCCGGAGGTGGTGGCGGCCCTGGCCCGGTTGTCCCGTCCCGAGCGGCCGGGGCTGCGGTGGACGCCCCCGGAGCAGTGGCACGTGACGCTGCGCTTCTTCGGGCCGGTCGGCGCCGAGCAGGCGGAGGCGGCGCTGCGGGGGGTGGCCGAGGCGGCACGGATCGCGCCGCCGGCGCTGGCCCGGCTCGGCCCCGAGGTCGGGCGCTTCGGCCGGCGGGTCCTGCACGTGCCGGTGGCCGGTCTCGAGTCGCTGGCCGCCGCCGTGGTCACCCGCACCGCCGGCGTGGGCCGGCCACCCGATCCCCGGCCCTTCACCGGGCACCTGACGCTGGCCCGCAACCGGGGGAGCGCCTCGCTGGCCACCCTCGCCGGCGCCGGCGTGGAGGCCCGGTGGCAGGTGGGCGAGGTGGCGGTGATGGCCAGCGTGGCCCAGGCGGCGGGCACGCCGAACCGCTACGAGACGGTGGCCGCCTTCCCCCTGGCGGGTGCTTGAACGAACGGGCGTTCGGCGGTAGCGTCGGAAGTCACACCCATGTGATTTGTCACACCCCGTTCGTAGGGTGGTGCCCACGTCGGACCTCCGAGGTCCCCAGCCCGTCACGCGACAGAGACAGGAGCAACAAGGTGGATCGAGACCAGGCCCTCAAGATGGCGATCAGCCAGATCGACAAGCAGCACGGCAAGGGGTCCATCATGAAGATGGGCGACAAGACCTCCATGGACATCGAGGCCGTCTCCACCGGTGCCCTGGCCCTCGACCTGGCCCTCGGCATCGGTGGCCTGCCCCGGGGCAGGGTGGTCGAGATCTTCGGCCCCGAGTCGTCGGGCAAGTCCACCCTCGCCATGCACGTGGTGGCCGAGGCCCAGCGCAACGGGGGCATCTGCGCCTACATCGACGCCGAGCACGCCATGGACCCCGTCTACGCCCGGGCCATCGGGGTCGACATCGACGAGCTGCTCATCTCCCAGCCCGACACCGGCGAGCAGGCGCTGGAGATCGCCGACGTGCTCATCCGCTCGGGAGCGCTCGACGTGGTGGTGATCGACTCGGTGGCCGCCCTCACCCCTCGGGCCGAGATCGAGGGGGAGATGGGCGACGCCCACGTGGGGCTCCAGGCCCGGCTCATGTCCCAGGCCCTGCGCAAGCTGACCGCCAACCTCAACAAGTCGCACACCATCTGCATCTTCATCAACCAGTTGCGGGAGAAGATCGGTGTCATGTTCGGCTCACCAGAAACGACACCGGGAGGTCGGGCGCTGAAGTTCTACTCCTCGGTGCGCCTCGACATCCGCCGCATCGAGGCCATCAAGGACGGCGTGGAGGTGGTGGGCAACCGCACCCGGGTCAAGGTGGTCAAGAACAAGGTCAGTTCCCCGTTCCGCGTCGCCGAGTTCGACATCATGTACGGCAAGGGGATCAGTCGGGAGGGGTCGCTGCTCGACATCGGGGTCGATCTCGGGATCGTGAAGAAGTCAGGGGCCTGGTACACCTACGAGGGCGAGCAGCTCGGACAGGGCCGGGAGAACGCCAAGGGCTTCCTGGCCGACAACCCCGAGCTGATGGTCGACATCTCCGAGCGCATCCGAGTCACGATGGGCATCGGGACGAACCCGGAGGGTGGCGACGAGACGGCGGCGGCTCTGGACCCCGACGACCAGCCCCTGCGCCTCGACTGATCCACCAGACACTCCTTCCTGCTGCAACTGTTGCAGCAGGAAGGGGTTCGCCGGCCCGGTGTCGAATACCTCTCCATGGCCATGATCACCGCAACAGCCGCACCCGACCTTCCTCCATCGAACCACGGAGAGATGCTGAAGGTCTCGAGCAAGTCCAACCCCAACTCGGTGGCGGGCGCCATGGCGGGCGTGGTGCGCGAGATGGGCAGCGTCGAGGTGCAAGTGGTCGGCGCCGGTGCGCTCAACCAGGCCATCAAGGCCCTGGCCATCGCCCGGGGCTACGTCGCCGCTGCTGGTATCGACCTGGTGTGCGTGCCCAACTTCGCCGACATCGAGATCGACGGCGAGCGGCGCACGGCCATCAGGCTGTGCATCGGCAACCGCCAGGGACCCTCCACGGTGCCTCCGGTCAACCCCGATCTGCGCCTGGCACCGTCGGATCCCGACCGGTAGGCCACGCTCTACCCTGGGGCTCCGTGAGCCCCCGTCGCTACGTCATCCGCACCTTCGGGTGCCAGATGAACGTGCACGACTCCGAGCGCATCGCCGGGCTCCTCGACGCCGACGGGCTCGAACCCGCCGACGACGTCGCCTGCGCCGATGTGGTGGTGCTCAACACCTGCTGCATCCGGGAGAACGCCGACGACAAGCTCTACGGCACGCTCGGCCACCTCAAGACCCTCAAGGCCGCCCGGCCGGGCATGCAGGTGGTGGTGGCCGGGTGCCTGGCACAGAAGGACGGCGAAGCCGTGCGCCGGCGCGCTCCGCACGTCGACGTGGTGCTCGGGACCCACAACGTCGCCTCGGCGGCCGAGCTGCTGCACCGCTCGCGGTCGGAGGGCCCGATCACCGAGATCCTCGAGGAGAGCGACGCGTTCCCCTCTGCGCTGCCGGTGCGCCGCAACTCGGCATGGTCGGCGTGGGTCACGATCCAGATCGGTTGCGACAACAGCTGTGCGTTCTGCATCGTCCCGTCGGTGCGTGGTCGTGAGATCAGTCGCCCGTTCGACGAGGTGGTGGCCGAGGTCGAGCAGCTCGCTGCCGCCGGAGTGGTCGAGGTCACCCTGCTCGGCCAGAACGTCAACTCCTACGGGCGCGACCTCACCCGGCGCCGACCCCTCTTCGCCGAGCTGCTCCGGACGGTGGGGACGGTGGAGGGCATCCGCCGGGTCCGCTACACCAGCCCCCATCCCAAGGACCTCCGCCCCGAGACCATCGCTGCCATGGCCGAGACCGAGGCGGTGTGCGAGCACCTCCACCTGCCACTCCAGGCCGGGAGCGATCGGACGCTCGCCGCCATGCACCGCGGCTACACCGCCGAGCGCTACCTGGCACGCGTCGACGACGCCCGGCAGGCCGTTGCCGACCTGGCCCTCACCACCGACCTGATCGTGGGTTTCCCCGGCGAGACCGACGCCGACTTCGATCGCACCCTCGAGGTGGTGGCCGCCGCCGGCTACGACAGCGCCTACACCTTCGTCTTCAGCCCTCGACCGGGCACCGAAGCCGCGGCTCGCCCCGAGCAGTTCGTGGCCGCCCCGGTGGTCGCCGAGCGCTTCGAGCGGCTTCGGGTGGTGGTCGAGCGCAGTGCCCTGGTCCGCCACGAGGCCAGGGTCGGCCGCGTGGAGGAGGTGGTGGTCGAGGGCCCGAGCAAGAAGGACCCGTCGGTGCTGACCGGGCGCACCCGTCAGAACAAGCTGGTGCACTTCGGCGCGCCGGAGGTGCTCGGCGCCGGCACCTTCGCCGACGTCCTCGTCACCTCCGCCGCGCCCCACCACCTCATCGGCGATCTCGTGGCCGTCACGGCGTCGCCCCGCCACCGCAATCGCATCCCCGTCACCGCCGTGGGCGCGGGGTGATCGACCCCGGCCCCTTCGACATCGACGACCACCTCGGCCCCGACGAGCAGCAGTGGGAGCCGCGGTTCCGCCACCTGCTCGACGACCCGTCGGTCCGCCTGGTGCGCCTCGTTCCTGACCGGCTCACCGTCACCGATCTGTCGTTCCACCCGAGCCGGGAATGGTGATGCCTGCGTCGAACCACCTGGCCATCGTCGGCCCCACCGCCTCGGGGAAGTCGGCGCTGGCATTGGAGCTGGCCCGCCGACGGCCCGATCTCGAGGTCGTCAGTGTCGACTCCATGCAGGTGTACCGCGGCATGGACATCGGCACGGCGAAGCCGACGCCGGCCGAGCGGGCGCAGGTACCACACCACCTGCTCGACCTGGTCGACCCTGCAGAGGGGTTCTCCCTGGTGCAGTTCCAGGTCGCTGCCCGAGCGGCGATCGCCGGCATCGAAGCGCGGGGCCATCGAGCGCTGCTGGTCGGCGGGACGGGTCTCTACGTGCGCGCGGTGATCGACCGACTCGACCTGCCCGGCCGCTTCCCCGAGGCGCGCCTCAGCGCCGAGGCGGAGGCGGACACCGAGCGCCTGCACCGCCGGCTCGTCGAGGTCGACCCCACCGCCGCCGCCCGGATGGAGCCCACCAACCGCCGCCGGGTGGTGCGAGCGCTCGAGGTCACCCTGGGCAGCGGCCGTCCCTTCTCGTCGTACGGGCCGGGCCTGGCTGCCTACCCGCCGACACCATTCGCCCAGCTCGGGCTGCGCACCGACCCCGCCGTGCTCGACGAGCGCATCGCCGTGCGCTTCGCCGCCATGCTCGACCGCGGGCTGCTCGCCGAGGTGGCAGCGCTGGCGGCGCGCCCGGCGCCGCTGTCACCGAGCGCCGGCCAGGCCCTCGGCTATCGGGAGCTGCTCGCCCACCTCGAAGGTCGCTCCTCCTTCGACGAGGCGGTGCAGGAGGCCATCCGCCGCACCGGGCGCTTCGCCCGCCGCCAGCTGCGGTGGTTCCGGCGCGACCCGCGCATCTCCTGGTGCGAGGTCGGTGACGGGGACCCCGACAACCTCCTCGCCAGGGCGGGCGACCTCCTGGGAGAATGGTCGCCGTGCAGCTGAGCAAGCACCACGGCCTGGGCAACGACTTCCTGGTGCTGATCGACCTCGACGACGCCATCCCCATCGGCGCCGAGGCGGCCCGCGCCCTGTGCGATCGCCGCCGGGGAGTCGGCGCCGACGGCCTGATCCGGGTGTCACCGGGCGGCGACGGTGCCGACGTCACCATGACCCTGCACAACGCCGACGGCAGCCTGGCCGAGATGAGCGGCAACGGCATCCGCTGCATGGCCCAGGCCCTGGCGCGGGCCCGGGGAGTGGAGGTCCTCCAGCTCGTGGTGGCCACCGGGGGCGGCCTGCGCCACGTCGGCGTCGCTCCGGGCCGCGGCGCCCACATCGCCTGGGTCGAGGTCGACATGGGCCCCGCCCGACCCGGACCCGACCGGCCCCTCGTGGTCGATCTCGAAGGCGCCACCAAGTGGGTGACCGTCGACCTCGGCAACCCCCACCTGGTCCTCCTCGTCGACGACCCGGCTTCGGTCGACCTGGACGTGCTCGGGCCCAGGTTGTCGGCCCAGTTCGACGCCGGCAGCAACGTCGAGGTGGTGGCACCGGTGCCCGGCGGCGACGACGCGCTCGAGCTGCGGGTGTGGGAGCGGGGTGCGGGGATCACCGAGGCGTGCGGTACGGGAGCAGCCGCTGGCGCGTCGGCCGCCTTCGGCTGGGGGCTGGTGGGGGAGCGGGTACGGGTGCGCATGCCCGGTGGCGAGCTGCACGTGAACCTCGGCCCGACGATCACCCTTGCCGGGCCGGCCACCTTCGTCGCCGACGTGGACGTCCCGGCATGACGTTGATCGAGCGCTCCTTCCGGGAGCGCATCGTCGCCGTCGGCGTCACCATGCCGCCGCAGCACGTCGAGCAGACCGAGGCGCACCTCGACGAGCTGGCGCTGCTGGTCGACACCGCCGGTGCCGACGTCGTGGCCCGGGTGCTGCAGCGTCGCGACGCCCCGGATCCGGCGACCTTCATCGGCAAGGGCAAGGCCGAGGAGCTGCGGGACACCTCCCTCGCGTTCGACGCCGACACCGTGGTGTTCGACGACGAGCTGAGCCCCGCCCAGAGCCGCAACCTCGAGAAGTTGCTGGGACGCACCGCCATCGACCGCACGGCGGTGATCCTCGACATCTTCGCCCAGAACGCCCGAACCGCCGAGGGGCGCGCCCAGGTGGAGCTGGCCCAGTTGCGCTACCGCCTGCCCCGGCTGCGGGGAAAGGGCATGGCCCTGTCGCAGCAGGCCGGCGGCATCGGCACCCGGGGCCCGGGCGAGACCAAGCTCGAGGTCGACCGCCGGCGCCTGCTGCGGCGGATCACGGTCCTCGAAGCCGAGCTGGCGGCGCTCGCCCGGACCCGGCGCACGCAGCGCAAGGCGCGCCAGCGGGGCCGCAACCGGACGGTGTCGATCGTGGGCTACACCAACGCCGGCAAGTCGACGTTGCTGAACCGTCTGACCGACGCCGGCGTCCTGGTCGAGGACCGGCTCTTCGCCACCCTCGACCCACGGGCACGGCGCCTCCAACTGCCCGGAGGCGAGGCCGTGGTGGTCTCCGACACGGTGGGCTTCGTGCGCAAGCTGCCGCACCAGCTGGTGGAGGCGTTCCGCTCCACCCTCGAGGTGGTCTCCGAGTCCGACCTGCTGATCCACGTGGTCGATGCCGCCGGTGCCGACCCCGAGGAGCAGATGCAGGCGGTGCGCACGGTGCTGGACGACATCGGTGCGGGCGAGGTCCCCGAGCTGGTGGTGTTCAACAAGCTCGACGAGGCGGGCGACGACGCCAAGCGCCTGACCGGCGAGCATGCCGGCTCGGTGGCGATCTCCGCCCTGTCGGGGGAGGGCATCGACGCCCTGCTCGCCACCGTCTCCGACCGCCTCCGTGCCCTCGAGGTGGTGGTCGAGCTGGTGGTGCCCTACGACCGGGGGGACGTGGTGGCGGCGCTGCACCGCGAGGGCGAGGTGCTGGTCGAAGCCCACGAGGACGGCGCCACCCGGGTCCGGGCCCGCCTCGACGACGCCGGTGCCGCCCGCTTCCGGGAGTTCGTCGTCGCACCATGACGCCGGTACCGGGTGCCCCGCGGTGACATCGCCGCCGGGCAGCTTCGTCCCTCCCGCCTACCCCCACGACCGCCTGGCGCCCCTGGTCGCCACCGCTTCCCGCCACCACGGCGGCGCCGTGGACCTGTCGGTCGGCACCCCGTTCGACCCCAGCCCCGCCTCGGTGCTGGCAGCGCTGGCCGGTTCCGGCGCCGAGCGGGGATACCCGCCGTCGATCGGATCGCTCGCCCTGCGCCGCGCCGCCTCCGACTGGCTCCACCGGCGCCTCGGCGTGCAGGTCGACGCCGCGGCGATCGCCGCGTGCATCGGCACCAAGGAGCTCGTGGTCGGGGCCCCCCACTGGCTGCGCCTGCGGGATCCCGCTCGTGACACCGTGCTCTACCCGGCGGTGAGCTACCCGAGCTACGCCATGGGGGCGGTCCTGGCCGGCTGCCGGGCCGTGCCCGTGCCGCTCGACGACCGCTGGAGCCTCGACGTGGCGGCCATCAGCGATGACGACGCCGCCCGGGCGGTGTGCCTGTGGTCGAACAGCCCCGGCAACCCCGCCGGCGGCCTGGACGACCTGGCGGCGCTGGCGGCCTGGGGCCGGCGACACCAGGTGCCGGTGCTGTCCGACGAGTGCTACGTGGAGTACACCTGGGACGGGCCCCGGCGCACCATCCTCGGGGAGGGCAGCCAGGGCGTGGTGGCGGTGCACTCCCTGTCGAAGCGCTCGAACATCGCCGGGCTGAGGGTGGGCTTCTACGCCGGCGACCCCGAGCTGGTGAGCTACCTCTCGGAGGTGCGCAAGCACGCCGGGTTCATGGTGCCCGGCCCGGTGCAGGCGGCGGCGGTGGCCGCACTGTCCGACGATGCCCACGTCGACGCCCAGGCCGAGCGTTACCGTCGCCGGCTCGACCGCGGCCGGCGGATCCTGAGCGACGCCTTCGGCCTCGACGTCGCCCTTCCCGGTGGTGGCTTCTACCTGTGGGTGGCGGCACCGGGTGGCGACGCCTGGGCGTTCGCCGCACGCCTCGCGGAGGAGGCCGGCTGCCTGGTGGCGCCCGGCGACTTCTACGGACCGGCGGGCGCCGGCCATGTCCGCCTCGCCCTCGTCGTCCCCGACGAGCGGCTCGAGCTCCTGGCCCGGCGCCTGGGGGTCGGCCCGTGACCGTTAGCCTGCACGGATGACCGATCTGACCGTGCAGATCGACCAGCTCTGGGAGCAGCGCGAGACGCTGACCCCCGGCGATCCCGACGTGGGGCGGGTGGTCCTCGAGGCCGTGGGCTTGCTCGACACCGGCCAGGCCAGGGTGGCCGAGCTGGTCGCCGGGGAGGTGGTGGTCCACGAGTGGCTCAGGCGGGCCATCCTCTTGTTGTTCCGCCAGTCGCGCATGGACACCGTCGAGGTCGGGCCCTTCGAGTTCGCCGACCGGATCCCGCTCAAGGGCGGCTACGCCGAGGCCGGCGTGCGGGTGGTGCCGGGTGCGTCGGCCCGGTGGGGGTCGTTCCTCGACCGCGGGGTCGTCCTGATGCCGAGCTACGTCAACATCGGCGCCCGCGTGGGGGCCAACACCATGGTCGACACCTGGGCCACCGTGGGCTCGTGCGCCCAGGTCGGCGCCAACGTCCACCTCTCGGGCGGTGTCGGCATCGGCGGCGTGCTCGAGCCCCCTCAGGCGGCGCCGGTGATCGTGGAGGACGACGTCTTGGTGGGCAGCCGTTGCATGGTCGTGGAGGGCGCGCGGGTGGGCCAGGGCTCGGTGCTCGGCGCCGGAACGATCCTGGCGGCGTCGGTGCCGGTGATCGACGCCGAGACCGGCGAGGAGCTCAGCCGGGGGGTGGTGCCGCCCTGGTGCGTGGCGGTGACCGCCACTCGCCGGCGCACGTTCCCCGGCGGCGAGTTCGGGTTGCCGTGCGTGCTGGTGATCCGCCGGCTCGAGCAGGGCCGGCGCCACGACAAGGCCCAGCTCAACGACGTGCTGCGAGCCCACGGCACCACCGTCTGATCCCGGTGGCCGACCTGGTGGCGCTCACCGCCGAGCTGGTCGACATCGCCTCGGTCAGCCATCACGAAGCGGCCCTGGTCGATCATCTGGAGGAGATCGTGCGGGGCGTGCCCTGGCTGGTCGTCGACCGCCACGGCGACAACCTCGTGGCCCGTACCCAGCTGGGGCGATCGCAGCGTCTGATCCTCGCCGGCCACACCGACACCGTTCCCCCCGACGGCAACGACCGGGCCCGGGTCGAGGGCGACGTGGTGCACGGTGTCGGCGCCTGCGACATGAAGTCGGGTCTGGCGGTGTTCGTGGAGCTGGCCCGCACCGAGGCCGCGCCCGCCGTGGACCTGACCTATGTGTTCTACGCGAGCGAAGAGGTGGAGAGCCGCCACAACGGGCTCGGCCATCTGGTGCGCGATCGGCCCGAGCTGCTGGCCGGCGACGCCGCCATCCTCGGCGAGCCCACCGGCGGGGCGGTGGAGGCGGGCTGCCAGGGTTCGCTCCGCTTGGTCGTGACCCTGGCCGGCCGACGGGCCCACAGTGCGCGGCCGTGGATGGGCGTCAACGCCATCCACCGGCTGGGCCCGGTGCTCCAGGCGGTGGCGGCGCAGCCGGAACGGCGACCGGAGCTGTGCGGCTGCGAGTTCCGAGAGGCGCTGCAGGCGGTGGGCGTGGAAGCCGGCGTCGCCGGCAACGTGGTGCCCGATCTGGCGAGGCTGACCCTCAACCACCGCTTCGCGCCCGATCGCAGCGTCGAGCAGGCCGAGGCAGGCGTGCGCTCGCTGCTGGCGCCGCTGCTCGGCCCCGACGACGACGTGGAGGTGGTCGACGTCGCCCCGCCGGCCCCGCCCGCCCTCGACCATCCGCTGCTGCGGGCACTCACGGCGACGCCGGGCGTAGTCGTGCGGGCCAAGCTCGGGTGGACCGACGTGGCTCGCTTCGCCGCGCTCGGGGTGCCCGCCTGCAACTTCGGACCGGGCGATCCTTCACTCGCCCATCACCGCGACGAGCACGTCGAGGGATCCCAGCTCCGCAGCACCCACGCCGCCCTGGCCGGCCTCGTGCGACGCGGCCCCGCCTGACCGCACCCCGAACGGCCTGAGGAGCGGCCGCACCAACTCGCCGGCTGTCGGGAGGGGCGCGGCGGGTGGGGCTCCTAGCGGGGCGCGACGGCGCTCCGGTCTGCGGCGAGCTGCCCACGGAGGCGCCAGGATCCCGTCCCCACCGCCGACGCCAGCAGGGCGGCGGGCACCGCCAGCACGTAGCGCGCCGTTCGGCTCCCCGCATCGTCGGGCAGCAGGGCGACCGCCTGGCCGTCCGGCGGCTCGAGGGGCACGGCGGTGGTCGGGGGCAGGCTGATGGTGCTCGGCGTCGTGCCGGTGGTGGTGGTCGCCGGCTCGGTCGTCGTGGTGGTGGGCGGCTCGGTGGTGGTGGGTGCCGGCGCGGCCACGATGACGGCAGGGGCCTTGGTGGTCGTCGTCGGCGGTGGCTCGAACGGCGCCGCCGGCGGTGGGGCCGCCGCCTGGACCGCCCGCGCCAGGTTCAGCCGACCGGAGCCGAAGGTGGTGTCGTTGCCGGGCGCCCCGACGTCGTCGGCGGTGGCCAGCAGCTGGTCGACCACCTGCTGCTGCGACATGCCGAGGCCCTTGAGCACGGCGGCCGCACCAGCCACGTGCGGGGCGGCCATGGAGGTGCCGACCAGACAGGCGTACTCATCGTCCTTGTAGGTCGACACCACGCCCGACTCGATCTCACAGCGGGTCCCCGGGCTGCCGTCGCCACCGGGGGCGGCCAGCGCCCACTGGGCGGACCCGACCCCGCTGGCGTAGTCGGGTCGGGTGTCGCTCCTGGTGGTGGCCGTGACCACGATCGCCGGCTCGGTGGTGAAGCCGCTGGCCCGCACGAAGGAGTTGCCGGAAGCGACCACGGGGATGGCCCCCTTGGCCCAGGCGTAGCGGATGGCGTCGATGAAATCGGGAGCGAGGTCGACGTCGGTGGAGACCTCGCCGAACGACAGGTTGATGACGTCGGCTCCGTTGTCGGCGGCATAACGGATCCCGTCGGCCACGGCGGCCACGTTGCCCACCCCCCGGCTGCCCAGCACCTGCACGGGCAGGATCATGGCGTCGGGAGCGACCCCGGCCACGCCCAGGCCGTTGCCGGTGCTCGCCGCGGCGATGCCGGCCACGTGGGTGCCATGGCCGTTGGCGTCTTGCGGCGACGCTCCCGGGGCGATGAACGAGCGCCCGGGAAGCAGCTTGGGCTTCAGGTCCTCGTGGCCGAGGTCGACGCCGGTGTCGACGATGGCGATGACGGTGCCGGCGCCGCGCCCGCGGCTCCATGCCGCCTCGGCGCCGATCGCCGAGAGGTTCCACTGGTCGTCGAAGAAGGGGTCGTCGCTGGCCAGGGCGATCCCGGGCAGGGCCACGACGAGGGCCACAGCCAGCGCCAGGGCTCCGAGGATGCGATGCATGTCACTCTCCCAGCCCGAAGCACCGGCGCCTTGCCGCCGCAGGTCGTCTCTACAATCGGCGTAGGACCGTCACAACTTTACCGAATACCGTCACTTCCCCGGCGCTGTACTCGAGCGGCTGGAGGTGCCGGTTCGCCGGCACGAGCACGACCCGGTCGCCGGCTCTCGACAATCTCTTCACCGTGGCCTCCTCGCCGGGGATGCCGGCGACCACGACGTCACCGTCGTTGGCGTCCGGCTGGTGGCGTACGACCACGTAGTCGCCGTCGAGGATGCCGGCGTCGATCATGGAGTCGCCCCGGACGCGCAGCATGAACAACGTGCCGTCGCCGGTGAGGTCGGCAGGCACCGGTACCAGCTCCTCGACGTTCTCCTGGGCCAGCACGTCGGTGCCGGCCGCCACGTCGCCCACCAGGGGGACGTGGTTCACCGGGCGGCGCTCGGCACTGGCCCCCGAGCCGGGGTCGTAGCACACCTCGATGGCCCTGGGCTTGGTCGGGTCGCGGCGCAGGAAGCCCCGGCGTTGGAGGGTGGAGAGGTGGCTGTGCACCGTCGACGGCGAGGTGAGGCCCACGGCCAGACCGATCTCGCGCACCGAAGGCGGAAACCCCCGATCACGCTGCTCGTCGATGATGAACTGCAGGATCTCCCGTTGGCGGTCGGTCAACTCCCCTGCGGTCATGCCCGCTCCTCTCCTCAGACGGCGCGCCGCGGCACGGCGAACGTGTGTTCATGGCCAACGTAGCTCGGCACTCCGACGAAGGCAAACACCCGTTCCATGCCGCCCTTGACAGCGAACGGCCGTTCGTGCTGGGATGAACAGGCGTTCGTCGAACGGGCGTTGGCTCGAGGAGGGGATCAGCGATGGTCGCACTGCGACATGACGACCGGCGGTTCGCCGGCAGGGCTACGACGTCGTCCCGCCCGAGCGGCCCTGCGGTGGGCCGGCCCCCGGCGCGGGCGGGGGACGAGTCGCCTGGCGTCGGGCTCCGGTCGGGTGCGGGCGCGGCGTTGCTCGTGGTGCTGGCTCTGTGGGTGGGTGGCTCGGCGCTCACCGGTGAGGGCGAGGTTTCCGCCGGTGCCGAGGCGCCGCCAGCCGGAAGCGTGTACCTGGTGCAGCCCGGGGAGAGCTACTGGTCGATCGCCGTGGCGATCGGTGCCGGCCCCGGCAGGGATGTGCGGGCCCTCGTCGACACCCTGGAGGCGGCCAACGGGCAGCGACCGCTCCGGGCCGGCGACCGTCTGGTGATCCCCGCCGGCGGCAGGTGAGCACGAGCGGACCGCTCCATCCATCCACCGGTTTCCCCCAGGCTCGGCGCGGCCACCCACAGCTTCGACCCTCTGGCGCTCCACAGCCCGGCCGCCGTACGGTCGACCTCGCCACTCCGATCCCGGGGTTGCGTCGGTGTAATTACCGTGCTGTAATGGACGGACCCTCCCGCCGCCGAATGCCAGGTTTCGACGCATCGACTCGGATCTTGGTTCGTCCACGCGGGGGCGGCTGACCGTGTCCCAGGAGGCAACCATGGCGATGTCGCCGTCGAAGCAGCTCGACCCCCAGCGACCGGAGGTGGGAGGGCGCATCGGCATCCGTCGCCTCTTCACCGAGCCGGGGACGCATCCCTACGGGCAGCTGGCGTGGGAGCGGCGGACCAGCCGCATCACGAACTATCGCGACGGCACGGTGGCCTTCGAGCAGCGCGACGTCGAGGTCCCGGTGTCGTGGTCGCTCAACGCCACCAACATCCTCGCCCAGAAGTACTTCCGTGGGATCCCCGGCACGCCCGAGCGCGAGACCTCGCTGCGCCAGGTGGCCGACCGGGTCGTCGACACCATCGCCGGCTGGGGAGTGAAGGACGGCTACTTCGCCGACGCCGATGAGGCCTCGGCCTTCGCCGACGAGCTCAAGTACCTGATCATCTCCCAGCGCGCCGCGTTCAACTCCCCGGTGTGGTTCAACATCGGCGCCGAGGGCCGCAAGCGCCAAGCGTCGGCATGCTTCATCTTGTCGGTCGACGACACCATGGACTCCATCCTCAACTGGTACGTCGAGGAAGGGACGATCTTCAAGGGCGGGTCGGGCGCCGGGGTCAATCTCTCGCGCATCCGGTCGTCGAAGGAACACCTGAAGGGTGGCGGCACGGCATCGGGCCCGGTGAGCTTCATGCGCGGCGCCGACGCCTCGGCCACGCCGCCGACTGCAGCCGCAACGACCGGTCCTGTGCGGGATCTGGTGCCGTTCCGTGACGCGGTGCGCGCGTGGTTCGCCATCTCACTGCAGACCTTCGGCGGGCCGGCCGGCCAGATAGCGGTGATGCACCGTGAGCTCGTCGAGGAGCGGCGCTGGTTCGGTGAAGGCCGGTTTCTGCACGCCCTGAGCTACTGCACCCTGCTGCCGGGACCCGAGGCCCAGCAGCTGGCGATCTATCTCGGCTGGCTCCTCAACGGGACCCTCGGGGGCCTCATCGCCGGCATCCTGTTCGTCCTGCCCGGCTTCGTCGCCATCATGGGCCTCTCGGTGCTCTACGCCGGGTGGGGCGACACGCTGGCAGTGGCCGCCCTCTTCGCCGGTCTCGCCCCGGCGGTGCTGGCCATCGTCGCCCACGCCGTCGTGCGGGTCAGCCGGCGTGCGCTGCGCAACCCGCTGCTGGTCGGACTGGCGATCGCCGCCTTCGTCGCCCTGGCCGCCTTCGCCGTGCCCTTCCCCCTCGTGGTGGTCGCAGCCGGCGCCCTCGGGTTCCTCCTGGGTCGCTCCCGGCCCGACCTCTTCGCCGCTGCCGGCCCCCAGGAGGCGACGGCCGAAGGCACCGCCCCGCCGCTCATCCCCGACGACGCCCTCCACGGTGCCCCGCCGTCGTGGCGTCGGGCCGCCCGGTTGGTCGTCATCGGCGTCACCCTCTGGGTCATGCCGGTGCTGGTGGCCGCCGCCGTCGCCGGCGGCGACAGCATCTTCGTCGACCTGGCCCGCTTCTTCGGCGGGGCTGCGTTGGTGACCTTCGGCGGTGCCTACGCGGTGCTCGCCTACGTGGCCCAGCAGGCGGTCGAGGTCTACGGCTGGCTCTCTCCCGGCGAGATGATCACCGGGCTGGCCATGGCCGAGACGACGCCGGGCCCCCTCATCCAGGTGGTGCAGTTCGTCGGCTTCATGGGTGCC
>JAHWJH010000034.1:15041-24040 GCA_019348555.1 Actinomycetota bacterium
CGAGCGCCGGGCGGCCTCGACCCGTGGCTGGCGGCGGTGCTCGCCGCCGGGCTCGTCACGTGGGTGACCTTCGTGCCGTGCTTCCTGTTCATCTTCATGGGCGCTCCCCACGTCGAGGCGCTGCGCCACGACCGGCGCCTGACGTCCGCCCTCGCCGGCATCACCGCCGCCGTTGTCGGTGTCATCGCCAACCTCGCCGTGTACTTCTCCCTCCACACGCTGTTCCGCCACGTGGCGTGGACGCGGATCGGCCCGCTACGCCTCCAGGTGCCCGACCTGTCGACCTTCCAACCCCGGGCGGTTGCGGTGGCGGCGCTGGCGTTCGTGCTGCTGTTCCGCCTGCGGTGGAGCGTGCTGCGCACGCTCGGGGTCTGTGCCGCCATCGGCGCCGCCCTGCACGTGGCCTCGGTCTGAAGCCCCGGAGTGATGGGAGAGCCACCGCCAGCGGCGTGCGGCGGAGGACCGACCATGCCGCTAGGCCGCAGAGGGCGCCGCAGACCACCGGGTGAGGGTCAGGCCCACGAGGAGAAGGACGCCCAGGAGCGCCATCAAGGTCACTTCGACATGATCGCCGGAGACGCCGTCCTTGGGGAGGCCTCGTGCGACCCACCCGGCTCTGGGAGGGCGGTCAGGCCCTGGCAGGTGGCCCGCTTGGAGCCCTTCGGCCGCCGGTCGCAGCGGGCCGCCCGGTGCACTACGCCTCGGTGGTGCCGTACGGGTCGTAGCCGGCCGGCTCGCAAGCAAGGTCTGGCAGGTCCGTCCCCGCGGTATCCCCGCGCGGCAGTGGTACGAGGCGGGCGCGGGCGGTCATCACCGGCTGATGGAAACGGGCGCCTACGCGTAAACGCGTTCCGGCCCAGGTCAGGGAACCACCCCGAGGTGACTGGGGGTCAAGAGGTCGGGAGTTCAAATCTCCCCAGCCCGACAAAGAAGGTGCAGCTCGAGCGTTGCAGGCTGAGAAGGTGTCTCAGGCGGACCGAGTTTGGTCAGTGCGAGCGGCGTCCAGCACCGCCGCTGCGCCCCGCCGTACCCCTCGGCCACGGTGCGGTCAGCGATGCGGGCGTAGATGAGGGTCATCTGGCGCATCGTCGCTCCCAACTGTGGGGCCGATGGGCGAGCACCGCCCAGTCCTCCACGGGCCCGTCGGCGCCGCTGGCTGCGGCGGCGGGGGCGGTCACGATCCCTGCCCGCTGAGGGCTATCACCTCATCGGCGAAGCGAGCGGCGTCGATGGCGTCGCTGGCCCGGAGGTACTCCTCTGAGCTATCCGCGGGCCACCAGAAACCCGAACAGGCCCGAGATCGACGACAGCCGCGTCTGGATCGTGCGGGCCGACAAGCCGGACTCCCCATCGGCCAGGCGCACCACGCGTCGATCACCCCGCTGGACGGTGATGAAGTCCAACACGTCAGCGGTGGTCACCTCGGCCGGGTCCTTGGCCACGATGGCGAAGAACACCTTCAGGTCGTAGCCGGTGGCCAGCACCGTATTCGGCCGGGCCCTCGCTCCCACGAAGCCAAGTACCGATCCAGCTGCGGGTGACCGAGCCGCAACACCGGCCGGCCACCGCGATCACCAGCACGAACAAGACACGGCATCCACGTCACCGGCCGACCCCCTCAGGCCTCGCGAACCCTCCTCCTGCATGCTCGCGAAAGCCCAGATGGATTACCGGCATATGTAGCAATCCGGGCGGGTTACCGTCGCGCTGTGAGCGGCCCGCGACTGCCCGGTGGGGTCGTGCACGAACTTCCAGGAGACCTACGCAAGGAGCTGGTCGCCAACGCGACGGCGCTCGATGCCTGGAAGGACATCACGCCTCTGGCGCGCAACGAGTTCATCTGCTGGGTCGAGGATGCCAAGCAGGCAGTGACCCGGGAACGCCGCATACGACGGACCGTGGAGGAGCTGGAGGAAGGCCAGCGTCGGCCCTGCTGCTGGCCAGGGTGCAAGCACCGCGAGCGGACCGGCCGATAGCCGTTGGCGCCGCTCACTCGGCCTGAACCCGGGCGAAGATGCGGCAAAGACATGCGTTCTTCGTGTACGGCTGGAACAGGCCGTCGCACTGCTGATGAGGCGGCGAAGGGCCCGATCATCCAGTACGGAGCGCGCCGGCCCAAACGACCACGCATGCGCGACGTCGACCGAGCAGCCGCCGCCGGGAACGGGCGACGGGCCTAGTCTCCCGTCGGTGCCGGGACCAGTGGTGCGTGAGCCATGAGCCGTTCGCTCCGAGGCCCGAGCCGCCTGCGCGTGCGATACGGGCACCGACCGGTCCTCACACGCGTCGGGATCCCGCTGGTGCTGCTCGGGTTCGCGCTGGTGTACGGGACGGTCGGGTACCGGGTGCTCGAGGACTTCACCCTCATCGACTCGCTCTACATGACGGTGACCACGCTCACTACGGTGGGCTTCGGCGAGATCCAGCCGCTGAGCCCTACCGGCCGGCTCTTCACCATCTCCCTGATCATGGTGGGCGTGGTCGTCGTGTTCGACCTCTTCGCCATGTTCACGAGCCTGGTCGCCAGCGGACGCCTGAACAAGATGCTGGGAAGGAGGAGCATGGACCGCACCATCGAGAGCTTCCGCGACCACTACGTCATCTGCTCCTACGGCCGCGTCGGCCGGGCTGCCGCCAGGGAGCTCAACGCCCAGGGAGCGACGGTGGTCGTCGTGGAGCCGGAACACGAGCTCGAGCCCCTCCTCGCCGAGGCGGGGGTCGCTTACCTGCTCGGTGACTTCACCCAGGAGGCGGTGCTCGAACAGGCGGGGATCCGGCGGGCCAAGGGCCTGCTGTGCGCGGTCGACTCCGACGCGGTCAACGTCTACATCGTCCTCAGCGCCAGAGCCCTCAACCCCGACCTGTTCATCATCGCCCGGGCATCGAGCCCCGAGTCGGTCGACAAGCTGTACCGGGCAGGCAGCGATCGGGTGGTGTCGCCGTACGTCGTCAGCGGGGCGAGGATGGCGTCGATGGCACTGAGCCCTGCGGTCCTGGAGTTCGCCGACATGGTGAGCGTGGCGTCCGACCTCCGGGTCGAAGAGCTGGTGGTCGGCCAGGGGTCCCGGCTGGCCTCCCGCACCATCAGCGACGTGTGCGCCCCATACGGAGGCGTCATGGTGCTCGCGGTGCGCAAGCCGGCCGGCGAGATGGTGATCCCGCCGAAAGGCGACACCGTGCTGCACGAGGACGACTTCCTGATCGCCATCGGGCCGATCGCCGCGCTCTCGAAGCTGGCCGAGGAAGCCGTGCGGGCGCCGGACCGTCACTCGAGCCCCTGAGGCGGCCGTCAGGTCGGTCCGCCCTAAGGACGGGAGACCTCAACCGAGACCAGGATCGTCGAATCTCAGTAGGCGGCCGTGCTTGGAATCGCAGGTCCACCACCCCCGCCCTCGTAGCGGCCGAGCTGTCGGCCGCCGTCCAGCTCGAGCCAAGTAGGCATACCCGAGTCACGTTGGCTGCCACATAGAGAGTGATAGATCGACGAAACGGCCGCCTCCGCTCTGACACCTGGCGAGGACCACGATCACGGCCGTGCCCGATGATGCTCCCGCCACAGCTGGCCGAGGGCTCTCTCATCAACCTCTCTCGTGAGGCAACGGGGCCTCGGGATAGCTGAAGCGGCGTTGGATGTCGTGGCCGGGGCTGATCAAGCGAGAGCTGGTCATTCGGCCGGCATCGTCGAGGACGAGCACGGCGAAGATCTGTGAACCGGGGATGTACAGAGCCAGGCGCTCGGGCTTGCTGGGCAAGGTACGGACATCGCTGACGTTGCCACCGGCGTAGGGTTCGACGGCGATGAACTGCGCGCCGCTCAGCGTGATGAGCTGTTCGTGTACGACCGACCCCGGGCCGCTGTCCACCGTTTCTGCGATTTCGAGCTGCGGCATCGCCCGCATGGTGGCGAGCACCTCATCCAGTCGATCGCCAGCAAACCGTCCGGGGGGCCAGACCAGGTCCCCCTCGTAGGTACCCCCGGTCCAGCCCGGCGCCGAGGCCGTGAGCCGTACTGCCGTGGTGCCGGCCCTCAGAGCCAGTTCCTGGGTGAAGCAGCCCGGACCGCACGCTCGGGGCAACAGATCGACCTCGGTGCCATCCGGCTCGATCACCGCCACCGATACGTCGGTGTCCGGCACCGGGCCCGAGGGCGAGAACACCCTCAGGTCGACGCGCCGCCCGTCGCTCGCTACCTCGACGTTCAGCTGGCCGGCGAGTCCGGCGTCGCGAGCGACGGGTCCCACGAGCGGCGGCGGGCCGAGCAGGGCCTCGGCCGCCGAGGCCGGGACGGGGGGCGAGACGTTCGCCAATACCCCGGCCAGGGCCAGCACCACCACTACTACCGCGCCCTCGGCGGTCGTGCTGTGTCGAAGCCGGCGAAGCCGGCCAGCCCCGATGCCGCTCCACCGGGCCACGGCGGCGAGGAGGAGGGCGGCGCAGAACAGCAGCGTCTTGGCCACCAGGAGGCGTCCGTAGTCGGTGGACCACACCTCGCCCCAGGTGGGTACCAGCTGGAACGCCGAGACGACCCCCGCCCCGGCCAGGAGCACGACAAGCCCAAGGGCAAGGCGGGAGTAGCGGCCGAGGAGGGCTCTCGCTGGTTCGCTCCGGAGATCGGATCGCCACAACCGGGCGACGACGGCCACGAGCGCACCGACCCAGATGCCGCCTGCCAGCAGGTGGACGCTGTCAGCGGCCGCCCCGGCCAGTCCAGCGATGGAGGCAGCGTGGCTGCGAGCGGACCACGACGCCGCCGCTGCGATCAACAAGCCGAGCGGGGTCCCGGGTCGGCGAACGACGCCGTGGACGGAGGTTGCCACCGACACCAGGGCGGCGGTGACGGCGGCGAGGACGATCCCGGTGGAAGTCGCGTCCAAGGCCAGTTGCGCCCAGGACAGCAGCGCACCAGCGAGCGCCGTCACCATTCCGGCCCTGACCACGCTGCGCTCCCAGCCGGCCCGGTCCCCCGACAGCAACTGGACGACCAGGGAGCCGGAGGCGCCGGCGAAGCCGGCGAAGAACAGCCAGCTGGCCGCCATGCCCCACCACCCATCCGACGACGACGTGGTCGTCGCTGGCAGGGCGCCGCCGCCGACCTCGCCGACGGCGAAGGAGTGTTCGCCGAAGCTGCCATGGCCGTCCACGTCGGAGAACGCTTGCCAGGACACGACGTAGATGCCGTCGTCGAGGGGAGGAAGCGACGAGCGAATCGAAAGATCGCCTGCGATGAGCTCGGGCGGCGCAGCGTCGACCGCGCTACCCCGAGCGTCCCGCACGGCCAGCTCCACGGTGGCCGCATCGACGGCCTCGCTGAAGTCGAGCACCACCGAGTCCGGCGACCCGCTCCGGCGTTCGCCCTGGCCCGGGGTCGTGCTCACGAGGAAGGAATGAGCAGCAGCCGGAGCGCCGCCGGCCATGAGGAGAGCGGGGCCGAGGAGCAGCACGAGCGACAGACCGGCTCCGATCCGCAGCGCAAGCGGCCGGGAAGTCATCGTCGTCGAGGTCGCAGCCGATGGAGGACGCCGAGGTAGAGGGCGACGGCGGCGAGGAACACCACGTACCAGGTGAGGTTCCTGCCGGGCACGAAGTGGGTGCTGATGTGGCCGAGGAAGACGTCCATCCACGGTTCGTGGGCGATGTGGCCGCCGGTGAAGAGGAAGTCGGGGAACATGGCGTAGAGGTGGCCGAGCAGCGGCCACACCAGCGGCAGCGGTACCGGTCGACGGGTCCGCAGCGCCACCACGCTCATGATGAGCAGCGCCACCGCCGAGCCGACGAAGAAGTGGGTGAACCAGTGGAAGCGGGCGTCGTGGCCTCGGTAGGACAGGTAGAGAGCGATCTCCACGGCGACGGCCAGGACGCACCACAGGCACAGTCGCAGCACTCGAGCGGTCGTGTGTGGAACCGCGGCGGGCGCGCTCATGTCGCTCGCAGGATGGTGTCGACCTCACCGAGCAGCTCGTCGACCTCGGGGTCGAGGGTCCGGTAGCGGATCCGGCCGGCCTCGTCGACCACGGCGTAGCCGACCGGGGCACCTCGGTCGGCCGGTGGGCGCAACCCGTAGGCATCGGCCAGCCGGCCTCCCCGGTCGGCCAGGACAGCGGCGTCGGCGGGGCAGGGAGCGACGGGCCCGGCGACGACCACCACCAGATCAGGCTGGCCGGCGAGGTCAGCATCGGCCAGGGCGCCACACAGCGCCGGCAGCTGGGCCGGTCGAACGAAGAACACCACCGCCTCACGGCCCGGGGTGGGGACGCCGTCGGAGACCGGCGGCGCCGGCACCGGTAGCTCGCCCAGGTCGAGAAGCCCCGGTCGCTGGTGGGCGGGGTCAGGGTCGTCCAGCGGTCCAGCCGATGCCCGGGCGACGGCCAACAGCACACCGAAGCCGACGGCCACCACCAGCCAGACCACGACGCGGGGTCGTGGCGAGGAGGACGTCACCGGAGGATCCGAACCCTGAGCATCCGACGCCGGCGTAGCGTGACGGCGACCGGGCGGCGACGAGGAGGACCACATCACGGCGCGACTCCGGCACGTGGCGCTGGCGACGGCGCTTCTGGGCGGCGCAGCCCTGCTCGCCGGCTCAGCACGGCGCAGCGCCCGCTTGGCTGCCCGCATCACGTGGGCACCACCGGGAGGGCGCTCGGGCACCGCCGCCCTCGCCTACCGCGTCCAAGGCAGCCGGCTCCCGGCGACGGTGCTGCTCCACGGCGTGTTCGCCTCTGGCCGCTACTGGGGGGCAGCCTACGACACGCTGGCAGAGGAGTCGGCCCTGCTGGTGCCCGACCTGGCCGGCTTCGGCCGCTCCGTCGAGGTGGCGGACGGCTTCGGCCCCGAGGTGCATGCCGATCTGGTGGCCCGCACCATCGCCGAGGTCGGCCTGGCCGGCCAGCCGGTGGTTATGGGTGCCCACTCGCTGGGCTGCCTGGTCGCCATTCAGCTGGCACGGCGCCATCCCGACCTGGTCGCCGGCATCGTGGCCTTCTCGCCCCCGCTCTACCCCGACGAGGCCGCCGCCCGGCGGTGCCTGAGCCGAGCGAGCCCCTTGGTCGGGCTCTTCGTCGCCAGTCCGTCGTTGTCCGAAGCCATCTGCAACTGGATGTGCGAGCACCAGAACGTTGCCGGACGGCTGGGACGGATGCTGCGGCCGGACCTGCCGGCGCCGCTGGCCGAAGACCGGTTCAAGCACACCTACCGTTCGTACTCCCAGACGCTGGCCAAGGTCGTCGTCGCTGCCGGCGCTGCCGGGTGGATCGAGGACGTGGAGGTACCCATCCGCCTGGTCGCCGGCACCCACGACGACTTGATCGACCGCGCCTTCCTGGAAGATCTCTCCCAGCGCCACCCCCACGTCAGCCTCTCGTGGTGGCCGCAAGCGCAGCACGAGCTGCCGCTCACGCACCCAGCGGCATGCGTCGCTGAGATCCAGCACGTGCGTGCGTCGCTGCTGGACGGCCGGTGAGCTCGAGGGCAACCCGTCGGGTGCATGAGGGCGCCCACCGACGGGGAGGACGCCAGCATGGAGCCGGTCGACTCGTCGGACTACAACTACGTCGAGTTCCGTCGCCACCATCTGGTGGAGGAGGTGGCGGCGGTGGTGCGCCTCCAAGGCGTCCGTCCCGGCGCTCCTGCCCCCGAGTTCGAGCTGCCCCGAGTGGGCGGCGGCACGCTCTCGCTGAGGGCGCTGCGCGACCGGCCCACCCTGCTCCACTTCGGGTCGTTCACCTGACCGGTGGCCATCGGCTCGGTCGAGCCGCTCAGGCGACTGCATGCCCGCTGGGGCCATCGTGTCCACTTCGTGGACGTCCTCGTCCGCCAGGCCCATCCGGGGCCGTCCGAGCCGGCCTACGCCAGCGAGGGGCAGAAGATGGCCGATGCCGAGCGCTACCAGCGCACCGAGCACATCCCGTGGCCGGTCGTCGTCGATGATGTCGAGGGCACCGTGCACGGGGCCTACGGAGGCTTGGCCAACCCCAGCTACCTCATCGGAACCGACGGCCGCGTCTCGTTCTACGCGCCGGTCACCGGCGCTGCCCGCCTCCACCGAGCACTCGAGGAGCTGGTGGCCGGCGGCGGTCGGGGGGTGGTCTCGGGAGGCATCGACCTGGTGCCCCACCTGCTGACGACGTTCATCGAGGGCTGGCGGGCACTGGAACGGGGACGACCCCAGAGCACCGACGATCTTTCCCAGGCTCTTCCTGGCAGTGTCGGCCTCCTGCTCGTAGGTCGGGCCCTGCGCCCCCTCCTGGCCCCGTGCGCGTTGCGGGCCCGGCCCCTGCCGAGCAGGACGCGAGCGGCGCTGCTCGGCGTGGTGGCGATCGCGCTCCTCTCTCTGCCCTACCGGTCTCTGAGCCGCCGGGATTGAGCCCTCGATCGGCGGCGACGAGCTCACCGCGTCCTCCCGAGCGCCCGTCGTCGTCGATCGAGCTCGTCGTCGTCGATCTCGCCCCGGGCGTAGCGCTGTTCGAGGATCTCGAACGCCGGGGCGCTCCCGGCGGCATTGCTCACCTGCGACGCCTGGTGCTGCGGCTTCCAAAGGGCCCGGACCAACACGATGGCGCCGGCGACGACCACGAAGATGAGCAGGGCGGCCAACAGCAGGTAGCCGAAGAGGAAGGCACCCACGCCGTCCATCATCCCGTCGCCCATGCCGTCGTCGCCGGACCGGCCGCCTCCGCCGCAGGCCGCCAGGAGCGCGCCGATCGGGCCGCCGGCGAAGGTCAGCGCGAGTGCGCGCTTGAGAAACGTCTGCCGGCTCACCTCGAGCCCGTGCGCCGGGCAAAGAGGTGTGTTGCCGGCCGTGAGCTCCCGTGGTCCATCGACATCCCTGCTTGACCGTTGTCGCTCCGTCACTGCCTCGCCCTTCTGCGCTTGGATCGCCTATGGTGCCCGAGAGGCCGGTGAGTGTGCGGCCAGCCAGCGCGCTGCCCGAGGCCTGGGAGGCCTTGCGGAGGCTGCGCGCTCCAGAGCGGTCGAGTGTGCTCCTCACCCCGGTACCAGTG
>JAHWJH010000035.1 GCA_019348555.1 Actinomycetota bacterium
ATCGAGCGCCGAGCTGGCGCCCCCCCGCCCGGCGCCCCGCCCGGCCAACTCGGTGCTCGACAACGCCGCCCTGCGACTGAGCGGGCTGGAGCTGCTGCCTCACTGGCAGGAGGCGGTGGCACGCCTGGTCCGCCATCTCGGCCACGGTTGAGCCTCGGGCCTCCTGGGCACGAACGAGCCTGCGCTATGCTGCCGCCGACGCTCAGCCGTCTCCTCGCCGTCGGCTGCTCGCTCGCGGCGGTCCTCCCCACCGATGATCGACGTTCGGCTGCTCACCGGCCCGGAAGGTAGGTTGCCCACGACATGGAAACCCAGCGGATCCAGTTGCCCGAGACGCCGGCGTTCGTCGGCGCCACCGTGATTCTGCCCGCGGTCACCGAGACCGACTCGATCGACGAGACGGCCTCCATCCTCAAGGAGTCGAGCGACGCCGACATCGCCCAGGTGCTGGTCGTGGTCTGCGACCGGACCACGTCGGAGACGATGGCGCGCTGCGAGGGACTCCGCTCGTGGTTCGGCGAACGGGTGCAGATCCATCACCAGCGGCTGCCGTTCCTCGGCGGAGCCATGCGCGAGGCCTTCGACCTGGCCACGGCCAGCCACGTGATCATGATGGCCACGGACCTCGAGACCGATCCCCGCCTGGTCCCGGCGATGATCGACATCGCCAAGCAACGGCCGTCAGTGGTGGTCACCGCCTCCCGCTGGGCCCGAGGGGGAGGCTTCTCCGGCTACGGCCGGGTCCGCGTCGCCGCCAACTGGGTGTTCCAGCGCCTGGCCTCGCTGCTGTACCGGACGCCCCTCACCGACGCCACCTTCGGGTACCGGCTCTTCCCCACCGCAGTGGTCCAGTCGATCGATTGGGAGGGGAGCCGGCACGAGTTCCTGCTCGAGACGGTGCTCAAGCCGCTGCGCCTCGGTGTCGAGGTGGTGGAGATCCCGACCTTCTGGACGCCCCGCCCCGACGGCGAGTCACAGAACTCGCTCGCCACCCAGGCTCGCTACGTCCGCACCCTCCTGACCAACCGCTTGGCATCGCCGGACTCGTTCCGCCGAACCCTGGAGAGGAACGGTCGGTGACCAACGTCATCGTCACGACCACGATCAACGCCCCCACGACGGCGATCCGCATGTTCGACGAGATGCCGGGGTGGCACCTGGTCGTGGTGGGTGATCGCAAGACGCCTGAGGACTACCACCTCGACAACGGGACCTACGTCGGTCCCGAGGAGCAGGAGAGGATCGACAAGGAGCTGTCGGACCTCATCGGCTGGAACTGCATCCAGCGCCGCAACTTCGGCTTCCTGGTCGCCCAGGAGATGGGGGCCGAGGTGGTGGCGGTGGTCGACGACGACAACGTCCCGCTCCAAGGATGGGGGACCGACGTGATGGTCGGCCGGCCGGTTGAGGCGAACCTCTACACCACCTCGCTGCCTGCGTTCGACCCCATCGGCGCCACCAACTACCCGCACCTGTGGCATCGTGGCTACCCCCTGCAGCTCCTGCCTCGGCGGGACTACTCCGAGCGCTCCCGCCAGGTGGTGACGCCCGACGTCCAGGCCGACTTCTGGAACGGCGACCCCGACATCGACGCCATCTGTCGCATGCAGTTCGCTCCCGACTGCTCCTTCCACGACGAGGTGTTCCCGCTGACCTCCAACGCCATCACCCCGTTCGACTCGCAGAACACCTTCATCACCTCCTCCTGGCTCGAGCACTACTTCCTGTTCCCCGGGATAGGCCGGATGGACGACATCTGGGCCGCCTACTACGTCCAGGGCAAGGGCGCCAGCGTGGTGTTCGGCAAGGCGTCGGTCATCCAGGAACGGAACCCGCACGATCCGGTGACCGACATGAAGCTGGAGTACGTGGGCTACGAGAACAACTTGAGCATCGTGGCCGACGTGGCCGGCGACCCCGACGCGCTGTTCCGGTTCCTTCCCGAGCGGACCGTGGCTGCCTTCGCCCGCTACCGCACCCACTTCTGAGGACTGCCCTCAGCTCGGTGGCTTCCCTCTCGCCCTCGCCCGCCGCCACTCCATGGCCAAGGTGGCCAGCAACACCAGGACCAGGGGATCCGAGTAGAGCCGGAAGCGGTTGTTCTCGCCGACTTCGAGAAGGTTGCTGACGAGGAAGATGTAGACGGTCGTGAACCACAGGAAGCCGCAGACCACGACAACCTCGACCGCGGCCCGGCGCCGGAGCAGCAACCTCAGGAGGAAGACGGCACCGCCTACGACGGCGGTGACGTAGGCCACCACCACGGTCCACGCCGTGCGCGCCGGGCCCAGCCGGTAGTTCGTGCGCCCCGCGGGGATGGCGACCTCGCCGGCTCCCCCGGCCACCACTCCCAGCAGCGCCCGGTTGTAGAAGCGCTCGACGGGCGCCACCCGGGCCCGGTTCTCGGCCAAGGTGAAGAAGTCGCTCGTCGGCCGGAAGAAGAGCTCGATCGCCGTCGTGACGCCCTGCAGGTAGACGCCCGGGTAGGCCCGCAGGACGTGGAGCGAGTCCCTGAGGTAGGCGTCCGAGATCTCCAAGAACGACTGGGCGTTCATGTTCACTCGGAAGAGGTCGTTGGTCGGGGGGTTCTCGTAGGTGCCCTTCTCCTCCTCGTCGAGCACCGGCACACCAGACCGGCGGAGCGGGGGGACGAGGCCCTGGTAGCTCGACGCCGGGCTGAGCGGCTCCACCAGAGCCAGGGGCGAGAGCTCCCCCCGCGCCACCATCGCCTGGCGCTCATCGGGCGGAAGCTGGAAGACGGTGATCTTGGCCAAGCTCACACCGAGACCGCTGCTGAGCGCCGGCGTGCCGAAGGTGATCAAGCGCTGGATCTGGAGCCCGAACACGAGCAGCACGGGGATGCTGACGAAGGCCAGGACGCGGCGGCGCTGGTGTCCGGCCAAGAGGAGGACGAGGACGACGGACAGGGCCAGCCACACCGGGTGGAAGAGGCTGCGGGTGAGCACGATGGCGGCGACCGCAGCCACGAACCATGCCGCCTGGGCCGGTCGTCGTCCCGAGGCGTAGCGCTGCAGGGCCAGCACGGCGGCGACGAGGAGCAGCACGACCAGATGGTCGTAGTGGAGCCAGCTCTCGTACAGGAACACCCCGGGACTGCAGGAGAACAGGATGGCGAGGGCCGCAGCCCCAAGCGTGGGCACGCCGACTCGTCGCAGGGCGGCGTACAGGCCGAGTGCGAGACCGAGACCCGCGGCCAGGTAGAGGGCGTGGAACAGCGGCGTCTCGGGGGAGCTCGGAGCCCGAAGGCCCAACCCGACGAACAGGTTGAACAGCGGAGGCTGGGCGTGCAGGTTCAGCAGGCTCTCGACGAGCTGGTCGCGCAGCTGGCCGCGGTCGAGCAGCTGCGCGGCATCGTTGAGCGGCCGGTTGTCGAATCGCACTCCGGCGACGGTCGCCAGAGCCAGGCGTGACAGCGCGAAGGCGACGATGACGAGCAGCGCTCCGCGGTGGCGACGAGCCCATCCATCCCAGGGCGCACGAGGTGGGGAGCCGTCATCGCTCTCGGGTCGCTCGTCGTCGCAGTCCTCTGGTGGGGGCGCTGTCGCGGTTGTCCGGCTCCCGTCGAGGCTGTTCCTCACATCGCCTAGACCGCGGCGGCGGTGGCGTGCACCTCGTCGTGGATCCAGCGGTACGTGCGCTCGAGGCCCTCCTGGAGCGACACCGAGGGCTCCCAGTCGAGGTACTTGCGGATCAAGGTGTTGTCGCTGTTGCGACCTCGAACCCCGAGGGGAGCGTCAAGGAGGTGGGTGCGCTTCATCTTGAGCCCGGCGATCTCCTCCACGATGTCCACCAGCTGGTTGATGGAGACCAGCTCGGAGCTGCCGAGGTTGAGCGGCTCGGTGATGTCGCTGTCCATGATCTTGGAGGTGCCGTCGATGCAGTCGGAGATGTACATGAAGCTGCGGGTCTGCTCGCCATCCCCCCAGACCTCGATATCGTGGTGACCGGAGAGCTTGGCCTGGACGACCTTGCGGCAGATGGCCGCCGGCGCCTTCTCCCGTCCGCCGTCAAACGTACCGTGCTCGCCGTAGACGTTGTGGTAGCGGGCCACCCGGGTCGTGAAGCCGAAGTCCTCCCGGAAGTGCCGGCACATCCTCTCGCTGAACAGCTTCTCCCAGCCGTACCCGTCCTCGGGCATGGCCGGGTAGGCGTCCTGCTCCCTAAGTGCGGTGACGTCGGTCGAGACCTGCTTGTCGGCTGCGTACACGCACGCCGAGGAGGCGAAGAAGTAGCGGTTGACATCGGCCTCCCGGCCCGCGAGCAGGAGGTTGGTGTTGATCAACACCGAGAGCATGCACAGAGCCTTGTTGTTCTCGATGAAGCCCATGCCGCCCATGTCGGCGGCGAGGTTGTAGACCTCACCCGCCCCGTCGACCGCTTGGCGGCAGGCCTCGACCTGCTGCAGGTCGAGCGTTCGGTTGTCGACGCCGCCGTGCACCTGGTACCACTCGTTCAGCGGCTTGCGGTCGACTGCCCTGACCCGCCGGCCCTGGTCGACGAGGTGCGCGACCAGGTGCCCACCGATGAACCCTCCCCCCCCGGCCACGACGGTCACGTCCTCGTGCATCCTGCCCCTCCTCTGTTGTCTCGGCGCCGGCACGACCCTAGCCGCCTGCCCGGACATTCGACGGCTCCTGCCCTCTGCAGGGTACAAGGGTGGACATCGTGGACCAGGGGCAAGCCATGACCCTCGCGCGTGGTGATCGGCTCCGCGTCGCCGTCGACGCGACTCCGCTGCTCGGGCGCCGCACGGGCGTGGGGAACTTCACCGCCGCCCTCTTGGAGCGCCTCGCCGCCCGGGAGGACGTGGCCCTCACCGCCTACGGCGTGACATGGCGGGGCCGGCGGGAGCTGGCGGCCGCGCTGCCGGCCCCGGTGCGGGCCTGTCGCCGACCCATGGCCGCTCGACCGCTCCGGTGGGCGTGGGGGCGGCTCGATCTGCCTCCCATCGAGTGGTGGGCGGGCGCCGTCGACGTGGTCCACGGCACGAACTTCGTGGTCCCGCCCACCTCCCGGGCCGAGGGCGTGGTCACGGTCCACGACCTCACCCCGCTGCACTTCCCTGAGCTGTGCGACGCCGCCAGCCTGGCCTACCCCGCCCTGTTGCGCCGGGCCCTGGCCCGGGGCGCGTGGGTCCACGCCGTCTCGACGTTCGTGGCCAACGAGGTGGTGGATCACCTGGGTGCCGACCCCGAGAGGGTCGTGGCCATCCACTCCGGGGTCCCACGGGTCCAGCAGGCCGATCCCGGGGTGGGGCGCGGCCTGGCCGGAGCCCCTCGCTACGTCCTGGCCCTGGGCACGGTGGAGCCGCGCAAGGACCTGCCCGGCCTGGTCCACGCCTTCGACGACGCGCTGGCCCCGGGCCGGGTCGACCTGCGCCTGGTGCTGGCCGGTCCGGACGGATGGGGGAGCGAGGCGCTGGCCGAGGCGGTGGACGGGGCTCGTCACCGGGACCGGATCGTGCGCCTCGGGTGGGTGACGGCCGACCAGCGGGCCGCCCTGCTGGCCGGCGCCAGCGTGCTCGCCTACCCCTCCCGCTACGAGGGGTTCGGCTTCCCCCCCCTCGAGGCCATGGCCAGCGGTGTCCCGGTGGTCGCCACCATCGCCGGCGCCCTCCCGGAGGTGCTGGGCGACGCTGCGCTCCTGGTTCCGGTGGGCGACGTCGACGCGCTGGCCGAGGCGCTGGCGAAGCTGCTGGACGACTCCCAGCTCCGGGCCACCCGTATCGAGGCCGGCCTCCGCCAGGTCGCGGCCTACGACTGGGACCGCACCGCGGCGGCGATGGTGGAGCTCTACCGGCGAGCCGGGCGAGGATCCTCGTGACCCCCTGCCACGGGGTCCCGAGGACGACCCGTGGGAGCTCCCGTCCACCCCGCCGTGCTGGCACCGCCTCGCGCCTGTAGCCTCCCTCGGATGGCCTCGTCGTCCCTCGTCGCCTGCGCGCGCGCGCAGTTCGATCGCAAGCCGGTGCGGTACTCGATGGTGTCGGTGGTGGCCGTGGCCGTGTCCCAGCTGGTCCTGGTGACCTGCAACGGTCTGCTCCACTGGTCGGCCGTGCCCTCGAACGTGACGGCCGTGGCCATCGGGTCCATCCCCTCCTACACCCTGAACCGGCGCTGGGTCTGGGGCAAGCGGGGCCGCAACCACCTGTTCCGCGAGGTGGTCCCCTTCTGGGCCCTGGCCTTCGTGGGTCTGGTCTTCTCCACCGTGCTGGTGCACCTGGCCGTCCAGTGGAACGACAGCACGCTCGTCGCCAGCGCCGCCAACCTGACCGCCTTCGGCATCCTGTGGGTGGTCAAGTACCTGCTCCTCGACTCTGTGTTGTTCCGGGTCTCCGAGCAGTCCGAGGCGCTGGCCTCCTGACGCGGGCGTGACCAGCCCGCCGGTCCTGGGGGGGCGGGACCAGGCCCGGCGGCTGGCGCCGTGGCTCTTCGTCCTCGCCTACCTCACGCTCGTCGTGGCCTGGGTGGGGGCGAACCCGCCCGGCGCCGCCCCGGACGAACCCGCCCACTACGTCAAGGCGCTGGCAGCCGGCGGCGGAGCGCTGGTGGGCACGCCGCCCCCGGCTGGCTCCGAGGAGGGGCTGTCGGCGGTCACACCTGGCCAGAAGGCCTGGCAGGCGAGGACCACCCGGCTGGTGCCGGTCCCACCGTCGCTCGCGGCCCCACCGTGGCTCGCCTGCAACGCCCACCTGACCGAGGTGTCCTCGGCCTGCCGGGAGCCGGGCGAGCCGGCGCCGGAGCGGGCGGTCCAGCCCACCTACGTCGGAACCTACCAGCCCTTCCTCTACCTGGCGCCCGGGTGGCTGGCCCGGCTGGCGGGCGACGCCTCCGACGCCATCCTGCTCGCTCGGGGCGCGGGCGCCATCGTCGCGGTCACGCTCTTCGCCCTCGCCGTGCTCGCCCTGTGGGACCCCGACGCGGGCGCCGCCAGCCTGGTCGGTCTCCTGCTCGCCCTGACGCCCATGGTGGTCTTCCTGGCCTCTGCGGTGTCGGCCAGCGGAGCCGAGGTGGCCGCGGGCCTGTGCTACCTGGCCGCGGTCCTGCGCCTGGCCCGGCCGGGACCACCCTCGTCCAGTACCTGGGTCGCCCTGGCCGTCGGGGGATCGGTGTTGAGCCTGAGCCGCTCGCTCGGCCCGATGTGGGTGGTGCTCGGCGCCGCCGTGCTGCCGGCCGCCTCGGGCGTGGGCCGGACCCGAGCCGTGCTGCGGGGCGGTGGCTGGCGCGCCGTGGCTGCGGGCAGTGCCGTGGCCCTGTCCATGGCCTCGAGCATCGCCTGGGAGCTGACCCGCCAGGTGCACCCCGAGGCCGGCCGGGGGGTGATCCTCGGCGGCGTCGTGCCTGCCCTGGGGGAGCTTCCCGAGGTCTACCGCCAGCACGTCGGGGTGTTCGGCTGGCTCGACACCCAGCTCCCGACGGAGGCGTACCTGGTGTGGAGCCTGGGTCTGGGCGCGATAGGGGTGTCGGCGATGGTGCTGGGCAGCGCCCGCCAGCGTCTCGTGCTGGCGGTGCTGGCGCTGGCGAGCGTCATGCTGTCGGTGGTGGTCTCCGCCGCCTTGATCCGTCCGACCGGCTTTGGCATGCAGGCCCGCTACGTCATGCCCCTGACCGTGGTGGTCCCCCTCTTCGCCGGAGAGGTGGTGCGCTCGCAGTGGGCCCGGGTGCGCTCGTGGGTGCTGAGGGCTGCGCTGTGGCCGGCGGTCGCAGCCGTCGCCGGGGTGCAGTTCCTGGCCTGGTACACCAACGCCCGGCGGCAGGCGGTGGGGACGGACGGCCCCAAGCTCTTCCTCGGGGCGGCCGAGTGGCAGCCGCCGCTCGGCTGGCTTGCCTGGATGGTCCTCGCCCTGCTGGGCAGCGCTCTGCTCGTGCTCGCCGCCGTGGCCGCCGGGCCCGGCCGTCCGGGCCGTTCGCTGCTGGCCGGTCCCCAGGCCTGAGCGGCTCCTGTCTCGGCGGGGCCTCAGGTCGACGGGGCGTGAATCCAGGGGCTGGCGGAGTAGCCCCCTTCAGGGCTTGAAGGCTGGAGACTACCCAAGGCCAACCATTGGTCTCTGGGCCTCAGGTGTCCAGGGCCTCCCCCTCCCAGCGCCCGCCCAGCGAGATGACGCCGTGACGTTCCAGGGGGGTGCCTGGCATCACCTCGAAGCGGAAGGCCCGGTGGCGGACGTCGTAGGGACGGGCGCCGGTGTGATCGGTGAGCGAGGCAGTGAGGTCGTAGGTGCCGGGGACGAGCAGGAGCCGATCGACTCGCAGGTCGACGTGGCCTCGGCCCTCCACCTTGTCGGGGACCAGACCGGCGTTGCGGGTGTTGGGCTCGCTGACGTGGATGCCCTCGACGGTGTAGACGCCCAGGGTGAACACGGGCCGCTCGATGGGCTCGGAGGTGTGATAGTGGAGGCGGAACACCACCGGGTCACCGGTGCGCACCAGGGTGGAGGCGCCACCGCCGGCGCCGAGCACCTCGACCTGCTGGATCCGCCCCTCCCCCGTGCCCCAGCGGGCGCCGAGCGCATCCTCCTCGACCCGGTCGAGGTGGACTCGGCCGAGGTAGTGGTCGATCACCTCGCCCACCGCCCCGGCTCGTTCCAGGCGCCCGCCCTCCAGCAGGGCGGCGTCGTGGCACAGGTCGCGCACGGCGTCCAGGTCATGGGAGACGATCACGACGGTGCGGCCCTCGGCCTGCAGGTCGGCGAACTTCTCCCTGCACTTGCGCTGGAAGCTCTCGTCGCCCACCGCCAGGACCTCGTCGACCAGCAGGACGGCGGGATCCACGTTGATCGCCACCGAGAACCCCAGGCGGACGTACATCCCCGAGGAGTAGTCCTTGACGGGCGTGTCGATGAAGGGCTCCACCCCGGCAAAGGCCACGATGTCGTCGAACTTGCGCTTGAGCTCCTTCCTGCCCAGCCCGAGGATCGAGCCGTTCAGGAAGATGTTCTCCCGTCCTGAGAGCTCGGGGTGGAACCCCGCCCCCAGCTCCAGGAGGGCCGAGAGCCTGCCGGCGACGCTGATGCGGCCCTCGTCGGGGCGCAGGATCCTGGCCATGGACTTGAGCAGGGTGCTCTTGCCCGAGCCGTTCTTGCCGATGAGGCCGAGGGTGGTCCCCTCCCGGACCTCGAGGGTGACGTCGCGCAGCGCCCACAGCTCCTCGTACCGGGCCCGGCGGCCGCGCACGAGCGACGCCTTGAGGGACTGGTTTCGCTCGTGGTAGAGGCGGAAGCGCTTGGAGACGCCTTCGACCGAGACGGCCGACGTCGTCATCGCGCTCCTCGTTCTCCGGGCGGTCTCGCCTGGCGGGCGCGGCCGGTCGGGGACCGGGCCGGGCAGCAGCTCACAGCTCCTCGGCCAGGCGGGGCTCGAGGCGGGAGAACACGACCAGGCCGACGGCCATGCAGCCGAGTCCCCAGGCGGCCACGTAGAGGAGGTCGCCCAGGGGAGGGAAGCGCAGGTCGTAGAGCACGTCCCGGAAGGCCTCCACCATGGGCACCATCGGGTTCAGCCGGTACAGGGACCGTACCGGGAGATCGAGCCCGAACAAGGTGGCTTGCTCGGGGACCACGTCGAGTGGGTACACGATGGGGGTGGCGTAGAAGAAGGCCTGGAGGAGGATCCCGATGAGGTGTTTGACGTCGCGGAAGTAGACGTTGGCCGCCCCCAGCACCATCCCGATCCCGAGGACGAACCCCGTCTGCAGCAGGATGAGCACGAGCACCATGGGCAGCCAGGGCAGGACGAAGTTGCCGAAGGCCAGGAGCAGGACGGCGAGGACGCCGAACTCGACGAGCAGGGGCACCATCCACGAGGCCACGTTGGCGACCACGAGGACCTGTCGGGGGAAGTAGACCTTCTTGATCAGGTTGGCGTTGGCCACCAGGCTCTCGGTGGCACCGTTCAAGCTGTTGGCCAGGTAGTTCCAGGGCAGGAGACCGCACAGCAGCCACAGCGGGAAGTTGGACAGGCCGCTGGGCCGACCCAGCGGGGTCCCGGCCTGGAAGAACACCTTGAAGACCATGGTGAAGATGAGGGCGGTGGCCAGGGGGTTGAGCAGCGACCATGACCAGCCGAGCACCGAGCGCTTGTACTTCCCCTTCAGCTCCCGCAGGGTGAGGTTCATGGCGAGGTCGCGGACGTGCGCGTACGTCGCCAAGGCGGTCATGCCAGGAGCAGGCTAGTCGGGGCCGCCCTTGGCTCGGCCGGCCGCCGGGCGTGCTCCCTCCTTCCTCGCACCCCATCGGGCCACCCGGCCTCGCAGCACCCAGGGCAGGGCGCGGGCGAAGCCGGCCAGGGCGCCCAGGCGCAGGCGGACCACCTGCCAGCTCGGTCGGGCTCCCCGCAGCAGGGGGGCGATGGCGTCGCGCCGGGCGTAGGAGGCGGTGACGAGCAGGAAGCGGACGATGGTGGCCAGCACCGATCGGGCCGGCGCGTGGGAAGCCAGCACGACCAGCCGGTTGCGTTCGCTGAAGTGCTGGTGCAGGGGTGATCCGGCGACCACCGTGGCGGAGTGGACGTGGCGGGCCACGGCCTGGGGCACCGGCGCGTGGTGCCATCCGGCCCGGCGCGCTCGCAACGACAGCTCGACGTCTTCGTAGTAGAGGAACAAGCGCTCGTCGAAGCGGCCGACCTGGCGCAGGTGCTCGGCCCGCAGCAGCACCGCGGCGCCGCTCCAGGCGTCCACCTCGACGGGCTCGTCCCACTGGCCCCGGTCCCGTTCCAGCCAGCCCCGGTCGCCGGCGTAGCCATCGCGGCCCACCGTCATCCCGACACTGTTGATCACCTCGACGGGCTCCCCCCCGAGGGTCACGGGGTGCCAACGGGGGTGGGTGTCCACCGCCAGCACGGTCTGCTCGCCTCCCGAGCGCAGCCGGACCTCCCGCCGGCTCACGGCCGACAGCAGCAGCCGGCACTCAGCCCCGGCCCCGGCGAGCGCCGGCACCCGCAGGAGCGCCTCTCCCGCGCTCCACTGGCGAGGACCGGCCTGGGGGGCGCCCGGCTCGGGCCCCCAGAAGCCGTGGGCGAACTGCACCCGGCGGCTGACGTCCTCCCCAGCCAGCCGGGCGCCGGCCACCAACGTGCCCAGGGGCCGGTGATCGCCCCGCCCGAAGCTGGAGGTCGGGCAGGCCAGCTCGATCTCGAGGAACGGGGCGTCGAAGAGGATCTTCGGGCAGGCGGCGGCCAAGCGGGGATCGGCCTGGTGACGCTCGGCCAGACGCCAGAGCCAGTCGGGCTGCACCCTGGCGTCGGGGTTGACCAGGGCGACCAGGTCGACCCCGGCGAGATCGCCCATGCCGAGGTTGCAGCCCCCGCCGAAGCCCAGGTTGGACCCGGCCTCGATCACTCGTACGTCGTCCCTCGTGCTGCGCACCAGGTCGGCCACGCCGTCGGTCGAGGCGTTGTCGACGAGCACGACCTCCAGCGCGTCGTGAGGCCACTCGAGGGCACGAAGGCTCTCGATGGCCCTGATCGTCCGTGGGCCGCCGTTGTAGTTGACCACCACCGCACGCACGTGGGGACGGGCCGGCACGGCGTCACCTTGGCACGGGCGCTCGCGGCCCCGCATGCCGAGCCTCGGGTCTGCCAGACTCGCTGTCGTGCAAGAGCGGGTACCGGCGCCGAGCGTTCCGGCGGGCGCCGGTTGAGCGGGTGAGGGGCCGGGCCGGCGGCCGCCGGGTCCTGCTACCGGTGATCGACCCGCTGACGCCGCAGATGGCCGGGCCGACGATCCGGGCCTGGCACATGGCGCTGGCGCTGGCCGCCGAGCACGAGGTGGTGCTGGCCACCACCGGGCCCTGCACCCTGGACGAGACCCGCTTCCGCACCTGCGCGGTGGACGCCGGGGGCCTGCGCCACCTCGAGCAGTGGTGCGAGGTGGTGGTGGTCCGGGGCTTCGTCATGCAGCGCCACCCGGTCCTGGCCCGTTCGACGAAGGTGGTCGTCGTCGACGTCTACGACCCCATCCACCTCGAGCAGCTCGAGCAGGGACGACACGACGGGCCCCGCCAGCACGTGGCGTCGGTCCGGGTGGCGGCGGCGGTGCTGAACCAGCAGCTGCTGCGGGGCGACTTCTTCGTCTGCGCCAGTCCCAAGCAGCGGGACTTCTGGTTGGGGCACCTGGCCGCCCTCGGCCGGGTGAACCCACTCACCTACGGGGAGGACCAGACCCTGCGATCCCTCATCGACGTGGTCCCCTCGGGCCTGCCCGAGGTTCCCCCGGCCGCTGGCCGGCCCGTGCTCAGGGGCGTCGTCCCCGGCATCGGCGCCGACGACAAGGTGGTGTTGTGGGGGGGAGGGATCTACAACTGGCTCGATCCCCTGACCCTCCTAGGCGCGGTCGATCGCCTCCGGCATCGCCTGCCCGAGGTGCGGCTGTACTTCCTGGGCCTGTCCCATCCCAGCCCCGAGGTACCACCGATGGCTATGGCGGCCCGGGCCGTCGAGCTCTCCGATCGCCTGCGCCTGACCGGCACCCACGCCTTCTTCAACGAGAGATGGGTCGACTACGACGAGCGCCAGGGCTACCTACTGGAGGCCGACGTCGGGGTGAGCACGCACCTCGACCACGTCGAGACCGCCTTCTCGTTCCGCACCCGGCTGCTCGACTGCCTGTGGGCCGGCCTGCCCATGGTCGTCACCCGGGGCGACGGCTTCGCCGAGCTGGTCGACGCCCGGGGCCTGGGCCTCACCGTCCCGCCCGACGACGTGGAGGCGCTCGAGCAGGCCCTCTTCCGCCTGCTCAGCGACGGCGGGCTCAGGGCCAGGTGCCGAGCATCCATCGCCGAGGTGGCCCCGGCGTTCACCTGGTCCTCGGCCATGCGGCCCCTGCTCGGGTTCTGCCGCACGCCGCGCCGGGCCCCCGACCTGGTCCACCCGCTGACCCGTGCCTGGCGCCCCGTGGCCCCCTCCACCAGGGAGATCGGCCGGGCGGGCCTCTTCGGCCGTCTGCGCCGGCTCGTCCACCACCTCGGCCGAGGGGAGCTGAGCATGGTCAGCCGAAGGGCGCTCTCACGATTGCGGCTGCTCGGACGCTCGTCTCCTTGGTGAAGAGCCAGCCGTCGAAGGGGGTCAAGGTCACTCCATCGGGCGCCTCGATCGACATCTCCAAGCGCAGGCGGTCGTCGCCCCGCAGGAGGCCCTCGATCTCGGCGCAGTACTGCTTGACCAGCTGGTGGAACTCCACCAGGTCAGGGGTGAGCTCCAAGTCGGGGCACATCATCAAGACACTCCCACCGACGGGCAGCGCGTCGATCAGCGGCGGGAGCGCCTCAGCCGGCCGGCTCTCGCGCACCCGCTCCAAGCTGTTGCGCCAGTCGGTCACCTGCACGTCGTCGACGGCACCATGGGCGCCGGCGTAGCGCAAGCCGGGCGGGAGGTAGTAGGCGAGAAGGGGGATCTGGCTGAAGTCGGGTGAGATGACGAGGTCACCAGGTTGGAGCTCGCTCGCCGCGGCCTGAGCCACCTCCTGGGCGTTGCTCTTCTGGTAGGGCGGCACTCTGACCCCGAGTGGCGCGTTGAACAGGGCCAAGAGGACGACGGCCGTCACGGCCAGGTTCCCGCCCCGGGCCAAGCCGAGCGCGACCACCAACAGCAGCGGCGGGACCACCACGCCGAGGTAGCGGTACCCCCAGACAGCGCTGGCCCAGCCCCCGGCGAGGACGACGACGGGCATGATAAGCATCGCCGTGACCGCCAGGGCGTTCCGGCTGGACGGCCGCTTCAGGATGGCCACCAAGGCGGCGAAACCGCCCACCCCCAGCGCCACCACCGCCTCGCGTCCGCCAAAGGCGAAGGTCACCTCGTCCCGAAGACCGACCAGGGTGGGGCGCCGGGACCAGGGGTTGGGGTCGTGGGCCACCTGGTAGAGCAAGGTCGGAACCCAGGGCAGGTACAGCAGGCCGACGGCGCCGAAGGCCAGGGCGGCGTCGACCAGCGTCCGCCGGCGATCGGAGCCGACGACGAGGCAGGGGACGAGGGCCGCTGCAGCTCCCACCGCCAGGAAGAGCCCCCAGCTGTGGGTGTAGACGAGCAAGGTGAGCACGATGGCGAAGGCGGGCAGGTAGCGCCGCCGCCCGAACACAAAGGCGTGGAGGAACGTGGTGGTGACCAGGAGGGTGAGCAGCGTGACCAGGCTGTACATCCGGGTCTCGTTGGCGTAGAAGGCGATGAAGGGGTTCAGGGCGGCCACCAGAGCGCACATCCAGCCCGTCCGGCGGTCGAAGAGGCTCCAGCCCGCCCACAGCGCGGCGGGGACGACGGCCAGCGCGAACAGGAGCGACAGCGTGTGGGTGGCCGCCTCGGAGCTCCCGAATAGCGACATCCACCCGTGGAGCAGGAAGTAGTACAGAGGGGGCGAACCGTCGAGGCGCAAGCTGGCAGGGATCTCCGCCAGTGGCTGGGACGCGAGGCCCACAGCGATCCCCTCGTCGATCCAGAACCAGATCTGGCGGCCCCGGCCCCACAAGAAGGCCAGCACAGCCAGGAGCCCGGCCAGGATGGCCAGGTCGGGCCCGACGAGCTGGCCCGGGCGACGAAGCCGTGCCCGCTCGGAACTGGGTCCCTCAGCGGGCACAGCCGGACCGGCGGCGCGCCAACTGGCGGCTTCATCGCTCGACGCCAAGGGGTCGCGCTGGGACTGCTCGGTCACATCGGTCACGTCGCCTGGTCACCCCATCTCGTCACTGCGCTCAGCATCAGCGCGCCCAGCAAGAGTCGTTCTCGGCCGCAGCAACGTCCGGTGCCTGCGCCCGTTCCGCCATCTCAGCTTGCGGGACGGGACACGCCAGCTTTCGTCGTGGAAGGGTTTCACGTGCAGGCGCCACCGGAGCGTCCTCGCTGCGCCCGAGGCTAGCACTGCGTCCGGGGAATCTCGGGCTGGCGGCTAGCATGAGCGGCCATGGCTACGGTTCTCGTCACCGGCGGTGCCGGCTTCTTTGGGGACGTGCTCAAGCGGCGGCTGCTCGCCGAGGGGCTCGACTGCGTCAGCATCGACCTGCAGCCCGACCCCATGACCCATCCCCAGCTCACCTCCGTGCAGGGCGACATCCGGGACGACACGCTGGTGGAGGACCTCTTCCGCAGGCACCGCTTCGAGGGCGTCTTCCACTGCGCCGCCATCCTCGCCCATGCGGTGAAGGACGAGAGCTTCCTCTGGTCGTCCAACGTGGACGGTACCGCGGTGCTGGCCCGCTGCGCCGCCGCCCACCAGGTGTCGAAGTTCCTCTTCATCTCCTCCAACTGCCTCTGGGGGGAGAGCTTCCACCGCCCGGTGACCGAGGATGACGAACCTCGGCCGATCGAGATCTACGGCCGGTCCAAGTGGGAGGGCGAGAAGGTCCTGGCCCGCCACCGCGACGACTTCGACGTGGTGGTGCTGCGCAGCCCGACCATCGTCGACGCCGGCCGCCTGGGGCTGCTCACCATCCTGTTCGACTTCATCCGCGAGGGCCGCAAGGTCTGGGTCGTGGGCAAGGGTGACAACCGGTACCAGTTCGTGTATGCCCCTGACCTCGCCGAGGCCTGCGTGCTCGGCTTCGCCACTTCCACGGCCTCGGGCTGCTTCAACGTCGGCTCGGACCACGTCAAGACCTTGGCCGACGTCTACCGCTACGTGATCGCCCAGGCGGGGACCGGCGCCCGGGTCGCCTCCCTGCCGAAGGCGCCGACCCTCGCCGCCATGCGGCTCGCCGCCGCCCTCAAGGTCTCTCCCCTCGGTCCCTACCACTACCGCATGATCGCCGAGGACTTCATCTTCGATACCTCCAGGATCGCCCGGGAGCTGAGTTGGCACCCTTCGCTGACCAACGAGGAGATGCTGGCCGAGGCCTACAAGGCCTACGAGCGGGACTTCGACGAGATCCACCTGCGGCGCGACGTCTCCGCCCACCGTCAGCCCGCCCAGATGGGAGCCATCCGCATCCTCAAGTGGCTCTCCTGAGGGAGCCGGGCTCCATCGGCGCCGTCATGGCGGGAGCCTCGGGCTTGCGCCGAGACCTCCACCTCATGGCCAGGGCGGCGAGCAGCAGCAAGACGAGAGGATCGGTGTAGAGGCGGAAGCGCTCGTTCTCGCCGACCTCGAGGAGGTTGCTGACGGCCGTCACGTAGAGGACCGTCGACCACAGGAAGGCCAGCACCAGCGAGCCCGCGCCGCCGCGTCGGCGCCGTGCGAACGACAGCTCGACGGCTCCCCCGACGACAGCGACGCCGTAGAGGAGGACGGAGAGCCAGGCGGTGCGAGGGGGCCCTTGGCGGTACTGGCGGCCGACGTCGGGGAAGACCGAGACGGGCTCCCCGTTCGCCACCACACCGTAGATGACTCGGTTGTACCAGTGGTTGAAGGCTCCCAGCTGCAGGCGGTTGTCGCGGAGGGCGAAGAAGTCGCTGGGAGGTCGGAAGAACATCTCGGTCCCCGCCGCCACCCCCCCGAGGTAGGCATCGGGGTGGGCACGCAGGGTCCGCAGCGCATCGTCGAGGTAGGCCTGCGAGACCCCGGCGTAGATGAGGTTGTTGAAGTTGATCCACGAACTTCCGTCGGCGAAGGTCTTCATCTCGTCATCGAGGACGGGGACGCCGGTCCTTGGCGGCGACGGAACGACGTCCCTGTAGCCGGGGACCGGCGTGAACGGGGGGATCAGCGCCAGGGGTGACAGCTCGCCCCGTCCCACCATCGCCCGGCGTTCGGCTTCGGGGAGCTGGAAGGTCGTGATCTTGGCCAGGCTCACGCCGAGGGAGGTGCTGGAGGTGAAGGCGCCGGTGACGCGCAGGGTGTTGGCGTAGACGGCGACGATCACCAGCAGGGGTACGGCGGCGACGGTGGCCACCTTCTTCCAGTCGGCGCGCCGGCGGTGGACGACGAGGACGACGGCCCAGGCCAGGAACCAGATCAGCTGGAAGGTGCTCCTGGTCAGGACCAGCACCGCCAGCAGGCCGAGGAACAGGGCGACGTGTCGGAGGCGATGGCCGGTCTCGTAGCGCTGCAGGGTGAGGACCGAAAGGCACAGGAGGAGGATGACCAGGTAGTCGTAGTGCGACCAGTTCTCGAAGAGGATGTTGGCCGGGCTCAGAGCCAGGACGAGGGTGAGGACCACGGCGATGGCGCTACGCACCCCCAGGCGGACCAGGACCATGTAGACGGTGAGCGCCAGCGCCAACCCGGCGCCCAGGTAGACCATGCGGAGCAGGGACTCCTCCCAGGCCTGGGGTACCCGCAGCACCAGCCCGATCAAGAGGTTGAACAGCGGGGGCTGGGAGTGGAGGTGCGCCAGGCTCCCGAGCAGGTCGTCGCGCAGCTCGCTGAGCTCGAGCACCTGGAAGCCGCTGGCGAGAGGTCCGGCGTCGAACCTGACGCCGCTGGCGGCGACGGCCAGCCTGGAGAGGACGAACGCGACCACGACGACGATCGCGCCCGCCCACGAGGAGCGCCGAGTGCCCGGCGCTCGAACCTCGGGAGGATCCTGCACTGCCGTGGCCACCACTGGCTCGGGACCTCGTCGCGCTGTCTCCGTCCCCACCAGCCTGCACGGTATCGTTTCCTCCAGGCGCGCCGACACGCGCCCGAAGACGGGGCCGAGACGGAAACGGCGCGGCGCACGTCTACCCTGTCCGCACCGCCCGACGTCTGGCAGGCAACTGGAAACGATTCGGAACCCGACACAGCCCGAGCAAGGCGAGCCCGCGCCGCAGCGTCGGTCGGAGCAGCAGGCCGAGGTGAGCCCTCCGGGCCAGAGCGCTCCTACGCTCTCGCCCGCCGCCGGCCGGCCTGGCCTCTCGCTGGTCGACCTGGGCGCCATCGTGGGTCTCGTCGCCGTGCTGGCCTACCTGTGGAGCCGGGGCCGTCACACCTGGTACTGGACCGACGAGGCGCTGTCGCTCGGCATGTCGTCGCATCCGCTCGCTCAGCTGCCCGAGGTGCTGGCCCAGGACACCTCCCCTCCGCTGTACCACGTCCTGCTCAACCTCTGGGTGACGTGGTTCGGGTCCTCCGAGGCGGCGACCCACTCCCTGTCCACGCTCTTCGCCCTGGCCGTCGTCCCGGCGGCGCTGTGGGCGGGCTGGAGCCTCTTCGACCGCCGGACCGGGTGGATGTGCGCGCTCCTCGCCGCCGTCAGTCCCTTCCTCGCCGCCTACGCCAACGAGACCCGCATGTACTCCCTGGTGGCCTTGCTGTCCCTGCTGGTGACCGCCACGTTCCTCCACGCCTTCGTCTACCGTCGCCGGTGCTTCGTCCCCGCCTTCGCGCTTCTCCTGGCCATGACCATGTACACCCACTACTGGGGGTTCTTCCTGGCCCTCGGTACCGGCGTCGCCCTTGTCGTGGTCGTCGTCGGCGGCGTGACCGGCAGCGCCGATCGGCGATGCCTGGTTCTCGACGCCGTGCTCGCCTATGGCGCGGCCGCCCTCCTGTTCGCCCCCTGGTTGCCGACGCTGCTGTACCAACGTGCCCACACGGTGGTGGGGTGGGCCCTTCCACCGACGCTCCAACTGGTGCGCGACGACGTGGTCGGCCTGGTCGGCGGACCGGTCCCGGCTGTCGCCCTGGCGCTGGGAGCTGGAGGTGCGCTGGTCGTCTTACTCCGCCGACCCTGGGACCGCCGCTCCTTGCTGACGGTCGCCATCGTCGTCGTCGCCGTCGTCGCCGTGGCGGCAGGATGGGCGACGTCGCGGACCAATGCCCAGTGGCACGGCCGTTACCTGGGCATCGTGCTCGCTCCGGTCGTGTTGGCCTTCGGCGTGGCGCTGGCCCGAGCCGGTCAGACGGCAGTCGCCGCCTTGGCCATCGTGGCCGTGCTCACCGCTCCCATCGGCGTACGGGTACCGCTGTACGCCAAGAGCGACGCCAAGGGGTGGGTCCAGGAGGTCGCACCGCTCCTGGAGCGCGGGGACCTCGTCTTCGCTCCCATCGGGGCGATCCCCCTCCTCGCCCACTACCTGCCCGACGGCCTCCGCTACACGACGACGACGGGTCCCGTCGCCGACCCCCTGGCCGCCGATTGGAGGGACGCCATGGAGCGCCTGCGCACCGGTGATCCAGTCTCCTCGCTGTCGCCCCTGGTCGACCGTCTGCCCGTGGGCGGACACGTGCTGATGTCGTGCCCACCGGTCGAGGGGAGCGAGCTCGCTGGTCTGCCGCCCTACATCGAGTTGGAGATCCGACGGTGCCTCGAGGGCAGGGACTACCTCCTGGCCCATCCCCGGCTGGACGTCGAGACGTCGCTGCGCTTCCCGGCGGCACCGGACGCCCCCGTGGACGCCCAGTTGCTCACCAAGCTGCCCTCGGCGTGAGGACCGAGGACGGGCTGGCCGCCCCATCCTCGAATCTGAGACGGGCGCCCTGCCCGCCTCCTCGAGGAGGAGATGACGGTGCGTTCCAGCAGTAACCCCGCCCTCACCCGCAGCCCGGCCTTCACCGGCACCGGCACCGGCACCGGCGCCCCCGGCCGGGCCCCACGGTGGACCTGCTCGAGCAGGCCTTCGGAGCTCCCAGCGCCACCGCCCGCCAGACCGGGCGCATGAGCGTCGACAGAGTGGGTCGAGCTCGAGCGCGCCACCCCGGGCTCCGTTGAGGACACCACCGCCGTTCGGTCAGCGAGCCGATCTGGGTGGGCTCGGCCTCGCCCGGTGCGCCCCCCATCACTAACCGGTCGTCGTGGGAAGCCCCGCCCGGCCAAGGCCGGCCCGACGATCGCGGCCGGCCTGAAGATGGGCTTCGTCCACCACACGGTGAGCGGCAACGGCTACGCCCCGGCCGACGTGCCCGGGACCCTGCGGGGCATTCAGGCGTACCACATGGCCGTCAACGGCTGGGACGACATCGGCTACAACTTCTTGGTCGACCGGGTCGGGCAGATCTGGGAAGTACGTGCTCCCCACGTTGCGGATCAGCCCAAGACGCGGTTGGGGTGCCACGGGAAGGTGCGTATCCAGCGGTACTCGCCGTCCGCGCCCCGGACGATCCAACGGTAGGGCAGGTGATAGTGGGTCAGGTGCGGTCCTCCAGCAGCGCGTCGCGCGTGTCGGGCGAAGGTGCTGCCCATGAACTCGTCGTCATCGAGCCACAAGATCCAGTCACCGCTCGCCTGTCGCAGTGCCAGGTCGTAGAAGACCTCGATGAAGGGTGGGTGCTCGACCACCCGGACGAGATCAGCGAAGGTGCGGGCAACGTGGTAGGTGTCGTCGGTGGAGGACTCGTCGACGAGGAGGACGACCTCGTCTGCGTACTCGAGGGTGCGGGTGATCCAGTGCTCGAGCCTGCCGGCCGAGTTCCAGGTCATGCCGCAAACGCTGAGTGTCGGGCGGGCGATGACATGCCTCCCGTCGGATGTGTCCCATCCAGGCTACTGGAGGGCGGGCGCGGGCACCGTCGAGCTCAGCCAGGACCTGCCGCTGAGTGTGGGCCTTCGACCGGGCCGCTGAACGACGCCGCCACGCCGGTCGCAGGTGACGTCGAGGCCATAGGGTCAGTCGGACTCGCGGTCCCGCCGTCTCCTCTTCCTGTCGCGACGACGTTCATCATCGTCGTGCGACGACTCGGTGGGGGTGGGCATCGTCTCTCCTGGCGGAGGAGCGATGTCCACGGACGCAGGCGCGGCGGCGGACACAGCGCGGCTTGCTGCCATTCGATCCGCCACCTCGTCGCGTACCTCATCCAGCCGTTGCTGTAGGGCGTCACCCGGACAGGCTGTCGACAGCACCTCTCGGTGACCGCACAGGTTGGCGAAGCTGGTGACGCTACCGTCAGCCTTGGTGTAGCCCGACGCACCGTGGGGGTCGATGCCTCGGGTGGCGAACTTCCAGCTCAGGAGGTCGCTGAGCGCGCCCAGCGCCGCGTCGCTGGCCGTGACACCGGCGGACGAGTAGGTCCCGAGAAGCGCCACTCCCACGCTGCCCCGGTTGAAACCGTAGGCGTGGGCACCCAGGACACCGAGCCCGGTTCGATCCTCGCCGCTGTGCGGCTCACCGGGCTCGTAGTCGCGCGCCCAGCGACCTTCGTAGATCTGCCCGGCGCGGTCGATGAGGAAGTTGTAGCCGATGTCGTCCCAGCCGCTGCCCTGCACGTGGTATCGGAAGATGGCCCTCACTCGGGCCCGGGGATCGGGCTCGTCGTTGAGGGTGGCGGTGTGGTGGACGATGGCTTTGGTGATCGGAGCAAACGATCGGCTGCCGGACCGCAGCGACTCGTCCGCCCCCCACTCCGACCTGGGAACGATCGGCGGTGCGCCCACGGCGCCGGGAGCGTGCACGAGCGTGGCGGCGTCGACCGCCGTGCCCATGGCCAGGGCACGTATGGCACGGGGGCCGAGTACGAGAGCGCCGGCGGCCACCAGCCCCCGGCCGAGCAGGGCTCGACGCAGCGGCAGGGGAAGTCGTTGTTGTACATCGTCACCCAGATGGTTTCTCTCACTTCGTGACACGCGGCGAGAGATTACTTGCGTTGATGGTCTATCTCAATGGCAGGCTTCCAAACTCACTGTTAGCGGTGAAAGACGAACTTGGCGAGACTATTCCTTGAACGAGAGCGGTCATCTGTTGGCGGTCAAGGCGAACAGTCCAGCCGGTGCTGTTGCTCGCCGGTGAGTAGGACGTCGGGCTGGCGTGGTTCACTCGGACGCCGGCAGCCTTCCTCGGCTGAGCGGTCGGATTCGGACCTGGATCGGGAGTTCAGTCAGTTGGTTGACGCCTCATTCTGATCAAATCCGCCGGCGGATTCGACCTCCTGGGCGACCTTGCGGGCTCCCCTCCAACTTCGGCTTGGCCATCCGGGCGCGACGAAGACTTGATCACCGCGTGGCTGGACCACCCACGTACCAGACGGACGGCGGTGCAGGACCCTCGGCGGGTCCCCAAACCGTGGCACGACCGATCGCGCCCACACCGCCCGGGTGGAGTGGTAGCAGAATGAGACGACGCCCGGCTTCGAGGCCATCCTCACCGTCTGCCGGGTCGAGGACGATGGCGACGGCATTTCGATTGCCGGTGGCTTGGAAGCTCCCGGTCATCGGCCGTGCAGTGGCGGCTCCGCGCATCACCCGATCGTCGACACCGTTCGACGGGCGGCCCACCAGAGCGCCAAGGCGGCCACGAGCAGTACCAGTGGTGTCGTGATCAGGTCCGGCGTCGTCATGCTGCCGAGGGGAACACTTCGCGGGACCAGGGAACGGCGGCCAGCTCGAGCTGGTCGCCAACCGTGAGGTAATACGAGCTCGGCTCGTAGCTGCAGGCGGTGTAAACACCGGAACCGCCCTCCCACGCGAATGCGAGTTCAACGGGATTACATCCGGATTTACCGGCCGTGCCGCGGCCGACTGAGGGCTCGCCAGGCCTGAACTGGCGCCCCTCCGCGCCCACGCCCCCGGCCCCGCTCGCGGTCGACCTCCCGCCGCTGCCCGCCGCCTTCCCCGATGAGGTCCCCGACGAGGACCGTCTGCCCACGCCGGGCTTCGGAGGTCTCCCGGTCGAGCTCCGAGCCCGCATGCACGGCGTCCAGCGCAGCGGATCGAGCAGCACCGAGCCGCTGCTCGAGGCCCTGGCTCCCCTACGAGCGGCTGGAGCCACCCCTCACGAAGCGGCGATGGCCGGCTTCGGACGATTCCCCGTCGCAGGCGAGGCCACCTACACCCATGACTGGCTGTTTCCCCGCTTCGGTCCCGGCTGGCGCCTCCACCAAGGGACCGACATCTTCGCCCCGATGGGCACGCCGGTACGGGCACCGGCCGACGTCGGGTACGCCTCAGCAACGGTGGCCTGGGTGGCATCGCCGTCTACGTCATCGAGGCCGACGGGACCTACTACTACCTGGCCCACCTGGCCGGCGTCGCTCCCGGCTTGGCCGAAGGGGACACCGTGGGCGTCGGTCAGCTCATCGGCTACAACGGCAACTCCGGGAACGCCCGGGGGACCCCGCCTCACGTGCACTTCGAGGTCCACCCCCAAGGGGGCGGACCAGTCGACCCCAAGCCGGTGCTCGATCGCTTCCTGGCTGAAGCTCTCGCGGCTGCGCCGGAGGTCGTCGCTGCTGGCCTCGTCGGTGGCACGGGCTCGGACGGCACCCGCACCGGCTCGGTCGACATTCTCCCGTCGGTGCTGTCTGGGTCACCCTCTGAGCATCCCGAACCCGCCCGTCTCGAGGCTCTGTCCCTGGCGGGAGCTCCCACACCGGCACGCTCAGCTGGTGGTCACGACCGCGATGCCCTGGCCATGCTGGTGCCCCCGTCGTTGCCCCGGGACGCGCGCCACGGGCCTACCGATGTGGCCGAGGTGTTGACGGTGAGTCTCGCTGCCGCTGCGGGCGCCGTGCTGGTCACGAGAGCGGGCCCCCGTA
>JAHWJH010000036.1 GCA_019348555.1 Actinomycetota bacterium
CTAGTCCCACAACACCATGCCGTCCGGCCCCCGCCGGTGGGGCCCCCCCCCTGGCGGGCGGCCGGCGAGGCCCGCGAGCATTGCGTCATCAGCGCGGAGACCCCCGGCATCCGCCCGGTCGACGGACCACGTGGCTGCTCGCCGTCGAACCTATGGTTCGACGGCGAAACGCTCACCCTCGTCGTCGAACCTCTGGTTCGACGGCGAAAACCTAGGCCTCCATGATGACGGGGACGATCATGGGCTTGCGCTTGGTGCGCTCGTTGACGAACGCGCCCAGCGCCTTGCGCACATGGCGCTTGAGCGTGTCGTAGTCGGTGTCGTCGGAGCGCTCGATGGCCCGTACCACGTGGCGCCGGGCCTCTTCGAGGAGGTCCTCCGCCTCGGGGGCGTGGATCCAGCCCCGGGTGACGATCTCCGGCCCGGCGATCACCTTGCCCGACGTGGCGTCGACGGTGACGATGACCACCACCACGCCCTCGTCGGCAAGCACCCGGCGGTCGCGCAGCACGCCGTGGCCGACGTCACCGACCACGCCGTCGACGTAGAGGTAGCCGGCCGGCACCTCGCCGACCTTGGCCAGGCCTTCGTCGCTCAGCTCGATCTGGTCGCCGTCGGCGCAGATCATGATGTCGTCCTCGGCCAGGCCGACGGAGACACCGAGGCGGCCGTGGTGGATCATGTGGCGGTACTCGCCGTGCACCGGCACCAGGTACTCGGGGTCGGTGACCGACAGCAGCGTCTTGAGCTCCTCGGCCATGGCGTGGCCGGTGACGTGCACGTCGGCGATGCCGGAGTGGATGACGTCGGCGCCGAGGCGGTGGAGGCCGTCGATGACCTTGCCCACGCTGGTCTCGTTGCCGGGGATGGGATGCGAGCTGAGGATGATGGTGTCGCCGGGCCCGACCCGCAGCCACTTGTTGTCGTTGGCCGCCATGCGCGACAGGGCCGAGAGCGGCTCGCCCTGGGACCCGGTGGAGATGACGCAGAGCTGTTCGGGCGCGACGCCGTCGATGTCGGCGATGTCGCAGACCTTGTCGTCGGGGATGTGCAGGCGGCCGAGGTCGCGGGCCAGGCGCACGTTCTTCTTCATCGACAGGCCCAGCGTGGCGATCATGCGGCCCTCGGCGATGGCCACGTCGGCGATCTGTTGGATCCGGTGGATGTGGCTGGCGAAGCAGGCGGTCACCACCCGCTGGCCCCGGGCAGCGGCGAACAGCGATCGCAGCGACTCGCCGATGGAGCGCTCCGAGCGGGTGTGGCCCGACTCCTCGGCGTTGGTGGAGTCGCTCAGCAGGAGGCGGATGCCCTGCTGGGCGGCGATGGCGCCGATCCGGGCGAGGTCGGTGGTGCGACCGTCGACCGGGGTGAGGTCGAGCTTCCAGTCGCCCGAGTGGAGGATCACCCCTTGCGGGGTGTGCCAGGCGGTGGCGAAGCCGTCGGGCACGGAGTGGGTGACGGGGATGAACTCGACGTCGAAGGGCCCGATGCGGCGCCGGTCGCCGTCGCCCACCTGGATCAACTCGGTACGCCCGAGCATGCCGGCTTCCTCGATGCGGTTGCGGGCGATCCCGAGACTCAGCGCCGAGCCGTAGATGGGGAACGACAGGTCGCGCAGCAGGTACGACAGCGCCCCGACGTGGTCCTCGTGGCCGTGGGAGAGCACGCAGGCGTCGACCCGGTCGGCGTTGTTGCGCAACCAGGTGAAGTCGGGCAGCACCAGGTCGACGCCCAGCATCTCCGCTTCGGGGAACATGAGCCCGCAGTCGAGCAGGACGATGCGCCCGTCGAGCTCGAAGCAGGCGCAGTTGCGGCCGATCTCCCCCAGGCCGCCGAGGAAGGTGATGCGCACGGGCTCAGCCACGGAGCTGCTCCAGGACGAGGCGGGCGCTGTCCTCGAGGCCGGCCGGTGCCGGGCTCATCGGAGGGCGGCACTGCCCCACGGGGTGGCCGAGCACCCGCATCATGGCCTTGGTGGGCAACGGGTTGGGAGCGTCGTCGCCGGTCTCGAAGGCGAAGCTGGCCAGGAGGCGGGCGTTGGCCCGCCGGGCGCCGACCACGTCGCCCTTCTCGAAGGCGGCGATCATGGCGGCGGTCTCCTCGCCCGCCCAGTGGCTGGCCACGCTGATGACGCCGACCGCGCCGACCGCCAGCAACGGCAACGTGTAGCCGTCATCACCGCTGTAGAGCTCGAAGCGCTCGGGCGTCTGGGCCAGCAGCCGGGCGGACTCCGGGGGGTTGGCGGTGGCGTCCTTGACCGCCACGACGTTGGGGACCTCACGGGCCAGGGCCACCAGCGTGGCGGTGGCCACCTTGCGCCCGGTGCGCGGGGGGATGTCGTAGACCACCACCGGCAGCTCGGTGGCGCCCGCCACCGCGGAGAAGTGGGCGAAGAGGCCGGCCTGCGAGGGACGGCTGTAGTAGGGCGTCACGACCAGGAGGGCGTCGACGCCGGTGCCGGCGGCCGCCCGGGCGAGCTGCACGCTGTGGCGGGTGTCGGCGCTGCCGACGCCGGCTACGACCGGCACCGTGACCGCCTCGGCCACCGTACGGAACAGCTCGAGCTTCTCGTCATCGGTGAGCGTGGGGCTCTCGCCGGTGGTGCCGGCGAGCACCAGACCGGTGCTGCCGTGGTCGGCGAGCCAGCGGGCCAGGCTGACCGCACCGTCGAAGTCGACGCCGAGGTCGTCGTCGAAGGGCGTGACCATGGCGGTGACCACCGGACCGAAGCGGGCCATGGTTAGGCGTCGACCCTCTCGGTGGCCCGGTCGATGGCGAGGGTGTCGAGAAGGTCCTGGTGCAGCTCGAACCACACGCTGTGGTAGCTGTCGATGAGGGGACGGGTGAACCAGTCGCCCGCGCCCGCCCGCACGTGGTCGAGCGCGTCCTGCAGGCGCTGTGCATAGCTCCCGAACCTGGCCAGGTGATCGGCGAGCTCGTCGAGCACCGGTGTGATCCGGTGGTGGACGGCGACCAGCCGTGCCACGACCTGCTGGTCGTAGGCGGCGTCGGTGTGGTCGTTGGCGACCGGTGCGCCCTCGACGAGACGCCGTTGCCAGGCGGTGCAGGCGCTCAGGAGCTCGGGGTTGAGCTCGAGGAACCGTCGATGGGCCTCCTCCACCGCCTTGCGGGCACCGCTGACCTCGAGCTCGTCGGCGAGCCAGGTGGCATGGACGGCGGCGCCTTCGGGGAGGAGCCGCCACCCCACCGGTGCGGTGTGGCGGTGCTCGACCCTTCCCTGCTCGGCCAGCGCGCCGAGCACCCGCTCGACGTCGACCGGATCGATCCCGGTGGCCCGAGCCAGCGCGTCGGAGTCGGCTGCGCCCTTGAGCCGCACAGCGTGCAGCACCAAGAAGGCGGGGTCGGAGCGGTAGGTCACCCCGGCACCTTATCTGTCCCCCTTTCCGGGCAGCGTGCCACGACGACGGCGGGCACGGCGCGAACGCTGCGGGGAAACGCCGGCACCGAGGCGGGGAAGCGCGACCTGACCACCTAGGATTCGACCGATGCCGGAGCAGGAGGGCGCCATCTCACCGCGGCGCCGGATCCCGCTCGCCGTCCTGCTGACCCCCATCGTGGTGCTCACCGCGGTCGGCGCCGTGTCCGACGTCATCGGGCCGGGGCTCATCAACGAGCGCCCCCTGCTGCAGATGTTCCTCAACCCGAGGAGCCGCTACCTGTTGCTGGCCTCGCCGCAGATCGACGCCGTCCCGTTCTTCGTGGTGGGGTTCCTGCGTCTGGTGTCGACCGACCCGCTGTTCTACCTGCTCGGCGTGCAGTACGGAGAGGCGGCGCTGCGGTGGGCCGAGACCAAGCTGGGCGACGACGGCGGGTTCATCCGGGGAGCCGAGCGGTTCTTCGCCCGCTTCGGCTCCGTCATCATCCTTCTCGCCCCGAGCGGTTACCTGTGCCTGCTGGCCGGGGCGGCCGGCATGCGGCCGCGGCGCTTCATCGTGCTCAACGTCGTCGGCACCGTCGGGCGCCTGGTGTTGTTCCGCTTCCTCGGCAAGGCGCTCGACGACCAGCTCTTCGCCGTGCTCGGGTTCATCCAGCGCTACCAGTGGTGGCTCATCGGTCTGTCGTTCGTGGTGGTCAGCCTCCAGTCCGGCCGCAAGCGCAAGGGTGGCACCCTGCGCCCGCCCGCCGAGCTGGAGGCCGAGCTCGAGGCGACCGAGCGTCAGATCGATGCCGAGCGGGCAGACGTCAGCCCGTCCGACGAACGGCCGTGAGCGACTACCGGGGCCAGCTCGACGCCATCGTCGCCAGCAAGGGTCAGGTGCCGGAGCCCGAGCGGCTCCACGCCCTGTTCGACGTGGTGTGGCGCCACGCCATGGAGGAGCGACCCGACGCCGCCACCTTCCTCGGATGGCCCGGCCTGGACGACCGGTTGCCCGACCTGTCGATCGACGCCGTCGAACGTCGACGCGCCGAGGCAGGCGAGCCCTTGCAGGTGCTGGCCACCATCGACCGTGACGCCCTTCCCGACGGCGACCTCCTCAGCTCGGAGGTGTTCGCCTGGCAGCAGCGCGGCGAGGCCGAGGCCGCCCGCTTCCCGGGGGATCTGCTCGCCGTCACCCAGCTCGAGGGCCCCCAGAACGACCTGGCGCTGCTGTTCGGCTCGATGCAGGCCACGGCCCCCGAGCACCACCAGAACCTGCTGGCGCGGTTGCGGGCGGTGCCCCTGCTCGTGGACCAGACCATCGAGCTCCTCCGCCGGGGGCTGGCACAGGGCCTCACACCACCCCAGGTGACCTTGCGCGACGTTCCCGCCCAAGTCGAGGCGCACCTGGGGAACGACCCGGGCGCCGGGCCGCTGCTGGCGCGGTTGCGAGCGTTGGCGGCATCAGGGGATGCCAGCGCCGCCGAGACGCTCCGGGAGGCCACCGAGATCGCCCGCACCTCGGTGGTCCCCGCCTTCCGCCGGCTCCACGACGAGCTGGTCGAGCGCTACCTTCCCGGAGCCCGGACCACCGACGGCCTCTCGGCGCTGCCCGACGGCCGTCACTGGTACGACGAGCGCGTCCGCCACTTCACCACGACGGATCTTCCGGCCGAGGAGATCCACGCCATCGGCCTCGCCGAGGTCGAGCGCATCGGCGCCGAGATGGACGGGGTGCGCACCGGCACCGGCTTCGCCGGCAGCGCCGAGGACTTCGCCGGCTTCCTGCGCACGGACCCCCGCTTCTTCTTCGCCACCGGCAACGAGCTGCTGGCGTCGTACCGCGACATCGCCAAGCGGATCGACCCCGCCGTGGTGGGGCTGTTCGGGCGCCTTCCCCGACTGCCTTTCGGCGTGGTCCCCGTTCCCGAGGAGATGGCGCCTTCGGCGCCGGCAGCCTTCTACCTCCAGGGATCGCTGGCGATGGCCCGGCCCGGCCGGTTCTTCGCCAACACCCACAACGTCGCCTCCCGGCCGTCGTGGAACATGGAGTCGATCTGCCTGCACGAGGCGGTGCCCGGCCACCACTTCCAGATCGCGCTGGCCCAGGAGCTCGACGACCTGCCCGAGTTCCGCCGGCGCGGCCTGTTCACCGCCTACATCGAGGGATGGGGCCTCTACTGCGAGAGCCTCGGCCCCGAGCTCGGCATGTACGACGACCCCTACCAGCGCTTCGGCGCGCTCGACGCCGAGATGCTGCGCGCCATTCGCCTGGTGGTCGACACCGGCATGCACGCCCTCGGCTGGAGCCGCGCCCAGGCCATCGCCTACTTCCTCGAGCACTCGGTGTCGCCCGAGCACGAGATCGTGGTCGAGGTCGACCGCTACCTGGTGCTCCCCGGCCAGGCCCTCGCCTACAAGGTGGGAGAGCGCAGGCTGCAGGACCTCCGGAGCTGGGCCACCGCCCGCCTCGGGGATCGCTTCGACGTGCGGGCCTTCCACGACGAGGTGCTCCGCCACGGCGCCCTGCCTCTCGACGTGCTCACCACGCTCGTGCGGCGCTGGGCCGAGGCGCTCAGCTGAGGCCCCGGCCGACGGAGGTCCCGAAGCCGTAGCGCACGGTCGCCGGAAGATCCGGACGTTCCAGGGCACCGCGCAGCCGCGCCACCACGACGTCGTCGACCTGCCGACGCACGTCGTCGAGATCCGCGTCGGCGCTGAGATCGGCGTGGAGGTCGACGGCTGGCGCACGGGGATGGCCGAGCACCCGGACACGCCCCGCCGCCACGCCGGGCTGGGCCTGCAGATCCCGGGTGACGGCCTCGGCCAGGGCCTTGGCGTCGAGCCAGGTGTGCCCGCCCTCGCCATCGCTCAGGTGCACGGCTCCCAAGGAGGGAGCGGGAAGGAGCTGCGCCCGCAACCACCGCCATCCCGCCCACGCCACCACCAGGGCCACGAAGGTGAGGGCGCCGCCAACCACACCGGCGTTGTCGACGACCTCCCGGCGCAGCATGGCGGTCAGCACCGGATCGTGGCGGTTGCCGCTCACTCCGGTGCTGCGAGCCAGCCCGTAGCAACCGGCGCCGACCAGCGCCAGGCCCAGCGCCGAGGCGACCAGCCGGTTCCAGCGGTCGAGCCGGCTCACGACCTGTGACCGTGGTCGGCACGGGTGCGCACCTCGACCTTCAGCCGCGGTGCCCGCTCCAGGCGCAAGCCCGCCATCTGCTCCGAGAGCGCGTCGTGAACCCTGCGCTCGACCGCTCGGGCGTCGCCCTCCAGTGTCCGGGCCCGCACGGTGGCCACCTTCTTGGTGATCTTCGCCTCGGCAGTGACCACGCCCTCGACCTGGCCGGCCCGTTCGCCCAGCCAGCGCTCGGCTCCACGCCGGTCGAGCCGGGCGCCGGCACCGCCGGAGTGGGCCACGAGCTCCAGGGCGCTCGGGCGCCGGGGGACGAGCTGGACCGCCAGCACCCCCGCTCCGGCGACGACCATCGCCGCGCTGGCCAGCCGCACGTCGCCATCGGACCACGAGGTCGCCCGCGCCCAGCGCTCCCAGCGGTCGTAGGGGACGAGCCACGGGCCCCGGTCGAAGGCGACGGCCAGGATCTCGGCGGCGACCACCACCCCGGCGACGATCAGTGCCAGTGCCAGCAGCGTGCACAGCACCCGGTTGGCGACCGCCACGGGGGTTCAGCCGACCCGTCGGGTGGCGCTCGCCGGGGCCGGAAGCCCATCGACGACGATGTCGATGCCGCGCACGGCGTACCCGGTGAGCTCCTCGACCTTGGCCCGTACGTGGCGACGAGCGTCGTCGCCCACCGCTCCCACGGGCTCCGGCCAGCGCACCGCCAGACGCAGCTCGATGGACGCCGTCCCGCTCGCCACCTCCGCCGATGCCCCTGCTCCCCCGCTCGATCCCGGCAGCAACTCGCCCAGCCGTCGGCGGAGCCCCGACCGCGACACGAGGACGACACCGGGGACCTCGCAGGCAGCCCGACGGGCCACCGACGCCACCGCCCGACCGCTGATGACGGTCCGCCCGGGAAGCGCCGTGGTCGCTGCCGACGCAGCCGGGTCGGGCGCAGCCGCGTCAGCCACGACGCCGGCGGGTGCGCTCCATGACGTCGGTGAGGTCGAGCTCACCTTCGACCACCCGCATGACCAGATAGCCGACCGCCCCGCAGAACCCCACCAGCAGCATGTCGGCGAAGTCGCCGATGACCAGCACCACGCCGAGCACCAGGCCGGTGAACAAGCCCACCACTGTCGGTTGCACAGCACTCCTCTCGTCGATGACCTGCCAGCCTCAGCTGACCCGAGGCTGTTGCGTCCGGAGACGGCGACGGCGCCACCACCGCACGGCGACTCCTCCCGGCCCCAGGTGGGCCACCAGCGTCGGGCGCTGCGCCACGTCGGTGCGGCCCACCCGCGGTTGCAGGAGCTCGAAGGACCGCCTGGCCCGGCGGAACGCCTCGGCGTCGCCGCCCAGGTCGGGATGGCACAGACGGGCCTGGCGACGCCAGGCCGCTCGGATGGTGGCCGAGTCGGCGTCGGGCCCCAACCCGAGCACGCCGGCCGGGTCGATCCCGTCCGCTCCGCTCACCCGGTGGGCTCCAGATCGATGTCGGCGATCACCACGTCGATGCCGGCACCCGCCACGTGCTCGGCAATGGCGGAGCGGACCTCCTCGGCCACCGAGGGCAGGTGACTGGCGTAGCCGACCTCCACGTGGACCTCCACGCGATCGTTGCGGCAACGGATGCCCTCGACCCGTCGGCCCCGCAGGTAGGTGGCGACCTCGGTCCCCCGACCGGCGCTGCGGCGCACGACCGAGGGGCAGCGGTCCACGGCGTCGGCGATGGCATCGACGTCGATCACCGCATCGCGATCGTCACTGCACCCGCTCGGGTGGCGGCGGCTCCTCCTGACGATCCTCACCGGTGTAGACGTCGTCGACGGAGATGTTCACCTCGGTGACCTCGAGGCCGGTCATGTCCTGGATGCGGTCGATGATGTTCTGGCGCACGGCGTTGGTCACGTCGACGATGCGCACTCCGTACTCGCAGACGATGTCGACGTCGATGGCCGCCTGGCGTTCGCCGACCTCGACGTTCACGCCCTGGGTGATGCTCTGGCGAGCCGCCCCGGGGAACCGCTCCCGCAGCGCGCCCATGGCCCGGGCCGCCCCGGTGCCCATGTTGTGCACTCCGGCGATCTCGCGGGCGGCGATCCCGGCGATCTTGGCCACCACGGTGTCGGCGATGGTCGTCTTGCCCCGCTCGGTCACCAGCGCGCTCCCGCTCCCGCTGCTCTTCGCCGGCAAGGTGGTGTCGGTGGTGTCGGTCATGGCGTCAGTGTCCCCCCTCGGGCCGTGAGGAAACGCCGACGGTGGCTCACAGATCGAGCAGGGCGTCGAGTCCGACGGTGAGCCCGGGGCGGTCGGGAACGGCCTTGACGGCCAGGAGCACGCCGGGCATGAACGAGGTCCGGTCGTAGGAGTCGTGGCGGATCGACAACGTCTGGCCGGTGGTGCCCAAGAGCACCTCGTGGTGGGCGACCATGCCCCGGAGGCGCACGGAGTGGATGGGGATGGCGGCCGGTCCTCGGGCTCCCCGGGCACCGGGCACCACCTCGCTGGTGGTGGGGTCGGGGCCCCACTCCTCCGACGCCTCGGCCAGTCGCTCGGCGAGCAACAACGACGTGCCCGAGGGCGCGTCGACCTTGGCGTCGTGGTGCAGCTCGATCACCTCCACCGAGGTGAACCACGGCGCCGCCAGCTCCGCCAGCCGCATCATGACCACGGCTCCGATGGCGAAGTTGGGTGCCACCAGGCAGTTGCTGTCGGTGAACGCCGAGCGCAGGACGTCCAGGTCGCCGCTCGTGAGTCCGGTGGTGCCCACCACGGCGTGGACCCCGTGATCGGCGCACCACCGGAGGTTCTCCCGGGCGGCAGCGGCGGCGGTGAAGTCGACCACCACGTCGACGGTGGCGGCGTCGAGCGCCTCGGCGGCGGCGAGGATGGGCATGTCGGCGTCGACGCCGGTGACCGGTCGCAGGTCGAGCCCGGCGTGGTGGGGGTCGACCGCCGCCACCAGCTCCAGCTCGGCATCGTCGCTGACCGCCTGGCACACGGCGGTTCCCATGCGCCCGGCGGCTCCGAACACGCCCACCCGCAGGCTCACGTCGGCACCACCCCGGCGGGTTGGGCGCTTCCCCCGGGGCCAGAAGCGGCGGTGGTGGCCGTGGATGGCAGGTCGGCGGCCATGGCCTGCACCCTGGAGCGGCGCAGCGGGCCCACCACGGCGAGGCTGCGACGTCCGCAGGCGCCGATGCGGGCGAGCACGCGGTCGATGTCGGACCGGGTGGTGCGGCGGTAGCGGTCGAGCACGTCATCGAGGTCGGCGACCTCGCCGTGGGCCACCACGTCGGCGGCGATGCGGCCCATGCAGTTCCCGGAGTCCTCCTGGGCCAGCAGGGTGGAGCCGACCACGTAGCCCTTGGCCACCTGGAGCTCGCGCTCGCCCACCCCGTCGGCGAGAAGCCGGTCGATCTCGGCGTGGACCAGGCCCAGCACCTCGGGGAGGCGGGGAGGCGAGGTGGCGGCGGCGGCCACAACAGCTCCGGCGTCGGCGTAGAACGAGACGTCCGACCACACCGAATACGCCAGGCCGCGCTCCTCGCGAACCGAACGGAACAGCCGGCTGGCGGTGCCGCCCCCGAGCACCTGGTTGGCCAGCACCAGGGCGTAGCGGTCATCGTCGTGGCGGCTCAGACCCGGAAGGCCGACGGCGACGTGCACCTGCTCGCTGCGCTGGGTGCCCACCCGCAGCGCCTCGGCCGGGACCAGGGGAGGCGTGCGCACGGGGGCAGGCCCGGGCTCGGCCCCGGCGAAGCGGTGCTCGATGGCCTGGACCACCTCGTCGTGGTCCAGGCGCCCGGCTGCCGCCACCACCAGGTTGGCGGGCCGGTACCACTGCTCGTGGAAGCCGGCGATCTGCTCGCGTGTCATGGCCTGGATGGTCGCCCGGGTGCCGAGCACCTCGGCGCCGAGGGGGTGCCGCGGAAAGAGGGCGTCGGCCAGCAGCGAGAGCACCCGGTCCTCGTGGGAGTCCTCCTCCATGGCGAGCTCCTCGAGGATCACCTGCCGCTCGGCCTCGACCTCGTGGGGCCGCAGGGCCGGCTCGGTGAAGACCTCGCCGAGCAGGTCGAGCCCGAGGGCGAGGTCGGCCGCCGGGAGCCGGGCGTGGTAGGCGGTCTGCTCGTGGGCGGTGAAGGCGTTCATCTCGCCACCCACGGCCTCGACCGCCTCGGCGATCTCGGACGCGCTGCGACGCTCGGTGCCCTTGAACAGCAGGTGCTCGAGGAAGTGCGACGCCCCGGCCAGCTCGGGCGGCTCGTCACGGGAGCCGACCCCGACCCAGAACCCGATGCTGACCGAGCGGGCGTGCGCCATGGTCTCGGTGACGACCCTGGCCCCATTGGCCAGGGTCGTGGTACGGACGGCCACCTCGCGACCGATCGACGTTCGTCAGCCCCGGGGCCCACCGCCGCGGCGCGGTCGGCGACGCTCGCCGCCCCCATCGCCACCCCGACGCTCGGCCGGCCGTGACGTCGCTTCGGGGCCGAGGTCGCCGAACTCGCTGCGGACCTCGGCGTCGAAGGCCTCCTCGAAGCTGGCCGTGGCCACGCCCGTGGGAGCCGGCTGGCGGCTCTCCGGCTCGGAGCGCCGGCCCCGGTCGCCCCGGTCCGGGCGGCGAGGGCGGTCGCGCTCGCCGCGGTCGCCGCGGTCGCCGGCATCGCCGCTCGGTCGGGTGGAGCCACCACCACCGCCCGACGGGCCGCGCGGCGGGGCGCCACCGTCGCCGCCGTCCTCACCGTCGCCGTCGCCGATCGGCGACAGGGACACCTTGCCCTGAGGGTCGATGTCGTCGACGCGCACCTCGATCGGGTCGCCGAGGCTGAGCACGTCCTCGACCCGGTCGATGCGCTTGCCACCGCCGAGCTTGGAGATGTGGACGAGGCCGTCGCGCCCGGGGAGGATGTTGACGAACGCACCGAACTTGGTGATGTTGACCACCCGGCCCGGGTAGACGGCGCCGACCTCGGCCGCCGGAGGGTCGAGCAGCAGGGTGATCCGCCGGCGCGCCTCGGCCACGGCCTCGCCGTCCTTGGACCCGATGGTCACGGTGCCGACCATCCCGTCGTCGTCGACGGCGATGTCAGCGCCGGTCTCCTGCTGCATGGCGTTGATGACCTTGCCCTTGGGGCCGATGATCTCGCCGATCTTGTCGATCGGGATCTGGAAGCTGACGATCTTCGGCGCGCTCGACGCCACATCTGAGCGAGGCTCGGCCAGGGTGGCGTTCATGACACCGAGGATCTGCAGGCGGGCCTCCTTGGCCTGCTGGAGGGCAGCGGCGAGCACGTCGGCCGGCAGCCCCTCGATCTTGGTGTCGAGCTGCAGAGCGGTGACGTAGTCGGCGGTCCCGGCCACCTTGAAGTCCATGTCGCCGTAGGCGTCCTCGGCCCCGAGGATGTCGGTGAGGGTGGTGTAGGTGCCGTCCTCGTAGATCAGGCCCATGGCGATGCCGGCCACGGCGGCGGAGACGGGCACGCCGGCGTCCATGAGCGCCAACGAGCTGGCGCACACCGAGGCCATCGAGGTCGACCCGTTGGACGACAGCACCTCGGAGACCAGACGCAGGGCGTAGGGCCAGTCGGTCTTCGCCGGCACCACCGGCAACAGGGCCCGCTCGGCCAACAGGCCGTGGCCGATCTCCCGGCGCTTGGGGCTGCCGACCCGGCCGGTCTCACCGTTGGCCGATGGCGGCATGTTGTAGTGGTGCATGTAGCGCTTCTTGTCGTCGATGCCGACGGTGTCGATGAGCTGGTCCATGCGGGGCATGCCGAGGGTGAGGACGGTGAGCACCTGGGTCTCGCCGCGCTGGAACAGCGCCGAACCGTGTGCCGTGGGCAGCAGTCCGACCTCGGCCGACACCGGCCGCAGATCGCTGGTGCCCCGTCCGTCGATGCGGACGCCTTCGCTGGTCACCCGCCGGCGGATGACCTTCTTGGTGAGCGCCTTGACCGCAGCCTTGACCTCCCGCTCCCGGCCCTCGAGGCTGGACCCCAGCTCGGCGAGGATGGCGTTGGTGACCTCGTCGGCGGCGGCGTTGCGCTCAGCCTTGGCGGCGATGGTCTGGGCAGCGGCGAGGCGCTCGGAGCCCACCTTGGCCACCAGCTCGAGCACCTCGTCGGTGTAGTCGTGCTGGGGCTCGTAGGCCAGCGGGGGGCGGGTCCCGGCGGCGGCCACCAGCTCGTCCTGCAGCTCGATCGACTCGCGGATCCAGGTCTTGGCCGCCTCCAGGCCGCCGGCGATCACGTCTTCGGTCACGAGGGGAGCGCCCTCGGCGTAGAGGCGCCCGGCGTCTTCGGTGCCGCCGGCCTCGACCATCATGATGGCGATGTCGTCGCCCGCCCGGCGCCCGGCCACCACCAGCTCGAAGGTGCTCTCGTCTGCGTCCTGGAAGGTGGGGTGCGGGTGCCAGGTGCCGTCGACGCCGTAGGCGATGCGCACGGCGCCGAGCGGCCCGTCGAAGGGGATGCCCGACACCATCAGCGCCGCCGATGCGCCGTTGATGGCCAGGACATCGTGCGGGTTCTCCTGGTCGGCGCCGAGGACCGTGACCACGATCTGGGTCTCGTTGCGGTACCCGTCGGCGAAGCTCGGGCGCAGAGGCCGGTCGATCAGGCGGCAGGTGAGGATGGCGGTCTCGCTGGGACGGCCCTCACGCCGGAAGAACGAGCCGGGGATCTTCCCGGCGGCGTACATGCGCTCCTCGACGTCGACGGTCAGCGGGAAGAAGTCGATGCCTTCCCGCGTGCCCTTGGCGGCGTTGGCGGTGACCAGCACGGTGGTCCCGCCGATGGTGGCGACCACCGCCCCCTGCGACTGGGGAGCCAGCTTGCCGGTCTCGAGGCTGAGGGTGCTGTCGCTGCCGGTGATGGGCCGGGATACGGAGATGGCGTCGGCCATGTCGTGCCTTTCTGGGTCGGCGGCGGCCGGCCAGTTCCCAGTCGTCGAGCCCCTGTGATCCGAGGGCCCGGCGACTGGCAGCTGACCACGTCCTGCCGCGAGATGACGGTGGAGTGGTTTGCGACGGTGCCGGAAAACCAGATCGGGCAGCCCGAGGGCTGCCCGAAGCGTTCGCTTACCGGCGGAGGCCGAGCCGGGCGTTGACGGCCCGGTAGCGCTCGACGTCGTTGTTGCGCAGGTACGCCTGGAGGCGCTTGCGGCGACCGACGAGCTTGAGCAAGCCCCGCCGGCTGTGATGATCCTTCTTGTGCTCCTTGAGATGCTCGTTGAGGTGGTTGATTCGCCCGGTGAGCAAGGCGATCTGCACCTCGGGCGAACCCGTGTCGCCCTCGTGGAGCTGGTACTCGGTGATGGTGGCCGTCTTCGGCGTGGCCACGTTCTCGTTGAGGGTTTCGGGCATGGTTCTTCGCTGAGATCCTCACTGGAGCGTCGGGGTGATCGTGCATCGAGCCGGGTGGACGCCCGGCCGACGTCGCCAGGTTAGCAGCAACGGGCCGGATCACCGGCTGGCGGCGCCCAGGAGTGTACGGGCGGCGGCCACGTCGGTGCCCATCTGGGCGATGAGGGCCTCCACCGAATCGAAGCGCTCCTCGTCGCGCAGGCGAGCCAGGAAGCGCACCCGGGCCTGCTCACCGTAGAGGTCGCCGTCGAAGTCGAGCAGGTACGCCTCCACCAGGAGCCGATCGGCGCGGGGCACGAACGTCGGCCGCCACCCCACCGAGATGGCGGCCGGAAGCAGGCGGCTGTCGGGCCGGAGGTACCACCCGGCGTAGATGCCTGCGGCGGGCAGGGCGATGTCGGGGGCGACGGCGACGTTGGCCGTCGGGAAGCCGAGCAGCGACCCGCCCCTCCCGTCGCCCCGCTCCACCACGCCGCGCACCTCGTGGAGGCGCCCGAGCATGGCGTTGGCGGTGCCGAGGTCACCGGCGGCCAGCGCCTGGCGGATGGCGGTGGACGACACCGGCCCTGCCGGCGTAGCCGCCGCATCGGCGCCGGCCAGGTCGAGCCCGTGGACCTCGAAGCCGTGCTCGGCGCCGAGGGCGCGCAGCAGTGCCACGTTGCCCTGGCGGTGGTGGCCGAAGTGGAAGTCGGCCCCCACCACCACCGCTCGCACCCCGAGGCAGTCGACGAGGACCTCGGTGACGAAGTCGGCGGCAGCCTCGCGGGAGCGCTCCTCGTCGAAGGGCACCAACAGGCACACGTCGATGCCGGTCTCGGCCAGGCGCTCGAGACGTTGCTCGAGGTCGGTGAGCAACAGGGGGGCGGAGTCGGGGCGAACCACCGACGCCGGGTGCCGGTCGAAGGTGACCACGGCGCTGCGCGCCCCGGCCTCGTCGGCAAGGCGGCGGGCAGCGTCGATGACGACGCGGTGACCGAGGTGGACCCCGTCGAAGAACCCGATGGTGGCGGCGACGCCGTGTGCCTCCGGGGGGCAGGGGCCGCCAAGGGTGAGCAGTTCCATCAGCGCAGCCACACCCTCGCCCACACCGCCACAGGGCGACGCTACCTGCGCCCACCGACTCCGTTCCGGCCGGCAGGTCGCAGCCGGTTCCGCAGCACGTCGCCGGCCGGAAGCCGATCAGCAGCCCTGTGCGGGCGGCGACGCCACCACGACGGCGGGGTGGGCCCGCTCGCCGGCGGCCTCGTAGACCGCAAGCAGCGCACCCGTCGTCGACGACACCAACGCCCAAGGCCCTTCACCCGCCAGCTCCACCGCCTCGCCCGTCCGCAGCAGCCGGGTGCCGGTGGCAACCAGGGCGGCCACATCGTCGTCGACGGCGACCACCGCCAGGTGCCGAACGGCGTCGAGGCAAGGCAGCACGACCAGGTCGTCCAGGCTGGTGGCGGCCTCCACGGTGAAGTGGCCGACGGCGGTGCGGCGCAGGTGGCGCAGATGGGCGCCGCCTCCGAGGGCGCGCCCGAGGTCGTCGGCGAGGGACCGCACGTAGGTGCCCGACGAGCAGTCGACCTCCACGGCCACCGACCGACCCGGCGCCACGCCATCGGTCAGGGGCACGAGGGGTCCGACCACCTCGAAGCGGTGGACGGTGACCGGGCGGGCATCGCGCTCGACCTCCAGACCCTGGCGCGCCAGCTGGTGGAGGCGTCGGCCGCCGACGCTGACGGCGGAGACCATGGGCGGCTCCTGGGAGAGGTGACCGACGAGGCCGGCGGCGGCCTCCCGCACGGCCTCCACGCTCACGTGGTCCATGTCGTAGGTCGCCTTCAGCGCGCCCGAGGCGTCGAGGGTCGACGTCGAGGCGCCGAGCACCACCTCGCCGGCGTAGGACTTGGGCAGGGACGTCACGAACCGCAGCAGGCGGGTGGCGCGCCCCACGCCGAGCACCAGGACCCCGGTGGCGTCGGGATCGAGGGTGCCGGCATGGCCGACCTTGCGGGTGCCCAGCAGGCGCCTGGCCCGGGCGACCACGTCGTGGGACGTCATGCCCGCCGGCTTGTCGACGACGCACACGCCGTGGGGGCCGGTCTGCGACGTGGTGGCGCTCACTCCGGGTCGGGCAGGCGGTGCTCGCGCAGCAACTGCTCGATGCGGGCCGCGGTGCGGATGGCCTCGTCGAGACGGAAGGACAGCTCCGGGGTGCGGCGCAGGCGGGCCTGGCGGCCGATGGCGGCCTGCAGGCGCACCCGGTGCTCCGCCAGGGCGACGGCCGCCTCGTCCTCACCTTGTCCGAGCCGGGAGAACTCCACCACGGCGCGGCGGAGATCGGGGTCGACGCCGATGTGGGTGATCGTCACCAGCTCGAGGCGGGGGTCGTCGATGCGCTCCAGCTCCTCGGCCACGATCTCCCGGCACAGCTCGTTGACCCTCGCCGAGCGGGGGAAGCGTCGGGGTTCGTCGTCGCCCGCCGGCCGCGCCCTCCTACGCCGGGTCATCGAGCCAGCTCCTGGAGGTGGAGAGCACCTGGATGTCGGGCTGCGACCACACGAAGCGCTCGACCTCGTCGAGCACGTCGCCGACGTGACCGGCGGTCGAGGCCACCGTGGCGACCCCGACCAGCGCTCGCTGCCACTGCTGGTGATGACCCACCTCCGCCGCCGCCACCTGGTACCGCCGCCGCAACCCCTCGACGATGGGCTTGACCACCGACCGCTTCGCCTTCAACGACCGCGCCTCGGGGATGTGCAGGTCGAACTCCACCGCCGCCGCATGCACCAACCCACCGTACCGACGACAACCAAACACCCGCCGCCGCCTTCAGCCCGACGCCGCTCTTTGCCTTGGCTTGTCCAACGGGAGTGGGCCTGTGGGGACCCGGTCATTGCGGCCGAGCGCAGCGAGGCCGGCGGGTGGCACCGAGGGCGGGGTCCCCGCCGGAACCTCCGGTTCCGGTGGGGTGCCATGGAGGGGCCCGCCCCGAGCGAAGCGAAGGGGTGGGAGGGGTCCCGCTCGGTGACAGGACCCGCCGGCCGGACCAGACGCGAAGGCCGAAAAGAGCGGGCACTCAGGTCCGAGGGATCTCCCTCTGTTGGAACGTTTCGATCACGTCGCCGGGCTTGAGGTCCTGGAAGTCCGAGAGGCCGACACCGCACTCGAATCCGGCGGCCACCTCCCGCACGTCGTCCTTGAACCGCCGCAGCGAGTTGATCGTGCCCTTCCAGATGATCGTGCCCTCCCGCAGGAAGCGGACGGGCGAGTTGCGGGTGATGACGCCGCTGCGGACATAGCAGCCGGCCACCGCGCCCACTCGGGGCACGCGGAAGACCTCCCGGACCTCGGCCTCCCCGGTGACGACCTCCTCGAACTCCGGCGCCAGCAACCCCACCAGGGCGTTGCCGATGTCGGCGATGACCTGGTAGATGATCTCGTAGGTCCGGATCTCGACATCTTCGGTCTCGGCCAGCTCCCGCGACTTGCGGTCGGGGCGCACGTTGAAGCCGATGATGGTGGCGCCGGTGGCGCTTGCCAGCTGCACGTCGTACTGGGTGATGCCGCCCACCGCTCGATGGACGAAGACGATCTTGACCTCGTCGCGCTCGAGGCGGCGCAGCGAGTCGGTCAGGGCCTCGAGCGACCCGTTGACGTCGGCCTTGAGCACCAGGTTCAGCGTGGCCGCCTCGCCCTTTTGGATCTGCTCGAAGATGTCCTCGAGCTTGACCCCGGTGGTGATGGCCGAGGCATCCGAGGCGATGCTCTTGATGCGGGCGTACTGACCGCGTGTCTCGCCCACCCGGCGGGCGGTGCGGTCGTCGGGGGCCACCACGAAGTCGTCGCCGGCGTCGGCCACCTCGGACAGCCCGAGGACCTGGACCGGCGAGCCCGGGCCGGCCTGCTTGACCTGCTCGCCCTTGTCGTCGATCAGGGCGCGCACCCGGCCCCACGCCGGTCCCGCCACCATGGGGTCGCCCACCTCGAGCTGCCCTCGCTGCACCAGCACGGTGGCCACCGGACCGCGTCCGACGTCGAGCTTGGCCTCGAGCACCACGCCGTAGGCCCGCCCCTCGGGATTGGCCCGGAGGTCCTCCAGCTCGGCCACCACCAGCAGGTTGTCGATCAGATCGTCGATACCGAGGTCCTGGAGGGCGGAGATCTCCACCATGACGGTGTCGCCACCCCACTGCTCGGGAATCAGGCCGTGCTCCGCCAGCTGCTGGCGCACGCGATCGGGGTCGGCGTTGTCGCGGTCGACCTTGTTGATGGCCACGACGATGGGAACCTCGGCCGCCCTGGCGTGGGCCAGCGCCTCCAGGGTGGTGGGCATCACCCCGTCGTCGGCGGCCACCACCAGGATGACGATGTCGGTGGCCTCGGCGCCCCGCGCCCTCATGGCGGTGAACGCCTCGTGGCCCGGGGTGTCGATGAACGTGAGGCGCTTGCCGTTCTTCTCCACCTGGTAGGCCCCGATGTGCTGGGTGATCCCACCGGCCTCGTCGGCGGCCACGCTGGCCGAGCGGATGCGGTCGAGGAGCAACGTCTTGCCGTGGTCGACGTGGCCCATCACGGTGACCACGGCGGGACGGGGACGCAGGTCGGCCTCGTTCTCGTCCTCCTCGTCGAGGACGTCGAGGAGCTGCTGGAGGCCCACCTCCTGCTCCTGGCCGGGGTCGACCAGGCGGATGGCGGCGCCCACGTCGGCGGCGAACAGCTCGATCATGTCGTCCGACAGCGTCTGGGTGGCCGTGATCATCTCCCCCTGCTGGAGGAGGAAGCGGACCACGTCGGCCGCCGAGCGGTTGAGCTTGGGTCCGAGGTCCTTGGCCGTGCTGCCGCGCTCGATCACCACCTCGCCCTCAGGGATCGGCGTGTCCTGGGGGGTGTAGGTGGCGATGCCCTGGGGCTGCAGCTCCTCGCGGTTCCGACGACGCCGGCCGCCGCCGCGACGGGGGCGACGGGGGCCACCGGGTCGACCGCCGGGGCGGCCACCGGCGCCGGGCACCTGTCCGGGGCGCAGGGGCGGCGGGCCTCCGGGACGACCACCCGGTCCGGCGAAGCCTCCACCGCCACCGCCACCGGGGCGCGGCGCGCTGGCGGGCCGGCTGACCGGCGCCCCCGACGGGCGGGCAGGCGGCCGCCGGCCTCCGGCACCGGGTGGCGGAGGGATGGCCTGGCCGCTGCTCGAGGTGGGTCGGGGCGGGGGCGGGATGGGCTTGCCGGTGCCCGAACGAGGCGGTCCACCGGGTGGCGGTGGGATGGGGCGACCTCCGGGGGCGCGGACGGTCTCCGGAGCGGGACGGAGGTCGCCGGTCGGGGGCGGCGGGGTGGGAGGCGGGGTCGGGGCCGGTGCGGCAGGCGGGCCGATCGGTCCGGGCTGGCGAGCGGCGGCGGGCATGGGGGCCGCTGGCCGCGGGGGCGGCGGGATGGGGCGCGCGGGGGCCGCTCGGGGCGGGAGAGGTCGAGATCCGGCTGCTCGCTGGCCTTGCCACTGGTGACGAGGCGGTGGGCCGGCTCGACGGGACGGCGGGGAGGCGGCGGCGGCACGAACGGTGGGGCGGGCGGCGGGATGGGAGGCTGGCCGGCGGGGCGGCCCGCTCGCTCCTCGGTGGGGCGCTGCGCCACGGGAGCGTCCTCGGGCGGGGCCTCGACCGGCGCCGGCGCACGGGGGGGCGTGGGGGGGCTCGGCGGCGCCGGAGCGGGTGCTTCGTCGGTGATGGGGGCGCGGCGCAGGCCCTCGGCGTCCGCCTTGCGGCGAACCCGATCGGCCTGGGCGTCGACGATGCTCGACGAGTGGCTGCGCACGCCGATGCCGAGCGCCTCGCACAGGTCGAGGGTCTCCTTGTTCGTGAGCCCGAGCTCTCGGCCCAGCTCGTAGACCCGGATCTTCGATGCCATCTGCTATCCCACCCCCTCCGTCACCCTCTGTCGATCACCGTCGCCACCGTCGGCGCAACGTCTCATCCTCGCGCACGCCTGCGCCTGCTCACGAAGCACCGCCACTGCCTCCGGAGCCACCTGGCCCCGGAGAGCCCGGTCGAACGCCCGCCGGCGCAGGGCCGCTTCGACACATGCCGGCGAGGCCGTGCACAGCCACGCCCCCCGGCCGGGGAGCGTACGTCCGGTCTCCAGTGTGCCGTCTGTACGGCGGATCACACGCACCAGCTCGTCGGGAGCGGCCCGGCGTCGGCAACCAATGCACGTGCGCACCGGCGCTATGAGGCCTCCTCGGGTGGCGCGGTCGCCTCGGCGGCGACCACGTCGGAGGCCGCCGGCGCCCCGGGTCCCCCGGCGGTGGCGGTCGCCGCCGGCACGCCCACATCGGTCGGACCGGAGTCGAGCACCACTGTCGCCGCCTCGGCGGCCGGCGCCGGCTCGGCGAGCACGTCGCCACCCTGACGCCACTCCTCGGCGGTGACCGCGGGGCCACCTTCGGCCGGACGCCACGTCAGCTCGCCCGAGTCCGGATCGGTGATCCACTCGCCCTCGGCCCATTCCTCGCCCTCGTAGCCGGCTTCCTCCTCGGCCAACTGGCTCTCGCTCTTGATGTCGACCCTCCACCCCGTGAGCCGGGCGGCCAGGCGGGCGTTCTGGCCCTCCTTGCCGATCGACAGGGACAGCTGGTAGTCGGGCACGATGACCTCGGCGGTCCCGGTCTCGTGGTCGAGGCGGACCTCTTTCACCTTGGCCGGCGAGAGCGCCTTCATGACGAACTCCTGCACGTCGTCGGTGTAGGGAACGATGTCGATCTTCTCGCCCCGCAGCTCGTTGACCACCATGCGCACCCGGGCGCCGCGCGCCCCCACGCAGGCGCCCACCGGGTCGACGTTGTGGTCGTTGGACCACACGGCGATCTTCGTGCGGTGGCCGGGCTCGCGCGCCACGGCCTTGAACTCGACGATGCCGTCGGCGATCTCGGGCACCTCGAGCTCGAAGAGGCGCTTGATGAGCCCGGGATGGGTGCGGCTGACCACGATCTGTGGCCCGCGGGGGTTCCGACGGACCTCGACGATGTAGGCCTTGAGCCGGTTCCCGGGTTCCGGGCGCTCGTAGGGGACCTGCTCGGCCTGGGGCAGCAGGGCCTCGACCTTGCCGAGGTCGAGCAGCGTGAAGCGGCTGTCGGTCTGCTGGATGATGCCGGTGACGATGTCGCCCTCCCGCCCGGCGTACTCCTCGTACTTCATCTCCCGCTCCGCCTCGCGGATGCGCTGGGTCATGACCTGCTTGGCCGTCTGGGCGGCGATGCGGCCGAAGTCGTCCGGGGTGTCGTCCCACTCCCGCACCACGTTGCCGTCCTCGTCGAGCTCCTGGCCGTAGACCCGGATCTCGAACGACTCGGCATCGATGGTGACGTAGGCCTCCTCGGCGGCACCGGGCATGCGCTTGTAGGCCGACACCAAGGCGTTCGCCAGCGCGTCGAGCAAGGTGTCGACGGTGATGCCCTTGTCGATGGCCAGGGCCTGCAGGGCCTCCATCATCTCGAAGCTGCTCATGTTGCGTTCGCCTTCCTTGCGGGCCTTCTCGTTCCCGGCTTGGGCTTGCTACGCCCCGAGTCGGCGGAGGGGCCCCAGTCGAACACGACCTGCGCACGCTCGATCTGGTCGTACGGCACGCGCCGCTGTTCGAGGTCGGGGCCGACGGCGACGGTGACGGCGTCGTCGTCGGCACCCACCACCTCGCCTTCGATCCGGCGCTCCCCCGCCTGTCCGGGTCGGGTCTTGAGACGGGCCCGGCGTCCCACGGCGGCGGCGAAGTGCCAGGGTCGCCGCAGCGGACGTTCCAGCCCTGGGCTCGAGACCTCGAGGGTGTAGCGGTCGGGGATGGGGTCGGCGCGGTCGAGCGCGGTGGAGAGCTCCGTGCTGACCTGGCTGAGCACTCCCAGGTCGACGCCGTGGGGACCGTCGACCAGCACCCGCAGAGCGGGCCCGGCCAGCTCGACGTCGTACAGGGAGAGGCCATGAGCGACGAGCAGCGGCGTCACCAGCTGCTCGATGTGGTCGACCTTCGGGCTCGTCGCCATCCGCTCCTCCTCTCCATTCCCTGACCCATCGTCCTCTCGCCCCAACATGACAAAGGCGTGGGCAGTGCCCACGCCGGATCGGCCCAACGGTCGAAATCGACCGGGCCGCGACACCCAGAACGCCTCCGAGTATAGCCACCGCCAACCGGACCCTCTGCCCGTGGAGGCCGCTGGCCAGACCTGGGGGCTAGTACGCCCGGGCCACCACGGCGACGGCGTCGGACTCCTGCTCGGCGCTCGGCAAGCCCCCGTCGGGGCGCTGGAGACAGCGCACCGACAGGCCCCGGTCGGCCAGCGCCGCCTCGCCGGAGGTGCCGAGCGTCGACCAGGGGATGCGGGCGAAGCCGTCGGTGGCCACCTCCACGGCGTCGTCCATGGTGGCCACCTCGGTGGTGCGGGCCTGGCGGAAGGCGGTGGCCTCGGCCAGCAGCCGAGCCTGAGCCTCGCCCAGGCACCGTCGGACCCGCTCGACCACCTGGTCGATGGCGACGGGCGACTTGGTGCCCGACAGGCGCTGCACCAAGGTGACCACGCCGTCGGCCAGCTCCCGGGGACCGACCTCCACCCGCAGGGGCACGCCCTTGAGCTCCCACTCCACGCTCCGTCGCCCGAAGCTGGTCCCGAGTCGGTCGTCGAGGCTCGTCCGCACTCC
>JAHWJH010000037.1 GCA_019348555.1 Actinomycetota bacterium
CGGCCGTGGCCACAAACTTCAACCGCCGCCGGTCAAGGTCGCTGCAACTGAGGCGGGCTTGCAGGTCTGGCAGCCGGACCGGCCGCGGGAGCGACTGGCAGACCTGACAGCGCTCGGGGTCGACGCGTGTGCAGTCGTGGCCTACGGGGCGTTGCTGCCGCAGGACGTCCTGGACGCCGGCGGCGCCGGCTTCGTGAATCTGCACTTCTCGCTGCTGCCGGCCTGGCGGGGGGCGGCGCCGGTCCAGCATGCGCTGCTGCACGGCGACACCAGGACAGGTGTCACGTGCTTCGTGCTCGAGGCGGGCATGGACACCGGGCCGGTCTTGAAGACGGCCGAGACCGGTGTCACCGCGGAGGAGACCGCCGGCGAGTTGATCACACGCCTGGCGGTGCTGGGCGCGCCGGTCCTGCTGTCGGCGGTGCGCGGCCTGGTGGACGGCTCCATCACGCCGGTGCCGCAGGACCACACCGAAGCGACACTCGCACCCAAGATCACGCCCGACGATGCACGCATCGACTGGACCGCCCCCGCAGCCCGCGTGACCGCCGCTGTCCGCGCGTTCAACCCGGTGCCGGGCGCGTGGACGACGCTGCGCGGCGCGTGCACCTGGACGGCGTCACGGGGGAGAGCGCCTCGACGCTCCCCACCGCGCCCGGCAACGCACCGCTCCCCGCCGACGACTCCACCGTGCTGGACCGCGCGCGCGCCGCCGACTCCCTCGCGGACACCGGCATCGCCGCACCGGCGGTGGCGGCCGAGGCGCTCGGCCTCAAGGCCACCTACCCGGCGCAGAAGGCGCTGGAGCAGGGTCGCCGACTGGGCCACGACGGTGTGGCCAAGGCGGTGGCGCTCCTGGCACAGGCCGATCTGGACCTGCGCGGGACCAAAGGCTGGCCCGAGGAGCTGGTGCTCGACGTGCTGGTGGCTCGCCTCAGTCGCCTGTCGCCCCGCTCGAGGCGGCGCTGACCCTTCGCATCAGGCGGCTCTTGCGACGGGCGGCGGTGTTCTTGTGGATCACACCCTTCGACGCGGCCTGGTCGAGGCGCTTCACGGCCAGGCGCAGGGCGTCGGTGGCGTCGCCGGCACCGCTCTCGGCCGTGGTGACCGCCGAGCGGGTCCGGGTCCCCAGCTCCGAGCGCACCGCCTTGTTGCGCACGCGGCGCCGCTCGTTCTGGAGGTTGCGCTTGATCTGGCTCTTGATGTTGGCCATACGGGGGCCGAGGTTAGCCCCGATCGCCCGTGCTTCCGTTCTGGCCCAGGAGCGCGCCGAAAAGCGCGCCGTCCAGAGGGCCAGAACGAGGGTCGACCGCCCGACGCTGCAGCGCCGGTCCCTTGCCGGGTCGCCTCGGTACCCTTGCCCGGTGCAGGACCTGTCGCGCTTTCGCGCCCTGGCGGTGGTCGCCCACATCGATCACGGCAAGTCGACGCTCGCCGACCGCATCCTCGAGCTCACCGGCGCCGTCGACGCCCGTGACATGAAGGCCCAGTTCCTCGACTCGATGGACATCGAGCGCGAACGCGGCATCACCATCAAGGCACAGAACGTCCGGGTGCACTGGCGCGACCACATCCTGCACCTGGTCGACACCCCCGGCCACGTGGACTTCGGCTACGAGGTGTCGCGGTCACTGGCCGCCTGCGAAGGCGTGGTCCTCCTGGTCGACGCCGCCCAGGGCATCGAGGCCCAGACGCTCGCCAACTGCTACCTGGCCCTCGAGCACGACCTCGAGATCGTCGCCGCCCTCAACAAGATCGACCTTCCCGCCGCTGACCCCGAGCGCGCCGCAGCCGAGATCGAGCAGGTGCTCGGCATCCCTGCCGCCGACATCCTGCGCATCAGCGCCAAGACCGGCGAGGGAGTGCCCGAGCTGCTCGACGCCGTGGTGCAGCGCATCCCCGCACCCACCGGCGATCCCGACGCCGCCCTCCAGGCGCTGATCTTCGACTCGTGGTTCGACCAGTACCGGGGGGTCATCTCGTCGGTGCGGGTCATGCAGGGCACCCTGCGCACCGGGGCTCGCCTTCGGTTCCTCCAGACCGGCGCCGTCCACGATGCCGACGAGGTGGGGGTGCGCACGCCCGAGCCCACGGCGGTCGAGTCGCTCGGCCCCGGCGAAGTCGGCTACCTGGTGGCGGGCATCAAGGACGTGGGGGAGGCACGCTCGGGCGAGACGGTCACCGAGGTGGCGAACCCCGCTGCAGCCCTGGAGGGCTACCGGGAACCCAAGCCCATGGTGTTCTGCGGCCTCTACCCCATCGACGGCGACCAGTTCGAGGAGCTGCGCGAGGCCCTGGAGAAGCTGCGCCTCAACGACGCCAGCGTGACCTACGAGCCCGAGTCGTCGGCCGCACTGGGCTTCGGTTTCCGCTGCGGTTTCCTCGGCCTGTTGCACATGGAGATCGTGCGCGAGCGCCTCGAGCGCGAGTTCGACCTCAGCCTCATCGCCACCGCACCTTCGGTGGGGTACCTGGTCCACACCACCGGCGGGTGCTCCGTCGAGGTGGACAACCCCTCGGCCATGCCCCCGACCACCGAGGTCGATCGAGTGGAGGAGCCGTTCCTGCGGGTGACCGTGCTCACCCCCTCGGAGTACACCGGCGCGGTCATGGAGCTGTGCCAGGAGCGCCGCGGCGAGATGGAGACCATGACCTACCTCAGTCCCGAGCGCCTCGAGTTGAAGTACCGCCTGCCGCTGGCCGAGGTGGTGATCGACTTCTTCGACCAGCTCAAGAGCCGCACCAAGGGCTACGCCAGCCTCGACTACGAGCCGGCCGGCTACGCCCCCTCCAAGCTCGTGCGGGTCGACGTGCTGCTGCAGGGCGAGCCCGTCGACGCGTTCAGCGCGATCGTGCACAAGGACAAGGCGTACGCCTACGGCACCTCCATGGCGTCGAAGCTGCGCGAGCTCATCCCTCGGCAGAGCTTCGAGGTCCCGATCCAGGCGGCGATCGGCGGCAAGGTCATCGCCCGCGAAACCATCGCCGCGCTGCGCAAGGACGTCACCGCCAAATGCTACGGCGGCGACGCGAGCCGGAAGCGCAAGCTGCTCGAACGCCAGAAGGAGGGCAAGAAGCGCATGAAGAACATCGGCCGGGTGGAGGTGCCCCAGGAGGCCTTTGTGTCCGCCCTGCGCCTGGACGACTAGGCGCTACCGGCCCAGGTCCTGTTGGAACAGCTCCTGGCACGTGACCCGGTCTTCCTCCGTGTCGGCGGCGGCCAGGCAGTCGGTGAGGTTCCGGAAGTCGTCGTTGTTGAACAGGGCCACGCCGACGATCGTGAACAGGAGCCCGATGACGAGGGCGATGGCCCCGAGCACCAGCCCGGCCACCGACAGGCCGCGGTTGGTGCCGCCGGCCAGCCGGGCCTTCCTGAGCCCGACGATTCCGAGGACGATCGCGATCAGGGCGAGGCCGAGGCCGAGGAACGGGATCCACGACACGACCAGGGCGATGATGCCCACGACCAGGGCGGCGACCCCCACCCCGTTGCCCGGTGGGCCGATGGCGTCTGCCCTCGGCGGGTTCCAGCCTGGCGGGGGTTGGCTCGGAGGCGGCGCCGTCCACCCACGCTGGTCGCCGGTCGGCGGGACATCGCTCATGAGGCCTCCCTGGTCCGCTCCGGCTGTTGTGCCCCGGGTCGGGCGCGGGCACGCCCCGCGTCCGGTCGTGCGGGGCTGGCAGTCGGTACCATCAGGTGCCAATCATGATGGACCAACGTCGAGCCGCCATCCTGCGTGCGGTGGTGCAGGAGTACATCGAGACGGCCCAGCCCGTCGGCTCGGGCCACGTGGCGCGCGCCCCGGAGGTGTCGGTGTCGCCGGCCACCGTCCGCAACGACATGGTGGTGCTCGAGCAGGAGGGCTACCTGCGCCAGCCCCACACCAGTGCCGGTCGGGTCCCGACCGACAAGGGCTACCGGATGTTCGTCGACAGCCTGGTCGATCCCGGGCCTCTGCAGGCCGCTCAGCGCGACCAGGTCAGCAGGTTCTTCACCAAGGCCCACGGGGCGCTGGAGGAGATGCTGCAGGACACCACCCGGCTGCTCTCGGGGCTCACCGACTACGCGGCGGTGATCACCGGCGCTCCGGTCGACGACGCCACGCTGCGCTCCGTGCAACTGGTCGGCCTCGGAGGGCGCACCGCACTGGCGGTGGCGGTGCTCTCCAACGGGGTGGTGACCAAGGCTGCCCTCGACGTCGGCGACGACGTGGGCGACGAGCACCTCGCCGCCGCCACCGCGCACCTCAGCAGATGGCTGGTGGGGGTCAGCTCCAGCTCCCTTCCTCCGGTGCCCCCGTCGGGCGATCCGCTCGTCGACCTGGCGTGTGCGCGGGCCGTCGCAGCCCTCGACGCCGTCGGTCACGAGCACGAGGCGAGCCCCATGTTCGTCGGCGGTGCCGGGCGCATGGCCGCTGCCTTCGACGCCGTCGACAGTGTGCGACGGGTGCTCGACATCCTCGAGCAGCAGTACGTCGTCGTGGGGCTGCTGCGTGACATCGTCGATCGCGGGCTGACCGTGGCCATCGGCACCGAACACGGGGTGGAGCCGCTCGCCGAGTGCTCGCTGGTGGTGGCGCCGTACCTCGTCGAGGGAGAGACGGCGGGCACCATCGGCGTGCTGGGCCCGACCCGGATGCACTACCCCCAGGCCCTGGCTGCGGTGGCGGTGGTGAGCCGGCGGCTGAGCCAACGCCTGAGCTCGCGCCCGAGCACGAACTGACGTGGCCACCGACTACTACGAGATCCTGGGGGTGGGGCGGTCGGCCTCGGCCGAGGACATCAAACGCGCCTACCGGCGGATGGCCCGTGAGCTGCACCCCGATACCAACGCCGACCCCACCGCCGAGGAGCGGTTCAAGCAGATCGGGGTGGCCTACGAGACCCTGTCCGATCCGGAGCGCCGTCGCCGCTACGACACCTTCGGCCCCGAGGGCCTCCGGGGCGCCGGCGCCGGCGCCGGGCCGAGCGGCTTCGGGGGCGGCATCGGCGACATCTTCGACGCCTTCTTCGGCGGTGCCGGCCCCTTCGGTGGCCAGCAACGTGGCGGCACCGGGCCGCCTCGGGGCGCCGACATGGAGGTCGCCCTCGACCTCGAGTTCGAGGAAGCGGTCTTCGGGGCGAGCCGGGACGTCTCGCTGCGCCTGCCGGTGACCTGCTCGACGTGCACCGGCACGGGCGCACGACCCGGCACCTCACCCACCACGTGTGCCGAGTGCGGCGGCGCCGGTCAGGTGCGCCGGGTGCGCCAGTCGATCCTCGGCCAGATGGTCTCGGCCGGGCCCTGCCCACGTTGCGCCGGGATGGGCAAGGTGGTCAGCGACCCGTGCCCCGACTGCCGGGGAGGGGGCCGCCGCACCGAGCAGCGCAGCTGGACCGTGGAGGTGCCGGCGGGCGTCGACCACGGTTCGACCCTGCGCCTCACCGGCAAGGGCGCCGCCGGGGTCCAAGGGGGGCTGAACGGCGACCTCTACGTCCACCTTCGGGTCAAGCCCCACGAGCGGTTCGAGCGTGAGGGCTACGACCTGATCGACCGCCTCCACGTGCCCGTCACCCAGGCGGCGCTCGGCGCGGTCCTCGACTACGACACGCTCGACGGCACCGAGGAGCTCACCATCCCGCCCGGCACCCAGTCTGGCCGGGTCTTCCGGCTGCGCGGCCGTGGCGTTCCCCACGTCGAGGGACGAGCCCGTGGCGACCTGTTGGTCGAGGTGACCGTCGACGTCCCGACCGAACTGGGCCCGGTCGAGGAGGACCTGCTCCGCCAACTGGCAGAGGTGCGAGGCGACGACGTGGCCCCGCCCGACTCGGGACTGTTCTCCCGCATCCGCAGCGCGTTCAAGTGAGCCCGGCGGCCACGCCGGCCGACGACCCCGTGTCCGGCACCGTCGCCCACGTGTTCGTCGATGACCTCGACGCTCCGGAGCTCCACGAGTCGGATCGACGCCACCTCCTGGCCGTGCTGCGCCTACGACCGGGGCAACCGGTGACCGCCTCAGACGGCCGTGGTGGCGTTCGCCGGTGCCGTATGGGGGACAGAGGCGCCCTCGAGACGTGCGGCGACGTGGTGAACATGCCTCGGCCGCAGCCGGCCCTCACCGTTGGCGTGGCACTGACCAAGGGAGCGCGCCTCGAGGTGGCGGTCCAAAAACTCACCGAGCTCGGCATCGAGCGCATCGTGCCCTTCGTCGCCGCCCGATCGGTGCTGCGCTGGGACGGCGAGCGGGCCGAGCACCATCGGCGGCGACTCGGGCGCATCGCCCGGGAAGCGGCCATGCAGTCGCGCCGTGCCCACCTGCCGGTGCTCGAGGAGCTCAGCGATCCGGCCACGCTCGCCGGTCGGCCCGGGGCCGCGCTCTGCCAGCGGGGCGGACGCCCTCCCACGCTCGACGACCGGGTCGTGCTCGTGGGGCCCGAAGGGGGGTGGGCCCCCGAGGAGCTGGGCCTCGGCCTGCCTTGCATCGGTCTGGGTCCCCACGTGCTGCGGGCCGAGACCGCCGCCCTGGCCGTTGCTGCGGTCCTGGTGGCGTTGCGAGATGGGGTCGTGGTGGCGACCACCGACGATCGCACGGGCGGTGTTCAACCGATTGCCCAACGCGGTGGTGCGGCGTAGTCTGAGATCGGCAGCCGGGGTGCACTGGGGCAGGGGTTGCCAAGGACAGGCAGGAGACCAGCCGGGCATGGGTGTCGACAACACCGTTGAGGCGGACTACGGCGTCGATCCCACCTATGCGGTCAAGGTCGGCAACCGCCTCCGGGCCATCCGCAAGCAGAAGGGCCTGTCGCTGCAGGAGGTGGAGGCCAGCTCCCGCTCGGAGTTCAAGGCGTCGGTCCTCGGCGCCTACGAGCGCGGCGAGCGGGCGATCTCGGTGCCTCGGCTCCAGCGCCTGGCGCACTTCTACCAGGTTCCCGTCGACCAGCTCCTGCCGCGCGACGGTGACGCCAAGGAGCCGATCCTCGATCTGGGCGACGGTGCCGTGCTGCCGCGCCGCGTCGAGGGAGACGCCGCCGTCACCATCGACCTCATGCGTCTGGGGGCGTTGCGCACCCCAGAAGCCGAGTTGCTCGGCCGTTACCTGGCGATGATCCAAGTGCAGCGCGGCGACTTCAACGGCCGCATGCTCACCATCCGTCGCGACGACCTGCGTGCGGTCGCCTGCCTGCTCGACATCTCGCCGGACAGCGCCCGAAGCCGACTCGAAGAGCTCGATCTCCGCCTGACCCCTTGACCACGGGGGCGCCCGGGCACTTCGGCATCTACGTGCACATCCCGTTCTGCCTGCGCCGCTGCGACTACTGCGCGTTCGCCACGTGGGACGATCGTTCTTCGCTGCTACCCGCCTATGTCGGCGGCCTGGTGAGCGAGATCGCGGCCGCTGCCGCCGCCTTGCCCGGTGTGACCAGCGTCTTCTTCGGCGGCGGCACCCCCTCCCTACTCGCCCCCGAGCAGTTGCGGTCGGTGCTGCGCCTGCTTCCCTTGGAGCCGGCAGCGGAGGTGAGCGTCGAGTGCAACCCCGACACCGTCGACGCCGAGCGCCTGGCCGGCTACCACGACGCCGGGGTCACCCGCATCTCGCTGGGAGCCCAGTCGCTGTGCGACCACGTGCTCGTCGCCCTGGGGCGCACCCACGGCGTCGACGGCGTGGTGCGTGCGGCGGCGGCGGTGGCCGCCGAGGGCTTCGATTCCTGGAACCTCGATCTCATCTACGGCGCCGTGGGTGAGAGCCTCGACGACTGGCGGACGACCCTGGGCTGCGCCCTCGACCTGCATCCGCCCCACGTCAGTGCCTACGGGCTCACCGTCGAGCCGGGAACGCCGCTGGCCGACGATCCCGACCGCTTCCCCGACGACGACGACCAGGCCGACAAGTACGAGCTGGCCGAGCGCCTGTTGTCGGTGGCCGGCCTGGAGAGCTACGAGATCTCCAACTGGGCCCGACCCGGGCACCAGTGCCGGCACAACCACTGCTACTGGTCGCAGGGCAACTACCGGGGCTTCGGCTGCGCCGCCCACTCCCATGTCGACGGCCGCCGATGGTGGAACGTGCGCACGCCCGAGCGATACCTGAGCCTGCTCGATGCCGGCGAGTCGGTGGTGGCCGCCGGTGAGCGCCTCGACCCCACCCAGCGCCGGGCGGAACGGCTGCAGCTGGCGTTGCGCACCTCCGGCGGCGTTCCGGCGTCCGCGCTCGACACCGAAGGCCTCGACGGCTTGGTGGAGCGCCGCCGCGACCGGGTGGTGCTGACCACCTCCGGCCGCCTGCTGGCCAACGAGGTGGCCACCCGCCTGCGCTGAGGTTCCGGCCGCTCGCTCTTCCTGTTCTCTGTCGCGTTGGGCACCGTCACGGTGCCGAACGCGACAGAGAAGGAGGCAGGGGTGGGGTGACGACGGTGGTGGTGTCGTCCGGGTGCAGCACCTCGATGCGGTCACAGCCGGGAGCGGAGCTGTCGGGCGGCTCGACGGTCCGGGCCGAAGCGGCGTCGGCCACGACGCCGGCAAGCGTGGCGGCGACCTCCTCGCCGACGCCGGCCCAGCGGCTGAACACCCAGAGCCCGCCCGTCTCCGGGCGAAGGACCGCCGGCGTGGCACGCCCGTCACAGTCCCAGTCGCCCAGCACGACGATGTCGTCGGTGCCGGCCACCTCCCAGTGCCGGTCGGCCGACGAGACGATCCCGGCGTCGATACGCACGTCCTCGTCGCAGCCGTCGCCGTCGATGTCGGCCGTCAGCGCCGCTGCGACCTCCGGGCAGCTCGACGGCGGCCACAGGCGTCGAGGAGTCGGCGCCGACGTCGAGGTGGTACTGGGCTCGGGCACGTGCGCGGGACGGGGCGACACCGTGGTCGAGGTGGGCGCGGCGACCGTCGAAGCGTCGTCGTCGACCGCCACGAAGACCCCGCCGGCAGTGAGGAGGAGCGCCACCACGATCGAGGCTCCCAGCACCGCCGGCGGGAACCGCCGACCGGTTCTGGTCCGTGCGGCCCTCGGAAGCAGCGCTCGGTTCCCGGCTCTGCGCGGGGCAGTCGGCGAACCGGCGGCCGTGCCGGATGCCTGGAGCATGCGGGCCATGCCCCGCATCGACGGGCCGCCCTCGGCCGAGGCCCCGAGCGCCCGGCCGGCCACCTGGCGCAGGATGTCGGCGCCACGTCCGGCGCTGGCGGCGGCCAGTTCGTCGACGAGGCGGGCGACGGCGGCGACGTCGCCGCTCAGCACCCCAGCGTCGCTCTCGGATACCAGCACCGCCTCGGCGAAGCCGCACAGGACCGCGGTGTCGCCGACGACGAGCACATGGTCGGCGCTCAGGCGCCGGTGGGCGATGCCACGATCGTGCAGGTCGGCAACCGTGGCCGCCAGCGACGTCGCCAGCTGGAGCGCCAAGGCGGCGTCGAGAGGCCGGCGCAGGCGCTCGGCGAGCGTGGCGCCTCCCACGAAGGCGGTGCAGACCACGTCGTCGGCGGCGAGGCACTGGTCCGCCGGGGCGGCGAGCGCCACGACCCCCGGGCAGGCGGCACGCCGCAGCATGGCCGACTCGTGTTGGATCCGCCGGACGTCTCCTCGTTTCACCACCACGGCGGCGCCGTCGACGCCCATCGCCACCGCCGTTGCGTCTGCCATGGGACCAGAGTGGCATGCAAAGCTATGAGATGCAATGGCAAGCCTGGCGCCGAGACCCCCTCCGTGTGGGTATGGGAGCGGACGTGGCCGGCAGCGACGGGGACTGGTCCGAGGGCCGGACAGCTCTCCGTTCGAGCGTCGGTCTGTGGCCGGTAGCGTGCCGGCGTGGCGGCGCCGGACCCGTTGGTGGAGTTGCTCGACGAGGGTCGCGCCGAGGAGGAGGCCCGGGCTCGGGCAAGGGCGCGGGCGTTCGATCGGATGGCCGAGGAGGGCGCGCAGCTGGCCGGCACCTTGATCGATCTCGCCGAGCGGCGCTCGACGGTCGCCCTGCGCACCGAATCGGGCCGGACCCACCACGGGGTGATCACCGCCGTGGGCGCCGACCACGTGCGGATGCGTGCCGACACCGGTAGCGAGCCGCTGGTGCGGCTGTCGGCGATCGTGACCGTGCGGGTTCGCCCCGGAGAACGCCAGCGTCCGGCGACCGGGGAGCGCTCACCCGCCGACGACCGGCGACTGCTCGAGGCGTTGGCCCGGGCAGTCGACCAGCGGCCACGGGCAACGCTGGTCGTGCGCGGCGGTGAGGTGCTCGCCGGACGCCTGCGGGCGGTCGGCGACGACGTGGTCAGCGTCGACCTCGACGGCGAGGACGGCCTCGGGTGCTACGTGTCCGGGCCGGCGATCACCGAGGTGTGGCTGGACACGTCGGGTGACGCCTGACCGACACCCTTTCAGGGGGCCAGGGGTTCGCCTTCGTCGAGGGCGACGTCGGTACCCGCCGGGCCGGCCGCCACCTTGCGCTCGGGGTAGAGGTGCTCGAGGCTGCCGGGCTGGACCCTCGCCCGCTCGATGAACTCGTCGACGTCGGACTGCTTGAGCCGGAACACCCGGCCCATCTTGTAGGCGGCGAGCGAGCCCTCGTCGACGAAGCGGTACAGCGTGCGCGGGGTGACGCCCAACCGCCGGGCGGCTTCTTGGGTGCTCATCCAGACGATCTCCGACGGTCGGGCACTGCCGGCGCCTGTCATGCCGGATGTTGTCATGTCGGGGGCTGTCTGCTCATGTTCCACGTCGTCATGGTAGCCCATGTCTTGTCATCCTGAGGCGGGGCGTCGACCGACCCTTGTGGGGCTCGCAGGGCGGTGGCTAGCGTCGGCCGATCGGCGAGATCCGGGCAGTGCCCGTGGTCTGGCCCTGCAGCCACCATTGCGCTCGACGTCGCACGAGGATCACACCATGGCCGATCTCGCCTCTGTCGGTGCCCCACCCCGGGGTGACGCCCGCTCGTCCAATGGGATGGCGACCGGGACCACCGGTCGCCAGGTCCGGCCGACCACCCGGTTGCCGGGTGGTCGGGCCGTGGTCGGCGGCTTCCTCATCGCCGCCAGCGCGGTCGGCATCTTCGCCGCCTACACCGCAGCCGGTCGCGGTCCCGCCGGTTCCTATGTGGTGGTCACCGACGACCTGGGATCGGGCGAGCGCCTGTCGGGGTCCAACCTGGCCATGGTCCCCCTCGACCTGCCTCCCGACCAGCACCGCCTCGCCTTCACCGATCCCGCCGTCCTCGACGGCGCCACCGCCCTGGCGCCGCTGACCGCCGGTCAGCTGGTGCAGACGAGCGACGTGGCGAAGCCCGCAGGAGGGCCAGATCGGGCGCAGATCTCCCTGTCGCTCGACCCCGGCAGCGCCCTGGGCGGCGACCCCGGCCTCCTCGGGCCGGGAGAGCGCGTCGCGGTCATCGTCACCTACACCCAGGCCGGCTCGCCGGAGACCGACACGGTGAGCCCCGACGCCGAGGTCGTGCGGGTGCTCGGCGCCGGCGAGCGGGGTGCGGGCGGGATCACGGTGGTGCTGGCCGTGCCCCCCGGCGACCTCGAGCCCCTGGCGCAAGCGGCAGCGGCCGGTGCCGTCACCCTTGCCCGCACGACCGGCGTGGCCGCTGCGCCGTCACCCGGTTGATGGCCGTCGAGCGCTTCGTCGTCCTCGGGCTGGCCCGCCCTCGTTCGGAGTGGTTCCGCCACGTCGGCCAGTGGGCGACCAGCGCCGCCATACCCGCGGAGTTCCTGCGCTGCGTCACGGTCGAAGAGCTGCGGCGGCGGCTGGCCGCGGGCCGCCCCTACTCCTGTGCGCTCCTCGACGGAGGGCTGGCGGCGGTCGACCGCGACCTGGTGCAAGTGGTGCGGGAGGCAGGAGCGGTGGCACTGGTGGTCGACGACCACCGCCGGCGCCGCGACTGGGTGGCTCTGGGCGCCGCCGCCGTGCTGCCCGTCGTCCTCACCCGCGACGTGCTGCTCGACGCGCTCGCCACCCACGTGCCGCTCGTGCCGGTTCCCACCGCCTCCGTGGCGGACGACGCCCGCGGCGGAGGCGACTTCGACGCGCTGGCGATCCGCTCCCGGATGGCCGCCGTGTGCGGACCGGGTGGCACGGGCGCCTCGACGGTGGCGGCGGCGTTGGCCCAGGGGGTGGGCCAGGCGGGCCCAGCCGAGCAGGTGGTGCTGGCCGACCTCGCCCGGAACGCCGAGCAGGCCATGCTCCACGACGTCCGAGACGTGACGCCGGGGATCCAGGAGCTGGTCGACGCCCATCGCGGCGGATCGCTGCCGGTGGAGGAGGTGCGCTCGCTCACCTTCGAGGTGGTCGAGCGGCGCTACCACCTCCTGCTCGGGCTGCGGCGCGCCCGCTACTGGGCCACCCTGCGACCGCACGCCTTCGAAGCAGCCTTCGCCGCGCTGCGTCGGAGCTTCACCACGGTGATCTGCGACATCACCGCCGACTTCGAGGGCGAGGCCGATGCCGGATCGGCCGACGTGGAAGAGCGCAACCTCATGGCCCGCACCGCCGTCGGAAGCGCCGACGCCGTCTTCGCCGTGGGTCGGCCCGGGGTCAAGGGCACCCACGCCCTCGTCCGGGTCGTGGCCGAGCTCTCCGCCTTCGGCGTCGCCGCCTCCCGGATCGTGCCGGTGATCACTGCCGCTCCACGCCACCCGCGCGCGCGGGCGGAGCTGTGCGCCACCCTGGCCACGCTGGTCGCTCCGGTGCTCACGACCGAGGCCACGTCGCCCCCGGTCTTCCTGCCGGATCGTCGGGTGGAGGACGCCTTGCGCGACGCCGTGGCACTGCCGGCCCCGCTGCCGGCGCTGCTGGTCGGCGCCTTCGACGCCGTGATGGACCGGGTGGGACCTCGCGAGCTGCAGCCCGGCGCCGAACCGGTTCTGGTCGCCCCCGGCTCGCTGGGCGCGTCGGCGGCAACCGAGCCATGGTGAAGCCGCCGGTCGCGGGGAAACGGCACTGGTGATGCCGTTCATCGACAAGGACATCGAGGTGCGGGCCCTGGGCACGACCCGCTGGGAGGTGCTCAAGCCGATCCGCTACCTGGGCCGCGATGAGGGCTTCATCGTCCATCGAGGGTTCGAGACCGACTTCGCGTCGGTTCCACGCGGTCTGGTGTGGCTGATCCCGAAGTACGGCAGGTTCACCGCCGCCGCCATCCTCCACGACTTTCTGTGGGCGCAGTGCCGAGCCCGGCGCTTCAACTGGTTCGACGCCGACGGGATCTTCCGGCGGGCCATGCGCGAGGACCAGGTCCCCTTCGCCCACCGGTGGCTCATGTGGGCTGCGGTGCGCGTCGGGGTGTTGCGACACGCCCCCGCCGATCCGTTCCGCCACGGGTGGGCCCAGTCGCTGCTCTTCGTGGCGGTGGCCACCAGCGGCGCCGCCTTCGTGGCGGTGCCGTTCACCGTCGTCACCGCGTGGTTGGTGCTTTTCTGGCTGGCGCAGCTGCCGCTGTTCGCCGTGTCGTGGCTGCGCCACCGGGACACGGTCGAAGAGCCCCAGCGACCCCGCTTGCTGTGGAAGCTGGGCTGAGAGGCAGCCGCCAGGCGCCAACCGCCTCCCGGTTCTTCGTCGAGTGGACCACGTGGAGCGGTTCGAGCCGACAGAGAAGGGGGAGCGGTCCACACGTCGACGGGCTCGGGCTCAGGTGGCCCTTGCCAAGCGGGGTGGGGGCGGAGCTAGGGTCGCAGGGCGGTTCCGGGCGGGCCGCAGATCGGTGATCGCCTCCGGGCGGTGCCCCACTCGTCGCTGCCAACCACACCACAAGGGGTCGCCCCTCATGGCCCGGGTCCCACCCTCGCTCTCCAGGCGCCAGTCCGCACTTCCCGACGGGTCGCTCGACGCCGGGGCCACCTCGCCGCTGGTGGAGATCGAGTCGCGGGTCCAGGCACGAGCGAAGGACCTCTCCCTCGACCTGCGCACGCCGGCCGACGCGGCAACCTTGCGGGGCCTGGTCGACGACGAGATCAGCCGGTGGGCCACCGACTTCCGGAGGGGGCTGCGCCCGCACGACCTTGCCGACCCCGAGGTGGTCGCCGATCGGGTCCGTCGCAATCTCGTGGGCTACGGCCCGCTGGAGCCCCTCCTCGACGACGACGACGTCTGGGAGATCATGGTGAACGCCCCCGATGCCGTCTTCGTGAAGCGCCACCACGGTGTCTCCGGCTACCACGACGAGGTCTTCCACGACGACGACCACGTGGTGCGGACTCTCACCAAGATCCTCGACGACGCCAGCGGGTCACACCGCAAGCTCGACCCGGCCGAGGGCCTGCAGGATGCCCAGCTCGACGACGGCGCCCGCATCCACATCGTCCACGGCGACATCGGCGGTGGTGGTCACGTGCTGGTCAACATCAGGAAGTTCACCGGCGTAGCGCTGCGGAGCCTCGACGAGCTGGTCGACCGTGACATGCTCGACGCTGGTGCCGCCGGCTTCCTCCGAGCCGCCATCCGGGCCCGACAGTCGATCGTCTTCGCCGGTGCGCCGGGCTCGGGCAAGACGACGATGCTCTCGTGTTGCGCTGCGGAGCTCGACCCGTCTCTGCGGGTGGTCGTGGCCGAGGAGGTGTTCGAAGCCGACCTGGCGCTGCCCAATGTGGCGAGCATGCAGACCCGCCCCGCCCGAGCCGACCGGAGCGCTGTCGACCTGCGCCGGCTGGTGGCCGGCTTCTTGCGGATGGCGCCCGACGTCGCCATCGTCGGCGAGGTCCGCGACCAGGAGGCGTTGCCGCTGCTGCTGACCCTGTCGTCGGGAGTGAAGGGCTACACCACCATCCACGCCGGCTCGGCGGTCCAGGCCCTGACCCGTCTGCGGTTCGTGTGCCAGCTCGCCGACGTCGCCGCTGCGTTGCCCATGGCCGCGCTCAACAGCCTGGTGAGCGAAGCCGTCGACCTCGTCGTGCACTGCGCTCGTAGCGGCGGGAGACCCTGGGTGACCGAGATCGTGGCGGTGGAGGACCTCCAGACCGGCCCCGACGCCACCACGTTCACCGTGACGGTGCTGTTCTCCCGGGACCGAGCCGATGCCCCGTTGCGCTGGACCGGCCTCCTGCCGATCCGTTGTCAGCGCGCGTTCGCCGGTGCCGGGATCGACCTGCGAGCGGCCCTCGACGAAGGGTCTCCCGGCACAGCCACCGACGACGACGCCGGCGACCGGGCGCTGCCGTCGGTGCGCCCCCGGCGCCGCCCTCCGGGCCAGCAGGTCGCCAGCCCACGTTCTCGACGCGGCGGCGCCTCGGCGGGAAGGGCGTCGGCATGACCGGCGTCGTGCTGTCGGTGGCCGGGGCCTACGGCGTGTTCCTCGTCTACACCGCCATCGCCTGCCGCTGGACCGGCGTCGGACTCGGCCCCCGACCCACCGCTACGCGCCGGAGCGCTTCAGCAGCCATGGCTGCTGCCGGCGCTCGCCTCGGTATCGACGACGTCGCGCCGCTCGAGCTGGCGGCCGTGCTGGTCACGATGGCCGGGGTGGGGGCGGCGATGGCCTGGAGCCTGTTCGGGGGTGTTCTGCCCCCCGTGGTCGTCGGTCTGTTCGCCGCCACGTTCCCGGTGGCCGCCGCCCGAGCCCGGCGCCGACGGCTGCGGGCCGAGGCGGCCGACTCCTGGCCCCGTCTCATCGAGGAGCTGCGGATCAAGACCACGGCGCTCGGGCGGTCGCTGCCCCAGGCCCTCTTCGACGTGGGCCGGTCGGCCCCGGAGCAGCTGCGCCCCGAGTTCGAGGCGGCTCGCCGGGAGTGGTTGGTGTCGACCGACTTCGAGCGCAGCCTGGCCGTGCTCAAGGCCGGTCTCGCCGATCCCACCGCCGACACCGTGTGCGAGACGTTGCTCGTCGCCCACGACATCGGCGGCAACGAGGTGGACCGCTGCCTCGCTGCCCTGATCGACGACCGCATCCTCGACCAGCAAGGGCGCAAGGACGCCGCCGCCCACCAGGCGGGCGCTCGCTTCGCCCGCCGCTTCGTGGTCATCGTGCCCCTCGGCATGGCCCTGGTGGGCCTGAGCATCGGCGAAGGCAGGGCCGCTTACGGATCGACCGCCGGCCAGGCGCTCGTGGTCGCTGCCCTCGGGCTCATGGCCCTGTGCTGGGTCTGGGCGGGCCACATCATGCGGCTGCCGCCCGAGCAGCGGGTCTTCGCCGAGGCGGCCCGGTGAACCGGTGACCCGGGTGTTGATCGGCGCCGGCCTGGCGCTCTGGGCGGGCTGCACCCTGGTGCTGTCGGAGCGCCGTTGGTTCGCCCGTCGGCCCCTGGTCGAACGCCTGCGCCCGTACGCCCCGGGCGGCATGGGGCACCCCGGTGCCTCCGGCATCCTGTCGGTGGCGTCGTTCCAACAGGCCGTCGGACCCCTGGCCGAGGCGGTGGGACGGCGGGTCGCCCGCTTCGCCGGGGTCAGCGAGGAGCTCGCCGTGCGCCTGGCCCGCATCCACGCCCCCATCAACGTCGTCGACTTCCGCGTCCGCCAGGTCGGCCTCAGCGTGGCCGGCTTCGGAGCGGCAGCGGCGGTCGTCGCCGTCACCCGCCCTCCCGCGGTGGTCGGCGTGCTGGTGGCGGTCGGGAGCCCGGCGTTGGCGTTCCTCGTCCAGGAGCAGCGGGTGGCGGTGGCGTCGCAGCGGTGGCAGCGTCGCCTGTTCCTCGAGCTGCCCGTCGTGGCCGAGCAGCTGGCGCTCCTGCTGTCGGCCGGGTACTCGCTCACCTCCGCCCTGCACCGCCTGGCCGAGCGCAGTGGTGGTGCCTGTGGCAGCGATCTGCGCCGGGTGTGCGCCCGCCTGCGCCAGGGTGTGCCCGAGGTCGACGCCCTCGAGGAGTGGGCCGCGCTCGCTCGCGTTCCGGCGCTCGACCGTCTGGTACCGGTGCTGGCCCTGAACCGTGAGACGAGCGACCTGGGGCGGCTCATGGCCGAGGAAGCCCGTGCCGCCCGCCGAGATGTCCACCGAGAGCTGATCGAGTCGGCCGAACGACGGGGTCAGCAGGTGTGGATCCCCGTCACGGTTGCGACCCTTCTGCCGGGGGTGATCTTCATGGCCGTCCCGTTCGTGGAGGCCCTCCGACGCTTCGGCGGCTGAGCGCGCCGCCCCGCCCATCGACCCCAAGAGCTGAGGAGCCGACATGCCCGTCCTTGTCCGTGCCCGGTGGATGCTCCGTACCTTCCTTGCCCGGAGCCGCGCCCGCCTCGCCGATCCGGCGGGAGAGGGGGTGATCTCCACCGCCATCGCCGTGCTGATCATGGCGCTCATCGGTGCCGCCATGTGGGCGGTGTTCCAGACCGTGTTCGACGATGCCGGCGAACGTATCCAGGACAACGTCGAGCAGATCCAGTAGCAGCGAGCGCGGAGCCGGCGCCATCGGGACCCTCGCCGGTGTCACCATCTTCCTGGCTCTGCTGCTCTTCGCCGTGCACCTGGTGCTCAACCTCTACGGCACCTCGGTGGTGACCGCCGCCGCCTTCGATGCCGCGCGGCTGCGGGCTGGCTCGGGTGGAGGACCGGCCCGGGAGTACGACGCCGAGCGCCACGCCCGCCAGCTGCTCGACGGCTACGACGCCGACCACCTCACGATGACGTGGTCCTACCCCGACACCGACGGCGACGGCCAGGCCGATGTGGTCACGTTGCGGGTCGTGGCCGACCATCCCACCGACCTGGCGGCCGGCGTGCGGTTCCCGTTCCAGCACGTCGACCGCACGGTGACCGTGCGCATGGAGCGCCTGCGGTGATGACGGGACCATCGTCGAGGTTGGGCCGGTGGGGCGACGAGTCCGGCTTCGTCGGCGGGTTCGAGGCCCTGCCGTTCGGGTTCCTGGTCTTCGTCGTGGGGGTGGCCCTGTTGGTGAACGCCTGGGGAGTCATCGACGCCAAGTTGGCGGCCTCGGCAGCAGCACGGGAGGCCGTCCGGGCCTTCGTGGAGTCCGAGGCCGGCGACGGGTCGGGGGCGATGAGCGAAGCACGGGCTGCGGCGGAGTCGGCCATCGTCGGCCACAAGGCCGACGCCGGACGCTGGCAGCTGCGCAGCGAGGGGCCGGCCGAGCTCCGGCGCTGCGCCCGGGTCACCTTCGTGGTCAGCTACGACGTGCCCACCTTCCGCCTGCCCTGGATCGAGGGCTTCGGCGGCAGCGTCATCACCGCCACCGGTCGCCACAGCGAGGTCGTCGATCCTTACCGCCATGGCCTGGCGACGGCGGATGCCACGGTCCGGTGCCGTGGCTGAGCCTCCGGCGGAGCGAGGCGAGCACGGCAGCGTGCTGGTGCTGATGCCTGCCGCCGCCCTGGTGTTCCTCGTGCTCGGCGCGCTTGCGGTCGACGCCGCCGCCGTGTTCCTCGCCCAGCGCCAGCTCGCCAACGCTGCGGTTGCCGCCGCCAACGACGCCGTCACCGTCGCCGTCGACGTCGACGGCTACTACGGCGGAGGCCGCCTCGGGCTGGTGGCCGAGGACGCCCAGCGGGTCGCCGACGAGACGGTGGGACGGCTCGAGCTCGACCGGCTGCGCGACGTCCGCCCGGTCGCCATCGTGCGGGGCGACGCCGTCGAGGTGACCATCACCGCCCGCGTCGATCACATCTTCTCTGGAGCGGTGCCCGGCGGCGCCGACACCGCCGACGTGGCAGCCACCGCCACAGCCGACGCCACGCGGCGCTGAACCACGCCGGAAGTCACGTTTGCACCGGAAAGCCATTGGCGAGCATCATGATGGCATGAGAAGACGGCAGCTGGCCTTGGCGGCGGGGTGGGTACTGGTGCTCCTGGCGGTCGCCGTCGGGGGCGGCACCGTGCTCGACGGGCCGCTCAGCCCCCCGGCCCTCGGCGACCCCGGGTCGTGGGGGGCGTGGGCCGCTGAGCGGTCGCCTCTCCACGCCGCCTTCGCGGTGGTCGGGCTGACCGTGGTGGTGGTGGCGTGGTACCTGCTGGCGGTCACCGCGGTGCAGGCGGCGGCGACGGTGCTCGGGGCCTCCCGGCTGATCTCGATCGCCGATCTCCTGACCCTGCCGGCGGTCAGGCGCTCGGTGCACGCCATGCTGGGTGCCGGTCTCGCCTGCAGCGTGGTGGCCGCCGGAGCGGGGCGTGGCTCCAACCCCTCGGCCGAAGCCCCGATGGCGCTGGTGGTCACCTCTGCACCCGTCGAGGGCGCACCCCCGGCGGAGCCCGACACCCCGGTGATGCGGCGGTTGCCCGATGGAGCGCCCGAAGAGCCCGCAGCGCTCGGCGGCTCCGCTCCAGTACCTGCAGCCGGGGAGTGGACCGTGGCCCCCGGTGAGCACCTGTGGTCCGTGGCGGCGAGCGTGTTGGAGGCGGCGTGGGAGGCGCCCGCCGACGAGACGCAGGTGGCGTCGTACTGGCGCCGCCTGATCGACGCCAACACCGACCGCCTCGCCGACCCGGCGAACCCCGACCTGGTGTTCCCCGGTCAGCGCCTCAGCGTCGTCGAGCCGCCACCAGCGCCACGGTGAGTACCTTGGCGCCGGTGGCCGACTGCGTGTTCTGTCGCATCGTGGCCGGAGAGCTTCCCGCCGAGGTGGTGGCCCGTACCGAGCGGACGGTGGCCTTCCGGGATCTCGACCCCAAGGCCCCCACCCACGTGCTGGTGGTCCCCGTCGACCACGTCACCCACGCCGGCGAGCTGGGTCCCCGACACGGCGACATGCTGGCCGAGCTGTTCACCACGGCCAACGCCGTGGCCGCCAGCGAGGGGGCCGCCGGGTCCGGGTACCGCCTGGTGTTCAACGTCGGCGACGACGCCGGCAACACCGTCGAACACCTGCACCTGCACGTGCTGGGTGGGCGGGCCCTGGCCTGGCCGCCCGGATAGCCGCCGAGGGGGAGCGAGCGGTGACCGCCGCTACGCTTGGCCTGCCCGTGTCTCCCCTCGACGTGAAGGTCCTCGTGCCCGGCAATCACCTCATGGGGGGCTTGCTCGGCCAGCGTGACGAGCTCCTCCGCCTCGTCGAAGCCGCCTTCGCCGATGCGGAGATCCACGTGCGGGGCAACGAGATCTCCATCGCCGGTCCCGAGGCGGCCCGTGTGGGCAGGCTCTTCGAGGAGCTGGTGGTGCTCCTCGAGCTCGGCCAGAGCCTCGACCCGGCCAAGATCGGTCGCACCATCGACATGGTCAAGGCCGACGAGCGCCCTTCGGAGGTCCTCACCGCCGAGGTGCTCAAAGCTGCCAAGGGCCGCACCGTGCGCCCCAAGACCAGCGGCCAGAAGCGCTACGTCGACACCATCCGCGACAACGTGGTCACCTTCGGCATCGGTCCCGCCGGCACGGGGAAGAGCTGGCTGGCGGTGGCCATGGCCGTGCAGGCGTTGCAGCGCAAGGAGGTCAACCGCATCATCCTGACCCGTCCGGCGGTGGAGGCCGGTGAGCGCCTCGGCTTCCTGCCCGGCGACCTGATGGCCAAGATCGACCCCTACCTGCGGCCCCTGTTCGACGCCCTCTACGACATGGTCGAGCCCGAGGGGGCGCAGCGACTCCTCGATCGGGGCACGGTGGAGGTGGCGCCGCTGGCGTTCATGCGGGGCCGCACCCTCAACGGCAGCTTCATCATCCTCGACGAAGCCCAGAACACCACCCCCGAACAGATGAAGATGTTCCTCACCCGGATCGGTTTCGGCTCCAAGGCGGTGATCACCGGCGACGTCACCCAGGTCGACGTGCCGAGCGGGCGATCCTCGCTCATGGGCCTGGAGCGCATCCTGTCGGGGATCGACGGCCTCGCCTTCGTGCGCCTCACCAACAAGGACGTCGTGCGCCACCGCATCGTGCAGGACATCGTCGACGCCTACGAGCGGGCCGATCCGGCCGGCGCCGAGGACGGTCGCCGGTGACCTCACCCGCCGGTCCCCATACGCGGCGCCGGACGGCGCCACCGGGTGGTGCGCCCTACGTGGTGGCCCACGACGAACAGTCGGCGGTTCCCATCGACGTCGAGCACCTGGCCGAGCTGGCCCTCGCCGTCCTGCGGGCGCAGGGCGTGTCGGGGCCGGCCGAGCTGTCGCTCACCTTCGTCGACGACGACACCATCGGCGAGTGCAACCGGCAGTTCCTCGATGGTGACGGCCCTACCGACGTGCTGGCGTTCCCCATCGATCCACTCGAGAGCGACGGTGACGGACCGGGGGTGCCCCGGCTGCTCGGCGACGTTCTGGTGTGCCCGGCCGTGGCGGAGCGCCAGGCGGCGGAGCGGGGCGGACGCACCGACGACGAGCTGGCGCTGCTGGTGGTCCACGGGGTCCTGCACGTCCTCGGCATGGACCACGCCGAGGCCGGCGAGGCCGCGACCATGCAGGCCCGTGAGCGCGAGCTGCTCGCCGGCTTCCACCACCGGGCCGGCCGATGAACAACGCCCAGGTGGCTGCGCTGGTGGCCGTGGTGGTCCTGGTGGCGCTCGGCGCCTTCCTCGCCATGGCCGAGACGAGCCTCACCCACCTGCCCCGTACCAAGGCACGGACCCTGGAGGAGGAGCGCCGGCGCGGGGGAGCCAGCCTGGCGCGCCTGCTCGATCACCGCGAGCAGGTGCTCAACCCGGTGCTGTTGCTGGTGCTGGTCTGCCACCTCAGCGCCGCCACCATCGTCGGCGTCCTGGCCCAGTCGTACTACGGCCCGGTGGGCATCGCCGTGGCCACCGCCGTGCTGGCGGTGGTCATCTTCGTGTGCGCCGAGGCGGCCCCGAAGACCTGGGCCCTGCAGCACCCCGAGCGTTCGGCGTTGCTGGTGGCCCCCGTGGTCAACGTGCTGGCCTCCTTCCCGCCGGTGCGACTCCTCACCCGAGGTCTGATCGCCCTGTCGAACGTGGTGCTCCCGGGCAAGGGCCGCCCCGCTGGGCCGGTCGTCTCGGAGGAGGAGCTGCTGGCGTTCGCCGACGTGGCCGTGGAGGCCGACGTGATCGAGGTGGAGGAGCGGGCGCTCATCCGGTCGATCATCGACTTCGGCGCCTACCTCTATCGCACCATCCCGCGTGGTCCCGGGTACTTCGAGGTCCGTCGCCGGCTGGCCGCCGACCTCCGCCCCCACGTGCGCGAGGCCGCGGCATGAACGCCGCACAGCTCGCGCCCCACCTCGCGGTGATCGCCGGTGATGCCGGCGCTCCTCCCTTGCTCTTGATCCACGGACTCGGGGCGACGAAGGCATCGTGGCTGACGGTGGCGCCTGCGCTGGCGCGGCGTTATCGGGTGATCGCGCTCGATCTTCCCGGGTTCGGCGCCTCGTCGAAGCCGAACGGC
>JAHWJH010000038.1:0-19753 GCA_019348555.1 Actinomycetota bacterium
CTGAGGTGTCCGAGTACGCCAAGGGGGTCCCCGACAAGGCCAAGCGCGAGCGGCTCTACCCGACCCTGCCCCCGGATGGCATGCCGGCGCTGTGCTTCTATCCCATGTCGAAGCGGCGCAACGTGGGGCAGAACTGGTACACGCTGCCCTACGAGGAGCGCCTGGAGCTGATGTACGACCACGGCAAGAGCGGCCGCGCCTTCGCCGGGCGGGTGCTGCAGCTGGTCACCGGCTCCACCGGCCTCGACGACTACGAGTGGGCCGTCACCCTCTTCGGCGTCCGCCCCGACGACCTCAAGGAGTGCGTGCACACCATGCGCTTCGACGCCGGCTCGGCCCACTACGCCGACTTCGGCCCCTTCACCACCGGCCTGATCGCCCCGCTCGACGAGGTGCTGCGCCGGGTCGGCATCGCCTAGCTCTAGTAGCTAGGAGGCGCTACCGGCCTCGCCCAGGTCGCCGCCGAGGTAGGCCGCCTTGACCGACTCGTCGTCGAGCAGCTCGCCGGCGACCGCCGCCTTGACCACCCGGCCGGTCTCCAGCACGTAGGCCCGGTCGGCGCGCCGCAGCGCCTGGGCGGCGTTCTGCTCCACCAGCAGGATCGTCGTGCCCTGGCGGTTGATCTGCTCGATGATCGAGAAGATCTGCCCCACCAGCTTGGGGGCGAGGCCCATCGACGGCTCGTCGAGCAGCAGCAACCGCGGCTCGGCCATGAGCGCCCGACCGATGGCCACCATCTGCTGCTCACCCCCGGACAGGGTCCCACCCGCCTGACCGCGCCGCTCGGCCAGGCGGGGGAACAACTCGAACACCCGCTCCAGGCTGCGGGCGAAGGCCGCTTTGTCTCGGGCGCGGGCGTAGGCGCCCATCTCGAGGTTCTCCATCACGCTCATGCCCGGGAAGATCCCCCGCCCTTCCGGAGCCTGGGAGATCCCCATCGTCACCAGGCGGTGCGCCGGCACCCCGAGCACGTCGGTGCCGTCGAAGCGGATCGACCCCCGCGTGACCGGGCGAAGGCCCGAGATCGTCTTGAGGGTGGTGGTCTTGCCGGCCCCGTTGCCGCCGATGAGGGTGACGATCTCGCCCTCGTCCACGGTGAGCGAGATCCCCTTCAGCGCCTCGACCTGGCCGTAGTGGACCTGCACATCGCTCAGCTCAAGAAGCATCGGCGGCGACTCCCAGGTAGGCCTCGATCACCCGGGGGTCGACCTGGATCTCGGCGGGCGTGCCCTCGGCGATCTTCTGGCCGAAGTCGAGCACCGCCACCCGGTCGCACGCCCCCATCACCAGGCCGACGTCGTGCTCGATGAGCACGACGGTGACCCCCGAGCTCCGGATGCGGCGGAGAAGCCCGACCAGCGCCTGCTTCTCCTGGGGGTTCATCCCCGCCGCCGGCTCGTCGAGCAGCAGGACGGTGGGACCGGTGGCGAGGGCGCGGGCGATCTCCAGGCGGCGCTGGTCGCCGTAGGGCAGGCTGCGGGCCACGTCGCCCGCCCGGTGGCCGATCCCGACGAAGTCGAGGAGCTTGCGTGCCTCCTGGCGCCCGGTGCGCTCCTCGCGCCGGTGGCGGGGCAGGCCCAGCACCGCCCCGGGCACGCTGGTGCGGTGGCGGGCGTCGGTCCCCACCAGGACGTTGTCGAGCGCGGTCATGTCGGGGAACAGCCGGATGTTCTGGAAGGTCCGGGCGACACCCACGACGGTGATGCGATGGGGCTTCAGCCCCACGATGGACTCCCCGCCGACGGTGATCGTGCCGCTGGTCGGGCGGAACACCCCGGTCACGCAGTTGAACAAGGTGGTCTTGCCGGCACCGTTGGGACCGATGATGCCGAAGATCTGGCCGGCCTCGACCGTGATGGAGACGCGATCCATGGCCACCACCCCACCGAAGGCCATGGTGACCTCGCGCAGCTCGAACGCCACGCCGGTCGGGCTGGGCGGCGTCGCCACGGGGAGGCGCTCTGCTGGCGGCGCCGATGGGGTGGCCGACGTGGCGGGTGACGCGACGCCATCGCCGCCGTCGTCGCCGTCGTCGGCGTGGACCACCGCCAGCGAGGCGCCCAGCTCGTCGGCCGGCGCGGCGTCGGCCAGCTCTGCCGCCCGCTGGCGGCTGGGCACCAGGCCCTGGGGCCGGAACACCATGACGGCCACGAGCACCACCCCGAACAGCAGCACGCGGTACTCGGTGAAGGTGGCGACCTCGCCTCCGGTGACCACGTTGAGCCAGCGGGTGAGGGTCTCGCCGGCGGCCACGTCGCGCAGGTACTCGGGAAGGAAGGCCACCACCAGGCCGCCGACCACCATGCCGGGGATCGACCCCATGCCTCCCACCACCACCGCCGCGAGGATCAGCACCGAGAAGAAGAACGGGAAGTTGGCCGGGCTGATGAAGCTGGCCCGGCCGGCGAAGATCCACCCTGCCAGCCCGGCCGTGGAGGCACCCATGGCGAAGGCCCAGAGCTTCATGGCGAAGGTGGGCACGCCCATGGCCTCGGCGGCGTCCTCGTCCTCACGGATGGCCGACCACGCCCGGCCGACGCGCGAGCGCTCCAGGCGCACGAAGACCACGACGGTGAGCACGATGGCTATGAGGGTCAGGTAGTAGTAGGGCAGCGGAGCGAACCTGAACTCCGCCCCCGCCACCGCCGACGGGTGCGGGATGCCGGTGATGCCCCGGGCCTCGCCCAGCGAGCCGCTGTTCTGGGCGACGATGCGCACGATCTCGCCGAAGCCCAGGGTGACGATGGCGAGGTAGTCGCCCCGCAGGCGCAAGGTGGGGGCGCCGAGGACCACACCGGCCAGCATGGCCATGGCGACGGCCACCGGGAGCGCCTCCCAGGAGCTCCACCCGGCGCTGGTGGTGAGCAGCGCCGTGGTGTAGGCGCCCACGGCGAAGAAGGCGACGTAGCCGAGGTCGAGCAGCCCGGCCGCTCCCACCACGATGTTGAGGCCGAGCGCCAACAGGATGTAGAGGCTGATCGGGGAGAACAGCGCGCTCTGCCAGAACGGCTCCAGCGTCGGGGGCACGGCCACGGCGACGACCAGGGCCGCCAGCGCCACCAGCGCCTTGGACCACGATGGCTGGCGGCGCCACCACCGGCCCACCGGCTCACCCAGCGACGGGATCCGCCGCCGCCCTGAGCGAAGGAGAGAAGTCATGCCCGGGCCTTCCCGAGGCTCTCGCCGAGCAACCCGGTGGGCCGGAACATGAGCACCAGCACCAGCACGGTGAAGGCGAAGACGTCCTTCCACTCGCCGCCGAGCACGGTGGAACCCCAGTTCTCCAACAGGCCCAGCGACAGGCCACCGACCAGGGCGCCGCGGATGTTGCCGATGCCGCCCAGCACGGCGGCGGTGAACGCCTTGATGCCGGGGAGGAAGCCGATGTTGTAGCGGGCGGCCTCGAAGAACACGCCGTAGAGGGTGCCCGCCGCCCCAGCCAGCAGCCCACCCAGCAGGAAGGTCAGCATCACCACCCGGTCGATGTTCACGCCCATCAACGTCGCCGTCTCGGCGTCCTGGGCGGTGGCGCGGATGCCACGGCCGAGCCGTGAGCGGTTGACGAAACGGTCGAGGGCGACCATGAGGACCAGCGCGGCCACGACCACCAGGACCTTGTCGGCCCGGATGTTGGCGCCGGCGACCTCGGCGAGCTGGCGCTTCTCCAGCACCCGGGGGAACCCGAGCTCGTCGCGCCCGTAACGGGCGGCGAACAGCTCCTGGAGGAACAGCGACACGCCGATGGCGGTGATGAGGGCGGCCAGTCGAGGAGCGCCCCGACGGCGCAGCGGGCGGTAGGCGATGCGCTCCATGGCCACGGCGGTGAGCCCCGACGCCAGCATGGCCACGAGGCTGACGGCGACCAGGGTGCCGACCAAAGCCAGCCCCCCGAGCGTCGGATCACCTTGGTCGATGCCCAGGCCGTGCAGGGCGAACAGGCTGGTGAAGATGCCCACCATGAAGATCTCCGAGTGGGCGAAGTTGATCAACCGCAGGACGCCGTAGACCAGCGTGTAGCCGAGAGCGATGAGGGCGTAGATCGACCCGAGGGTCAGTCCGTCGACGGTCTGGGGGCCGAACTGCTCGGCCAGGCACCGGAAGCAGGAGTCGATGGTCCCTCCTCGAGGAGGCGGAGGCGACGACTGTGCCCGGCGCCTGGCGAGCGGAATCGTCCCCGCGTCAGCCGACGGTGACCGTCTCCAGCGGTGCCAGCTTGCCGTCGACCACCTCGAAGACGAAGAAGTCCCGAGAGGTCACGTTGCCGTTCTCGGCGAACTCGACGGTCTTGGAGACGCCCTCGTAGCTGGTGAAGTCGTTCTCCAGCCAGCTCAGGAGGCTTTCGCGGTCGGTGTTGCCGGCCTTGATCCCCTGGATGAGGATGTTGGCGGCGTCGAAGCCCTCGGGAGAGTACAGGCCGGGCTCTCGGCCCAGCTCGGCGACGTGCTGCTCGAAGAACGCCCGCAGCCGCTCGCTCTCGGAGTTGGCGAAGGCCAGGTTGCAGGGGCAGGTCAGCTGCGCCCCTTCGGCCGCCTCCGGGCCCGCCGCCTCGATGAACCCGGGGTCGAGCGAACCGTCGCCGCTCACGAAGGCACCGGTGAATCCGGCGTCGGTGAGCTGCTTCTTGAACCGGCCGGCCTCGCTGTAGTAGCCGCCGTAGAACACCACGTCGGCGCCGGAGCTGATCACGGCGTTCACCGTGGAGGAGAAGTCCTGCGCTTCGGGGTCGAGGGTGAGCGGGGTGGGCGTGGCCGCCTGCAGTCCTTCCGTGCCGGCAAGTTTGGAGACGTCGTCGGTGAGGCCCTTGCCGTACTCGGTGTTGTCGTGGACGTAGACCACGGACTCGGGGCGCACGGTGTCGGCCAGGTAGGTGCTGATACCGCTGGCCTGGAGGGCGTCGTCGGCGATGATCCGGTGGAACACCCGGCCTCCGGGGATGATGTCGGGCAGGTCCTTGTTGGTGGCCGAGGGGCTCACCATCACCAGGCCGGCGTCCTCGAAGGCGGGGATGACCGCCTTGGTCTCGCCGGAGAAGGCGGGGCCGACCACGCCGATCACGTCCTGGTCGGCGATGACCTGGTCCTTGACCGTGCCCGCCTGGGCCGGGTCGCCGGCGGTGTCGAACTCCTTGAGGGCGATCGTCGGCCCCTCGCCTGCGGCGTTGGCGGCGTCGACGGCCAGCTTGACGCCGTCACGGATGTTGATGCCGAGGTTGGCGTTGTCCCCGGTGAGGGCGCCCATGAAGGCGATGGTGACCTCCTCGGCACCTCCGCCTGCGCCTCCGGCGTCCCCACCGGTGTCGCCGCCGCCGCCGCCGCAGGCCCCCGCCACCAGGCCCAGGGCACCCAGCGTGGCGAACAGCTTCCAACGCATCGGCCGTACGCTCATGGTTCTCCTCCGAGTGATGACCGCCGGCGCCGGTCGCCGGCGGCGACCACATGCTACGCACCGTGGTCGACGCCGCGCAGCATGGCGTTCGCCCCCCTGGAGCGACTGCGGGCAGACTGGCCGTCGTGGCCGGGCCAGGGATTCCCGAGAGACTCGACGCCCTCCGAGCCGAGCTGCGCCGGCTGGAGCGGGTGGTCGTGGCCTTCAGTGGTGGCGCCGACTCCGCCCTGTTGGCGTGGGTGGCGCATGACACCCTCGGGACCGCCGGCGCCCAGGCCGTCACCGCGGTGTCGCCGTCGCTGGCGCCCTCCGAGAAGCTCGACTGCGCGGCGCTCGCCGAGGAGTGGGGGCTGCGCTGGCGACCGGTGGACACCGACGAGCTCTCCGATCCCGCCTACGTGGCCAACGACGGCCAGCGCTGCGCCCACTGCAAGACCGCCCTGATGACTGCGCTCGCCCCGCTGGCCGCCGCCGAGGAGTCCACCGTGGTGCTCGGAGTGAACCTCGACGACCTGGGCGACCACCGGCCGGGCCAGGCGGCGGCGGCCGGGGCCGGGGCGGTGTTCCCGCTGGTGGAGGCCGGCTTCACCAAGGCCGGCGTCCGCGCCGCCTCCCGCCAGTTGGGCTTGCGCACCTGGGACAAGCCCGCGGCCGCCTGTCTGGCCTCCCGCCTGCCGTACGGAACCCCGGTGACCCTCGGCGTGCTGGCCGAGGTGGCCGCCGCCGAGGCCGCCCTGCGGAGCCTCGGCTTCCGGGAGCTCCGGGTGCGCCACTACGGCGACCTCGCCCGGGTGGAGCTCCCCGTCGCCGACCTCACGGCAGCCCTCGGGAGGCGCCAGGAGGTGGTGGCCGCCGTGCGCTCGGCGGGCTACCGCTACGTCACCGTCGACCTCGAGGGGCTGCGCTCGGGCAACCTCAACGCCGCCCTGACCAGCCGGGCGTGAAGCTGCTCACGCTGCTCGTGGTGCTGGTCGCCGTGGTCGTCGTCGGCGCCGAGGTGGTGCTGCCGCCGCGCATCGAGGAGGCCATCGAGGCCCGGGCGGCGGAGCAGGTGCCCGAGGCACAGCGGGTGTCGGCCCGGCTGGAGGGGTTCCCGGTCGTGGCCCGGGGGGTGGCCACCGGGGAGGTGCAGCGCCTGGTGGTGAACCTCGAGGAGGTCGCCCGCCCGGAGGTCACGATCTCGTCGGTGACCATCGACGTCACCGGCATCGAGATCTCCCGGCAGGCGTTGTTCGACGGCGACGTCGACCTGCAGCGGGTCGACCGGGCCGACCTGAGCGCCCTGCTGACCGAGGACGATCTCGAACAGGCCCTCCCCGGGAGGAGGATCGACCTGGCGCTGCGTCCCGGCCGGGTGGAGGCCACGCTCGCCGGCCAGACCGTCGGCTCCGACGTCACCGTGTCGGGTGGGCGTGTCATCTTCGATCTCGGTCCGTTGCCCGACGCCAGCGTGGCCCTTCCCGGGCCCGAGCTGTTCCCGTGCCCGCTCGACGGCGAGGTGGTCGAGGGTGCGGTGCGGCTGTTCTGCGTGCTCGACGACGTCCCCGACTACCTGGTCCGCAGTCTGGGCACCGCCGCGTCCTCGCCCCTCACCATCCTCTGGAGCCGGGGCCGCCCTTGAACGGGCCGACCACTCCCGACGTGACCCAGCCGCCGTAGAAGCCACCGGGCTGGGGGACGGCGAGCTCGTCGCCCACCCAGCACTCGTCCATGCGTCCGGCGTAGAAGGCGATGTGGTCGGCCAACGCCTCGAAGGCGGGGCTCGGGTCGGGGTAGCTCCACGCCGCGTCGACCTCGACTCGACCTCCGGCCTTCACCGTCCAGTACCGGGCGAGGCCCTTGAACTCGCAGAACGACCGGCGCTCGCTCGCCTCCAACGAGGCAGGGTCGATGTCATCGGGCGGCACGTAGTAGTTCGGGGGGTGGCTGGTCTCGAGCACCCGCAGCGCACGCCGGGTGTCGGCGACGGTCACGCCGGCGAGCACCACGCGCACGGGCTGGCCCACCGGAGCCAGCGTCGGCGGGCGGGGGTAGTCCCACACCGACTCCTGGCCGGGTCGGGGTGAGATGCGGCGGGGGCGCACGTGAGCAAGCATGGCACTCGTGAGTGACCTCGCCGTCGACGCCGGAGAGCGGCTGGCCGCCGCCGTCGAGGCGGCGTTACCTGGTTGGGTGGAGCGCTCGGTGCGCCGGCGACTGGTCGACTGGACCGGCAGCGCCGATCCCGACGTGGTCCGGCGGGCCACCGAGGCCGGCCGGCGGGCGGCGATGGAGGTGGGCGGGGAGCTTCGCCGGCTGGTGGCGGCCGACATCGACGAGCAGTGGACCAACCCGCTGAGCATCCTGCGGGGGGCGGTGCGCTACCCGACGGCGGTGCTGCGCCAGGCCGGGGTGCCCCCGGTGGTGCGCGACGATTTCGACGAGCGCCACTTCCCCGACGACGACTACGGGCTCGTGCCCTTGGCCTTCGCCGACATCGACCCCGCCCTGCACGACCTGGGCCTGGCGTGGGGGGCGGCCAAGGCCATGGTCCACCTCCGACGCCACCGGTGAGCGACGTGCGGGTGGTGGCCTACGTCCCCGATCTCCTCGACCGCTCGAAGCTGCGCGCCGCCGCCGCAGCGACCTTCGTCGCCGCACCGGAGCAACTGGCCGGTGTGGTTGCGCCCGACGACGTGGTGGTGGTCGACCTGGCCCGACCCGGGGTGCTCGAGGCCCTGCCCGCTCTGGTCGCCAGCGGCGCCCGGGTGATCGGCTTCGGCTCGCATGTCGACCGCGCCACTCTGGAGGCAGCTGCGGCGACGGGGTGCGAGGCCATGCCCCGCTCGCAGTTCTTCCGTAGTCTCGGGGCGCTCCTCTCCCCTGACGCCCCCTGACACCGTGGAGACCCCGTGCCCCTGCCCCCGTTGATCCCCCTCGAACACTTCTTCGAGAACCCCGAGAAGACGGGGGCGAAGATCAGCCCCGACGGCACCAAGCTCTCGTACCTGGCTCCCGAAAAAGACCGCCTCAACGTGTGGGTGCGCACCATCGACGGCGCCGGCGACGACGATGTCTGCGTCACCCACGACCACGTCCGGGGCATCCGGGGCCACTCCTGGACCCGGGACTCCACTCGCATCCTCTACGCCCAGGACCGGGGCGGCGACGAGAACTTCCACGTCTACGCCGCCGAGTTGGCGCGGCCCGACGAGCCGTCGGTCGACCTCACCCCGTTCGAGGGCGTGCGCGCCGGCGTCGTCGACGTCCCCCACGACGACCCGACCCACGTGCTGGTGTCGCTCAACCGGCGCGATCCCCAGTGCTTCGACGTCCACCGCGTCGACCTGGTCACCGGGGAGCTGGAGCTGGTGGCGGAGAACCCCGGCAACATCGCCGGCTGGCACACCGACGCCGCCGGGCGGCTGCTGGGGGCATCGGCGCAGACCCCCGAGGGGGACACCGAGATCCTGGTGCGCGCCGCCGAGGACGAGGCCTTCCGGTCGCTCACCGTGTACGCCAACGAGGACGGCGGCAACGTCTACGGGTTCACCCCCGACGGCGGCGCCCTGTGGGTCGGATCGGCGCGCGACCGCGACCTCAGCCGCCTGGTGCGCCTCGACGTGGAAAGCGGCGAGGAGGTCGAGGTCTACGCCCATCCCGAGGTCGACATCGGCGGGCCGATCCTGCGCAGCCGCACCGGCGAGCTCCTGGCGGTGGTGGCGATGGTCGACCGCCTCGAGGTGGCGTTCTTCGACGACGACTTCGAGCGCAAGTGGCACCAGGCGGCGGCGCTGCACCACGGCGACGTCGCCGGGGTGTCGATGGACGACGACGAGCGCCGCTGGGTGGTGTCGTTCGACGACGACCGGGAGCCGGGAGCCACGTTCCTGCTCGACACCGCCACCGGCGAGCACGAGTTCCTCTTCCGGCCGCGGCCCAAGCTCGATCCCGAGCAGCTCGCACCCATGCGCACGGTGCGGATCCCCTCGCGGGACGGCTTCACCTTGCACGCCTGCCTCACCCTGCCGCTCGGCGTCGAGCCGACCGGGCTCCCCATGGTGCTGCTGGTGCACGGCGGGCCGTGGGCGCGCGACACGTGGGGTTACCACCCCGAGGCCCAGTTCCTCGCCAACCGGGGCTACGCCGTGCTCCAGGTCAACTACCGGGGCTCCACCGGCTTCGGCAAGCGGTTCATGCACGCCGCCGAGCACGAGTTCGCCGGCAAGATGCACGACGACCTGCTCGACGCCGTCGACTGGGCCGTGTCCGAGGGCATCGCCGACCCGAAGCGCGTGGCCATCTACGGGGGCTCCTACGGCGGCTACGCCGCCCTGGTCGGTGTCACCTTCACGCCCGACGTCTTCGCCGCCGCCATCGACTACGTGGGCCCGTCGAGCCTCGTCACCCTGGTGCGGTCGTTCCCGCCCTATTGGCGCCCGTTCCTCCAGGGGTCGTGGTTCCGCTTCGTGGGCGACCCCGGTACGGAGGACGAGCCCAACGAGGAGGTCGTGGCCGACCTGTGGGCGCGGTCGCCGATGAGCCGGGTCGACGCCATCCGCACCCCGCTCCTGGTCGTCCAGGGGGCCAACGACCCGCGGGTCACCAAGCAGGAGGCCGACCAGATCGTGGCCGCCCTGTCCGAGCGGGGAGTCGACGTCGAGTACCTGGTCAAAGACGACGAGGGTCATGGCTTCGCCAACCCGGAGAACCGCCTCGATCTCTATCGGGCCATGGAACGCTTCCTGGCCGAGCACCTGGGCGGCCGCTCGGGGCAGTAACGCCCGTCAGCCGGCCGGACGCAGGAGGTCGCCGTCGTCGCTCTCTCCGGCGGCGGCGTGGATCCGTGACCCGGTGCTGGCCACGGCGGGCGCTCTACCCCCGGTACGCTCGGCGGCACCCATGGGTACCGCGGTGAACGTGCTGCTGGCCGTGGTCGCCGGCTACCTCATCTTCAAGGTGGGCTTCGCCGTGCTGGGCTCGCTGGCCCGGCCCATGCCCGAGCCCCCGCCCCCGGGCGAGATGCGCCGGGTCAAGCTCACCTACCGGTGCTCCGTGTGTGGGATGGAGCTGCGGGTGCAAGCAGCGGTGTCGGAGGACCCGGAGCCGCCGCGCCACTGCATGGACGAGATGGAGCTCGTGGTTCCCGCCGAGTAGCGGTTCTCCCCAGGCTGGGGACAAACCTGGGGAGAATGACAGAGGTGTAAGTACAGGGCCCTTCGCCGGCGGCCCTCAGTGGTACTTGGTGGCGGTGACGAACCCCCCGCTGATGAGGCCCAGCCCCAACAGCAGGTAGCGGTTGTCGGCACCGCCGGGCAGCAGCGACAGGTAGTTGAGGACGATGACGGCGGCCCCGCTGAGCAGGAAGAAGAACAGCAGCGCCGGCACCCACCGGGGGCTGACCTTCTGCTCCCTGGGAATCGGCGGGGTGTAGCGCCCCGACGGCGGAGGCTGGCGGTCGGGCGGCGGAGCGCCCCTGGCGGCGGCTCTCCGACCGCCGGTGCCCTTCGGCGTCGTGCGCCCCGACGGCCGGCGCGTCCGCGGTGCTCGCTTGGCCATGGGCGAAGCATAGGGACGGCGACCGAGGCGAGGTGCGGCGGGTACGGTGCCGACCATGGCAGGGGAGTTCGACGACATCCGCCAACGCCTGGACGGCATCGCCGAGGAGCTCGCCGATCTGGCCATCGTGCGCCTGCGCGAGTCGATCGACGCCGGCGGCACCGAGCTGCCGGTCGACGAGAAGCGCCTCACCCGCGCCCGCCGCGCCGTCGAGAAGGCCTCCCACCTCCTGGCCGACACCTCCGACGGCTGACCCTGCGGGCACGTCGCCCGGCGGAGGGCGGCGGTTAGCGTTGCCTCGATGGGTCCCCGGGTGCTGGTGATCGACAACTACGACTCGTTCGTGTTCAACCTGGCCCAGTACCTGGGTGAGCTCGGAGCCACGCCCCTGGTGTACCGCCACGACTCGCTCGATCTCGACCAGGTCGACCAGCTGGCACCCGATGCCGTGCTCATCTCGCCGGGGCCGGGCCGTCCCGAGGACGCCGGGCTGTCGAACGACGTGATCGGCCACCTGGCCGGGCGGGTCCCCGTCCTCGGCGTCTGCCTGGGGCACCAGTGCATCGGCCAGCTCTACGGCGGACAGGTGCTGCGGGCCCCTGCCGTGGTCCACGGGCGCACCTCGATGGTCCACCACGACGGCCGGGGGGTCTTCGCCGGGCTGCCCGAGCCGTTCGAGGCCACCCGCTACCACTCCCTGGTGGTCGATCGGGCCAGCCTGCCCGACGTCCTCGAGGTGAGCGCCGAGACCGACGACGGCGTCATCATGGGGCTGCGCCACCGCCACCTCGACGTCGAGGGTGTGCAGTTCCACCCCGAGTCGATCCTCACCGGGCCTGGCCACGACCTGCTGGCCAACTTCCTGGCCCGCACCGCCCGCACCGCCTCTGCCTCCGCCGCCGCCGGCTGAGCGATCGGCAGGCTGTCGCTCCTAGTCGGTCCCGGAGGTCGACGTCGTCGTGGTGCTCTCCCTCCTCGGGAGGGTGATGGTGGTCGTCGGGCGCGTCGTGGTCGTCGTGGCCTCGGTGGTGGTCGTGGTGGTGGCCTCGGTGGTCGTGGTGGCGGGGCCGGTGGAGACGACGATCACGACCGTGCTGCCCTCGGGGGCCTCGGTGCCCGGGCCGGGCTGGGTGGCCACCACCGTGCCCGCCGGCAGGTCGGCGTTCTGCTGGCGGACCTCGGTGCGGAAGCCCGCCCTGGTGAGCAGGTTGGTGGCGTCGGCCTGGCTGAGGTTGACCACCGGCGGGACCGGGACCGTGTCCGGACCGCTGGACACCCGCACCACCACCGTCGATTCGGGGGCGACCATGTCGCCCTCGGCAGGGTCCTGGGAGATGACGATGCCGGCGGCGACGTCGTCGCTCTCCTCGGGCCGGAAGTCGCCCACCAGCCCGACGGCGTCGAGGCGTCCGTCGGCCTCCAGCTCGCGTAGCCCGACCACCCGGGGCACCGCCACCGGCGTCGCCCCTGAGCTGGCGGTGATGGTGACGGTGTCACCCTCCTGGACCACGGTGCCGGCCGGCGGGTCCTGGGCGAACACCTCCCCTTCGGGGACATCGGGGTTCTCCTCACTGCGCAGCGACACCTCCAGCCCGGCGTCCTCGAGGATGGTGCGGGCCCGGTCCTGAGGTTGACCCTCGACGTTCGGCACCGCCACCTCGCCGCCACCGTCGGTCACACCGAGCCGGGTGGCGAGGAGGATCAACAGGCCGGCGAGGAGGGCCAGCATCACCACGAGCACCACGATGAAGGCGGTGTTGGTCCGTCGTGGAGGCTCGTCGAGATAGTGCTCCTCCTGGCGCGACAGCACCTGGGTGGCCCCCGTACCGGCGGCGGCGGCGGGGATCGCCCGGGTGGCGCCGGGGTCGAGCAGCGGCGAAGCGACCGCCCGGGTCGGTTCCGCGGCCAGGGGTGCCGCCGCCACCGTCTGGGCCGACACCGGACTGCCCTGGCGGAAACGGCCGAGGTCGCTGCGGAGGTCCTCGGCCGAGGCGTAACGCTCGGCGGTGTCCTTGGCCATGGCCTGGAGCACGATGGCCTCCAGGGCCCCGGGAATGCGGGGGTTGCGGGCCCGGGGCGGCTGCGGCGTCTCCTGAACGTGCTTGTAGGCCACGGCCACCGGGCTGTCGCCGGTGAACGGCGGTCGCCCGGTGAGCATCTCGTAGAGCACGACCCCCAGGGAGTAGACGTCGCTGCGGGGGTCAACGGCCTCACCCCGGGCCTGCTCGGGAGAGAAGTAAGTGGCCGTGCCCATCACCGTGCCCGCCTGGGTGAGGTTCTCCTGGGTCGACACCGCCCGGGCGATGCCGAAGTCGGCGACCTTGACCTGTCCGTTGGGGGAGATGATCACGTTGCCCGGCTTCACGTCACGGTGCACGACGCCGTTGCGGTGAGCGAAGCCCAGGGCGGCGGCGACGTCAGCGGTGATGTCGGCCGCCCGCTCCGGCTCGATGCGCCCTTCGTCGCGTATGAGCTGCGCCAGGCTCGGCCCCTCGACGTACTCCATCACGATGAAGTAGGTGCCGCCCTCCTCGCCCCAGTCGTAGACCGAGACGATGTTGGGATGGCTGAGGTTGGCGGCGGCCTGGGCCTCCCGCCGGAAGCGCTGCACGAAGGTCGGGTCGGTGGCGAACTCCGGGAACAGCACCTTGACCGCCACCGGCCGGTCGAGCAGGGAGTCGCGGGCGAGGAACACGTCGGCCATGCCGCCCCGGGCGATGCGACGGTGTAGCTCGTAGCGGGCGTTGAACACCCGCTTGTCCTGGTCCGGCATGGCGCCTCAGACTACGCCGTCGCCTGGAGAGCGGCGCTCAGCACCGCCTGGGCGATCGGAGCGGCCACACGGCCGCCGGTCTGCTCGCTGGCTCCGGGCTGCGCCTCGACGATGACGGCCACCGCCACCCGGGGAGCCTCGGCCGGAGCGAAGCCGATGATCCAGGCATGGGAGAGCCCGTTGCCCAGCTGGGCCGTGCCGGTCTTGCCGGCGGTGGCCACTCCCGGCACGGCGAGGCGCGTCGCCGTCCCCTGCTCGACCACCTCGACCATGGCGTCGCGCACGGTGGCCGCCACCTGCGGGCTGGTGGCACGGGTCCACGGCGACGGCTCCCAGCGCCGCACCACCTGTCCGTCCTGGCCACGGATCTCGCCCATCACGTGGGGGGTGACGACCTGGCCTCCGTTGGCGATGCCGGCGGCCACCAGCGCCATCTGCAGCGGGGTGGCCCGCACGGCGTTCTGCCCGATGGCGGTCATGGCCAGGACCGGGGTGTTCTGGTCGAACGACGCCACGTCGCCGATGGGGGAGGCGACCGCAGCCGGGAGGTCGATCGGGGGGGTGTCGTCGAACCCGAAGTCCTCCGCCTGGCCGACCAGCGCTCCCGCTCCGACATCGACGCCCATCTGGGCGAAGGCGGTGTTGCACGACACCCGAAGGATGTCGAACAGCGTCCCGCCGCAGGTGCTGCCGCCGAAGTTGTTGATGGGGTTGGTGGTGAGCGGTGGGACGTACTCGGTGGTGGAGGGGTACGACGGCGAGTCGACGTCGACGGCGTTGCTGGCCAGGCCGGCGGAGGCCGTCACCACCTTGAACGTCGATCCCGGGAAGTAGGTCTCCCGGAAGCTGCGGGCCAGCAGGGGGTTGGCCTCGCTGGCCAACAGGTCGGTGCGGGCCTGCTGGGCGGCGTCGATGTCGACCGAGGAGATGAGCGTGGGGTCGTAGCTCGGGAAGCTCCACAGGGCCAGCACGGCGCCGTCGCGGGGGTCGAGCGCCACCACCGAGCCCCGCCGGTCGCCGAGGGTGTCGCGGGCCACCCGCTGCACCTCGGCGGGGATGGTGAGGCTCACGTCGGCGATACGCGATTCCCCCAGCAGCAGCTCGCCGAGGTCGTCGACCGACGTGGCGCCCTCGCGCCCGGCCAGCGCGTCGTTGTAGGTGCGCTCCACCCCGTCGGCCCCGGCGACGAACGAGAAGTAGCCGGTGACGTGGCCGAACAGCTCACCTTCGGGGTACTCCCGGCGTCGCTCGAACTGGCCGCCCTCGATGGGTACCGAGTGGGCCAGCACGGTACCGTCGGCGGCCACGATCTGGCCCCGAGGCTGGTTGAAGTCGCGGACGATGGCGCGGGTGTTGTTGGGGTTGTCGTTGTAGCTGTCGGCCCGCAGGACCTGGATGACGTTGAGCTGCACGAACAGGGCGGCGTAGAGCACCAGCAGGCCGACGCCGAGCCGGCGGATCTGGCGGTTCACGCCCGGACGGCACGGGGCTGGGCACCGGCAACACCGGCGACCTCGGCCTCGGCCTCGTCGTCGGAGATGCGGATCAGCAGCGCGAGCAGCACGTAGTTGGCGATCAGCGACGACCCCCCGTAGGAGACGAAGGGCAAGGTGATCCCGGTGAGCGGCACCAGCCGGATGACGCCACCGATGATGATGAACGACTGGATGCCGAGGATGGCAGTGAGCCCCGACGCCAGGAGCTTGTTGAACGGCAGCTGAGCGCGCAGGGCGATGCGCAGCCCGCTGCCGATCATGAGCATGAAGGTGATGAGCACGGCGGTGGCACCGAGCAGGCCGAACTCTTCCCCGATGGCGGCGAAGATGAAGTCGGTCTCGATGAGCGGGATGCGGTCGGGCGTGCCGAGGCCCGGTCCGGTGCCGGCGACTCCTCCCCACGCCAGGGCGAAGGTCGACTGCGCCACCTGGTAGCCCTGTCCGGTGGCGTCGGCCCAGGGGTCGATCCACACCGAGATGCGCTGCTGGACGTGGCTGAACACGCTCCAGGCAGCGAAGGCCCCGGCGGCGAACAGCACCCCGCTGACCGCCAGGTACGACGCCCGCTCGGTGGCGACCCACAGCATGACCACGAAGAGGGCGAAGAACAGCAACGACGAGCCGAGGTCGCGCTGGGCGGTCATGACCACCAGCGAGGCCCCCCAGGCCAGGACCACCGGGCCGAAGTGGCGCAGCTCGGGCAGGGTGAGCGGCCCGATCCGGGTGGCGGCCATGCCGAGCACCTCACGCTTCTCGACCAGGTAGGAGGCGAAGAAGATGGCGAGAATGATCTTGGCGAACTCGCCGGGCTGGAAGCTGACCGGGCCGAGGCCCACCCAGATGCGGGCACCGTTGACCTCCTTGCCGATCACCGGCAGGAGCGGCATGAGCAGCAAGGCGACGCCGATCAGCATGAACGTGTAGCGGTAGCGCTCGAGGTCGCGGGCGCGTCGCACCACGACCAGGGTGGTGACGAAGGCGGTGATGCCCACCGCCGTCCACGTGGCCTGGAGGGCGGCGAGGTCTTCATTGAGTCGGGCGATCCACACGTAGCCGAGGCCGTTGAGCAGCCCTGCCAGGGGAAGCAGCACGCCGTCGCCGGCGGGGGCGAGGCGCCGGGTCGCCACGTGGGCGCCGGCCAGCAGGGCCAGCACCACCCCCAGGAAAGGACCGATGTCGGCGGGCAGGTTGGCGGTGGTGCCGAGGCTGGCCAGGGTGTAGGTGGCGGCGGTGATGACGATCCCGAGCAGGATCAGCCCGAGCTCGGTGTTGCGCCGTAGCGCGGGCATCATCCGGGCCTCGCCACCGATATCGACGTGGTCGTGGTGGTGGGGGCGCCAGGAGCGCCGGGGGCGGTGGGGTCGCCGTTGGCGATCGTGGTCGACGTGGTGGTCGTCGTGGTACGCCGCCGCTCGGCCTCGGCCTGCTCTCGAAGGCTGGCGACGTAGCGCCGGGCCTCGACCAGCGAGGGCTCCTCCTTGCCGGAGGTGACCGCCGCCCGTCGGGCGGGTGGGACGTCGTCGAGGCTGAGTGGAGTGCGCTCGGCGAGCGTGGGTTGGATCCACAGCAGACCTCCCGGCCGGCCCCGGAAGATGGCGACCTGCTCGTCGTCGACGCCCACGTGGTAGGTGCTGCGGGCGAACCACACCACGGCGGCGGCGGCACCCCCGAGCACGATGAGGAGGCTGAAGACGAACAGCAGCGAACGCCAGGTCAAGCGGCGTGAGGAGCGCTGGGGTGGCGGTGGCGGGGCACCGCCGGGCGGAGAGGAGGCGTCTACGGCCGGGACGGCCGCGGTCGTGTGCGCCGGAGGCGGCACCGGCGTAGGAAGCGACGTGCCGGCGAGCGAGGCCGACAAGGCGGGGGTGATGGCAGTCGTCGACGCCGTCGTTGTGGCTGCGCGTCCCGCCCGGCGCTCGGCGCCGTCGTCGACCACGTCGACCACGACCACGCTCACGTTGTCGCGGCCACCTCGCTGGTTGGCCAGCGTCACCAGCTCGTGGGCGGCCTCCTCGGGGTCGGCCAGGCGCCGCAGCACGGCGGCGATGCGGTCGTCGTCGACCTCGTTGAACAGGCCGTCGCTGCAGAGCACGTACCGGTCTCCGTGGTGAGGGATGATCTCCCAGGAGTCGACCTCGACCTCGGGCTCGTTGCCGAGCACCCGGGTGAGGATGTTCCGCTGCGGATGGGTGCGGGCCTCGGCGGGCGACAGCCGGCCCTCGCGCACGAGGTCTTCCACCAGGCTGTGGTCGTCGGTGATCTGGTCGAGGTCACCGTCGTGGAATTGGTAGACCCTCGAGTCACCCACGTTGGCCACGATGATCCGCTCGCCGGTGTCACCGTCGTGCGCTTCGGAGGCGGCAGGCACCAGGGCGACCACGCACAAGGTGGTGCCCATGCCCCGGAGCTCCGGCTCGGCGGCGGCACGCTGCCACACCGCCCGGTTCGCCGACCGCACCGCATCGACCAACTCCTGGCGGGAGGTGGCCCGGGCCTGTTGCAGCGACTCGACCGCCACCTGGCTGGCGATCTCACCGGCGACGTGGCCACCCATGCCGTCGGCGACGGCGAACACCGGCTCGGCGACGAGCACGGCGTCCTGGTTGTTGGCCCGGACCTGGCCCGTGTCGGTGGCGGCGCCGGAGCGCAGGGAGGTCATCCGGTCAGCTCCATGACCGTGGAGCCGATGCGCAGCCGGTCGCCCCGCTTCATCGCCACTGGCGCCGACACCTTCTGGGAGTTGAGGAACGTGCCGTTGGTGGAGCCGAGATCCTCGACGTAGAACACGCCGTCGCGGGCGAAGATCCGGGCGTGGAGCTGCGAGACGTAGCTGTCGTCGAGGGTGACCTGGCATCCGGCGGCCCGCCCGACGGTGAGCTCGTCACCGAGCCCGTAGGCGCGACCCATGAGCTCGGGGGGCTCCAACACCGCGAGCTTGGCGGACCCCCGGGCGTCCCGGCGGGCCGGCGCCCGCGCCGCTGGCCCAGCGGAGCCGGAGGCGGCGACCACCGAGGGTGTGCGCACCTCGGCCCACACCGCACGGATCACCCGGAAGAAGAAGAGGTACAGCAGCGCCAGGGCACAGAGCTTGAGGATGGCCAGCAGGGACTCGGGCACGTCGGGCTACGACGCTTCGAAGCGCAACTGGACGTCGCCGACGGTGATGACGTCACCATCCTTGAGGCGCCGCTCGGTGACGGTGGCACCGTTGACCCTGGTGCCGTTGGTGGACCCGGCATCGACGAGTGCCCAGCCGCCGCCCGATGGGCGCAGCTCGGCATGGCGGCGGCTGACGCTCGTGTCGGGCAGGTGCACGGTGCAGTCTGGCGATCGACCGATCGTGGCCACGGCGTCGGCCAGGGCGATCCGGGTCCCGTCGCCCAGCACCAGCGAGCCGCCGGCGGTACCGGCCACACCCTCCTTGAAGCGAGCGGAGAGGCTGAACGAGCCGGCGCCGAGCTCGGGATCGACCTCGAGGTGCACCTCGACAGGGCCCATGAAGGCGTACCCCTCGTCGCGGGCGTGGTCGCGTGCGGCCTCGGCCAACGACTGCGTGAGGCTGTCGCCGATCTCGGCGAACTGGGCATGGTCCTCGGGGCCGACCGTGACGGTGAAGTCGTTGGGAGCGGCCATGGCGCCCTGCACGTTGACCGTGCGCTGGTGGTCCATCTCGCGCACCAGGCGACGGCCCAGCTCGACGGGCTTGAGGGAGCTCTTGAAGGCCCGGGCGAAGGCGCCTTCCACCAACCGCTCCAGTCGTCGCTCGAAGCCCGTGAGTCCCACGGGCCGGATTGTACCCAGCGCCGTTTCGCCGGAACGGACGCACACCGTGCGGGCTACCCTGGCGCCCTGGCGCTCGGGCGAGTGGCGGAATTGGCAGACGCGCAGGATTCAGGTTCCTGTGTCCGAAAGGATGTGGGGGTTCAAGTCCCCCCTCGCCCACGGTAGAGCTGCAGGTGCGAGGCGGTGCACGAGCCTCTTGACGGCGGAACTTCCACCCGAGCCCTCGCCGAGCCGCTTCGCCCGCCACCGGGGGATCTCCTTTCAGCCCGCGCTGCCGCGTGCTCCTGCTCGATCGCTTCTCACCCCGTGGCGCCCTGCGACTGGTCGCCCAGGAGCGGGTCACTGTGCTCCCGGGCATGCCCGACCAACTCACGTTGATCATCCGCCAGCTCGACGAGGGCGACGACGTAAGCACCCACCGGTGTGTCGTCTCCGCCGCCGCCAACCTTCTTCCCGACCTGGTTGCGCAGGTCTACGAGCGGCTGGGCAGAGCTGCCCGGGTGTACGGCTGTAGCGAGGGCTTCACCACCGAGACCACCGACTTACGGGACATCGAGCAAGACTCGGTGAGCAGCCTGGCGTTCAACGGCAGGAGGGAACGTCGGCCGAAGGCACGGTGGCCGTCCTCGACCCCGACGACCACACCCCGTTGCCCCGAGGGGAGATCGGCGAGATCGCCTTCCGGGCGGCCGCTCCCGTACGCTACTGGCGCCGTCCGCCGGTGGCCACGAGCGGCTGGTACCACACCGGCGACCTCGGTCGCATCGACGACGATGGT
>JAHWJH010000038.1:19851-22080 GCA_019348555.1 Actinomycetota bacterium
GTGCCCCGAGGGGAGATCGGCGAGATCGCCTTCCGGGCGGCCGCTCCCGTACGCTACTGGCGCCGTCCGCCGGTGGCCACGAGTGGCTGGTACCACACCGGCGACCTCGGCCGCATCGACGACGATGGCCGGGTCTTCGTGCTCGGGCGCCTGAAGCAGGTGGTCAACCGGGGCGGGCTCAAGGTGTCACCGGGCGAGGTCGAGGTGGCCATGGTCCGCCACCCTGGCGTTGCCGACGCCGCGGTGATCGCCACCCCCGACCCCGTCCTCGGGGAGGCCACCTGTGCCTGCGTCGTCGCCAGCGACGGCGACCCGCCCGACCTCGACGAGCTGCGCTCCTTCCTCGGCACCAGCCTGGCCCGCCACAAGCTGCCGGACGAGTTGTGCGTGGTCGACGCGATCCCTCGTACCCCCATCGGCAAGATCGACCGCCCTGCCCTCGAACGACTGGTGGTCGGTGGAGACCGGCCGAGGGAGCGCCTTCGACCCCGCTGATCGCTGGCCCGACACCCGAGAGCCGGGTGCTCAACCCCGACCGGATCCCAGGACGTCTCACGCTGGTGACCCGCATGGGCGCCGCCGACGTGGAGCGGGCACTGCCTCCCCTGCTGGCGGCCGTGCGCGAAGCCGGCCACCCGGTGGTGTGGGCGTGCGACCCCATGCACGGCAACACCTTCACCTCGACCGGCGGGCGCAAGACCCGCCACCTCGACGACGTCCTGGCAGAGATCGCCGGCTTCTTCGCCGCCCACCGCTCGGAGGGCACCTGGCCTGGAGGCGTCCACGTGGAGCTCACCGGTGACGACGTCACCGAGTGCCTGGGCGGGGCGGAGGAGATCCTCGACTCCCACCTCGACCAGCGCTACGAGACCATGTGCGACCCCCGCCTCAACGCCCGCCAGAGCCTCGACCTTGCCTTCCGGGTCGCCGAGCTGCTCCGGGGGTAGGCCGGGCGGCATGTCGTCGCCTCTGGAGGACTACGCCCTGCTCGGCGACACCGAGTCGGCGGCGCTGGTGTCGGCGCACGGCTCGATCGACTGGCTGTGCCTTCCCCGCTTCGACTCCCCCGCCTGCTTCGCCGCTCTGCTGGGCACGCCCGAGCACGGCCGCTGGCTGCTCGGTCCGGCCGACGGTCGCCGCTGCAGCCGCCGCGACTACCGCTCGGGCGGGCTGGTGCTCGAGACCCGCTTCGAGACCGCCAGCGGAGCGGTCACGGTGATCGACTGCATGCCCCCGCGCGACGGTCTCCCCGACGTGGTGCGGGTGGTCAGAGGCGAGGCGGGGAGGGTCGACATGCGCACCGAGCTGGTGATCCGCTTCGACTACGGCTCCACCGTGCCCTGGGTGCGTCGCATCGACGAGCGCACGTGCGCGGTGGGCGGCCCCGACGGGCTGTGCGTGGCCACGCCGGTGGAGCTGCGCGGCGAGGACCTGCGCACCGTCGCCGAGTTCACCGTGGCCGAGGGCGAGGAGATCCCCTTCGTGCTCAGCTGGTACCCGTCGCACGAGCCGCCGCCTCGGCCCATCGACGCCCTGGCGGCGGTGGCGGCCGGGGCACGCGTGCTCGAGAAGCACGTGACCCTGCGCCACGACTTCTCCGCGTTCCGTGACCACCAGCTGTCCGCCGAGCCGGCCGAGCTGGCGGAGCTGGTGCGCCGCGCGCAGCAAGCCGAAGGCGCGAACGCGAATTCGGCGGCGGCGATCAAGGCGGCCGAGGACAAGGTCAGCGAGGCGGAAGGCCGCAGCGAAGCGATCCGCAAGGAGCTCGCCGACAAGCTCGAAGCCGCACAGAAGGAGCTCGCGTCGAAGCTCGACGCCACGCAGAAGGACCTCAGCACGAAGCTCGAGACGGCACAGCGCGAGCTCGCGGCGGAGCGCAAGTCGTCGCTCGCGCTCGTCGATCGCAAGACGCAGCTCGAGCGCGAGCTCGCCGACGCGCGCGCGGAAGGTCGGCGTGTTGTTGATGAAGGCGCGGTTGTTGACCGTCTCGAAGTCGTGCGTGGAGTTGAAGAAGACGACGAACTCGCGGTCCGGCCAGCGATCCTTGCGCCCGATGATCGACAGCGCGCCGTACATCCCCTCTTCGATCGCGTGGTGCATGTTCGGTCCGTGGTCGTGGTAGGGCCACACCCCCTCGGACTCGCGGATCGCCCGCAGCCGGTAGGTCCAGGTCTGGCCTGGCTTGACCTCGCCGTCGGGCCCTGAGACCCCGGGGACGAAGGAGCCGTC
>JAHWJH010000039.1 GCA_019348555.1 Actinomycetota bacterium
AGTTCCGCCCCGTGGACGAGGTTGTCGGGACGCCCTACTACCTCGACGACTTCCGCCCGGCTCGCCCAGGATACCACGACGGCGGCCCGGGCAAGCGGGTCTCGTACGTCGGCCCGGCGCCCCGGATCGGCGAGGGGCTGGAGGCGGTCAACGCCTTCCTCGACGTGATGGAGTTCTCGACCGCCTCAGACCGGACCAATGCCGTGGCGGCTGCCCTGACGGTCATGCTCCGTCACCAGTGCCTGCTCGCGGTGCCGCTCATCCGCCATCGGGAGACGATTGGCGTCATCTGCTTCGGCAGCTCGCGCAACCCCGAGGCGTTCCAGGAGCGTGATCTCGCCAAAGCCGAGCTCCTGGCGGCCCAGGCGATGGTCGCGATCGAGAACGCCCGCCTGTACGGCGAGACCCAGGAGGCGGTCGCCGAACTGGCGGCAGCCAACCGGCTGGTGCGCGAGCACAGCGAGGCGGTCGAGCGTGCGGCGGCGGCACACGAGCAGCTGACCAGCCTGGTCCTGCGTGTCGGCGGCGTCGAAGAGCTCGTTGCGGTTGACGGCGTCGCGCGCCGCCGACGTGGCGGTGATCCGCAGCCGCTCCACGCCGTGGCGGTCGAGCACGCTGCGGTAGCTCTGCAGCACCTCGACGGTCCGGGCGATGGCTGCCGGTGCCAGCGTGGCGGAGGCACCCACGCCCGCACCGAGGCGGGTGATGGCCATGCTGCGCTCCAGGGTCTCCCAGTGACCTCCGTCTCCGGGGCGAGCCACCAGCAGCCGGGTGGAGTTGGTGCCGCAGTCGATGGCGGCCACGGCCTGCGCCGTCACCGCCTGACGTCCTCCAGCCGCTCCGCCACCCAGCGGCCCACCGGGTCGTCGCCACCGGCGAGGTACCAGGCGTAGTGCGCGTGGAGGCACTTGACGCCGCGGCGCGTCCCACCCACGCCTCCGTCGGGCCGAGGCCCGGCATGGTCGGGCGGCAGCGCACGGTCACGCTCGGCGGCATAGCGCCGATGGGCGTCAGCCAGAGCGTCGGGAGCGACTGCCTCCTCGGCGGCCCGCACGCCACCCGTGGACTCCAGGCGGCTCACGGCCCGACGGTGGCCATGCCCGACCAGCCAGTACCGGGTCGGCATGGGCGTGCCGTCGTCGAGAAGTGGGGCGTTGCGTATGACCACCGGTTCGCCCTCGCACGAGCGCACCACGACCTCGAAGGCCGCCCGGGGTGTGCGCCCCAGCAACTCGGTGACCCGGGGATCCGACAACGGGGTTCTTCTAGGTGGTGAGCACGGAGTTGGTCTCGCCGTACTCGTTGACGTCGTGGGCATCGGCCTCGGGATCGTTGAACCACGTACCGCTCCCGCTCAGGTACTTGAAGGCGTAGCGAGCGCTGGGCTCGAGCTCGACCGTGGCGCTGCGGGTGCCGTTGGCGCGCTTCTTCAGCGGGTGGGCGAGCGGGTCCCAGGAGTTGAAGTCGCCGAGCACCGACACCGGCTCGGGCGTCTCCGACAGCGGCAGGACGAAGCTCGCCTTGAGCTTGCCGTTCTTGGACGGGGCGTTGCGCTTGATCATGGTGGCTCCCTTGGTTGACTGTGGGGGGTGCTCCCAGGTTAGGAGCCCGAGCGGTCATCCCTGTCGGATGGTGACCGGCGACCCGTCTGGCGGAGTCCGGGCCGGACATCGGGATTGGCCAGGAACCGGGGACGGCGTCCGGCCAGGAGAGCCTCCACATCATCGACGATCATGGCGCTGTGGCGGGACACCACGTCGTTCGAGGCTCCGGCCAAATGCGGCGTGAGCGTCACGTTGCCGAGCGCCAGCAAGGGGTGCGACGGGGCCAGCGGCTCGGTCCAGAAGACGTCGAGGGCGGCGCCTGCGATCGTTCCTGCCGCCAGGGCTGCGACCAGGGCGGCCTCGTCGACCACAGCCGCCCGCGCCGTGTTCACCAGGACCGCGCCGGGGCGCATCGACGCCAGCTGCCGCTCGCCGATGAGGCCGGTGGTGGCCGGCGTGAGGGGGCAGTGGAGGCTCACGACGTCGCTCTCGGCGAGAAGTCGATCGAGGCAAACCGCCTCGACCGGCGACTCGATCTGGGCCACGAACGGGTCGCTGGCCAGCACCCGCATGTCGAAGCCTCCTGCCGCCCGGCGGGCGACCTCGCGCCCCACCGCGCCGTAGCCGACCAGGCCGAGGGTGCGCCCGGCCAGCTCGGGTCCACGGAAGTGGAGGTAGGGAAGCTCGCCGTCGACGTCCCAGCCTCTCCGGCGGAGGTGGTCCTGGCCGCGGGCCAGCGAGCGGCACTCGGCGACGATGAGCCCGATGGTGAAGTCGGCGACCGAGGCGGCGTTGCGCCCGGGCGTGTGCAGCACCGGGATGCCCCGGGCGCTCGCCGCCGCCAGGTCGACGTTGGTGGGCACGCCGCGGGCCGAGGCGACGATGCCCACCTCCGGCAGGGCGTCGAGGACCTCCTCGTCGACGGCCTCGATCTCGACCACCAGGAGCGACGCCCCGGCGCCGGCGGCCACCAGCGCCTCGCCGTCGAGCACCTGGCGGGTGACGCCCCAGCCGTCCTGCACCACGGTGTAGCCGAGGCGTTCGAGTCGGGCGTGGCCCTCCACGCTCAGCTCGGCGGTGACCAACGCCTTCATCGGTCCACCTCGGGCAGGCCGGCGCGCAAGGTGGCGTGGGCGTGCAGGTAGCGCCGGTAGGGCTCCTCGTAGGGGGCGGGGTCCCCGGCGGGCACGACCTCGCCGTGCTGGTCGGGCGTCGCCGCGTCGATGCCGCAGGCACGGGCCACGAGGTCGGACCCGGCCAGGGCGGCCGGCTGACCCACGGCCGGAACGGTGACCGGGCTCCCCGTGACGTCGGCCAGGAGACGGGCCAGATCGGGTTGGCGGGCGCCGCCGCCGGTGAGCACCACCCTGGACGCCGGAGCACCCAGCACCCGCTCGAGGTCGGCCACGTTGGCCCGCACGGCGTAGGCGTGCGCCTCGACGAAGGCCCGGGCCACGTCGGCACGAGTCGTCGACGGCGTCACGCCGAGGACGGCGTTGGGCGCCTTGGTGGCCCACCCTTCCTCGCTCCACGTCGGCACGGCGACCACCGCCGTCACCCCACCGGCGCCCGGGCGGCTGTGGGCGGCCTGGGCCCAGACCGTGGACGGGTCGCAGCCCACGGTGGCTGCCAGCCATCCCAACATGGTGCCGGGATAGCCGGCATTGGTCTCCACCGCCCAGCGCCCGGGGGCGAGGTGGGTCGAGACCCAGGGGTGGCGCAGCGGGTCGTCGGGCGGCGCGAGCGTGGCCGCCTGCACCGGCGTGCTCGACCCCGCCACCACGGTGATCACCCCGTCGGCCAGCCCACCGGCGCCCATGGCCGCCAACTGGGTGTCGCCGCCTCCGGCAACAACGGGCAGGCCGAGCGGCAGACCCACCTCGCCGTCGGTCAGACGCCCCACCACGGCGCCCGCCTCGACCAACGGCGCCAGTTTCTCGGTCCGCAGGCCGAGCGCGTCGAGCAGATCGGTGGCCCAGGCACGCCGGGCCACATCGGCCATCTGACCGGCGCAGGCGTAGGACGCCTCGGTGCGGGCCTCGCCCGACAACCTCCACAGCACCCAGTCGTGGACGAACAGCAGCTGCCTCGCGGCCCGCCACCGCCCGGGCTCGGCGCCGGCGAGGTGGAGGAGCTTGGGAAGGGTCAGCTCCGGCGCCGGCCAGTGCCCGGTGGTGCGGTACAGGGTGTCGACCCCCACGTCGGTGCGCAGGCGGTCGAGCTGATCGGCCCCCCGCCGGTCGCTGTTGAGCACGCCTGGGCCCAGCTCGTCGCTGCCGTCGGTGAGCACGAACCCCTGGCGCAGCGACGAGGCGGTGACGCCGACGTAGTCGGCCGGTCGCCGGTCGGCCAGCGCCACCGCCGCGCGCAGCGACCGGCGGGCGGCGGCCCACCACGCCCCCGGGTCGAGCTCGGCGGTGTGGCGCCGGGGTCGTGAGGTGGTCACCGGCTCCACCGCCTCGGCCACCACCGTGCCCCCCACCTCGGCCACCCAGGCCTTGACCGCCGACCCCCCCATGTCGAGCCCGGCGGCGAGCGGGGTACTCACCCCCTCACCACCCCCCTTCTTTGTCGCGTCCGCCACCGCTGCGGTGGTCAACGCGACAAAGAACGGTCACGGCGGCGGCGGCGTGGCGGCCGCTCCCCCGGCCTCGACGGCCTCGGCCTCGAGCCGGCGGATCCGCTCCAGGTACTCGGGTGGGCACACGGTGGTCGTGTCGCCCAGCAGCAGGGCCCGGTAGGTGGCGGTGGCCGCCTCCTCCAGGTTGGCCGCCCGCTTGTGGGCCTCCTCGACGGTGGCGCCGACCACGGAGCAGCCGTGGTGGCCGAGGATGACGGCGTCGGCGTCGGCCAGGGCAGCCGCCCCGGCCACCGCCAGCTCCTCGGTGCCCGAGGCGATGTAGGGAACGGTGGCCACGCCCCGGACGTAGTAGGCGTGGTCGATGGTGATGAGGCGGATGCGGTGGCCGAGCGCGTCGAGCAGGACCGAGAGCTGCGGGTGCAGGTGGATCACGGCGTTCACGTCGCTGCGGGCCCGGTAGCTGTGGAGGTGCAGCGCCACCTCGCTCGACGGCCGGGGATGTCCTGCCCGGTGGGCACCGTCGAGCGCGACGACGCTGAAGTCGTCGGGGCTGAGCTCGTCGAGCCAGGTACCGCTGGCGGTCACCACGCACTCGTCGGCGCCGGGGAGGCGCGCCGACAGGTTGCCGCCCGAGCCCAGCACCAGTCCCCGGCCCACGGCCTTGCGCCCGAGGGCGATCAGCTGGTCGATCAGCTCGGCGTGGCCGGTCACGGGACGAGGACGGCCTTGAGGCGCCCGGCCCCGGGAGCCGGTTCGAGGGCGGCCACCACGCCGTCGAGGGGATGGCGGTGGGTGACGATGCGCTCGGCGTCGATCGCCCCGGTGCGCAGCAGCTCGAGAGCCTCGGGGAACGCACCGGGGGCGAGGTGGCCGCCGCGCACGTCGAGCTCCTTGTGCTCCGCCACGACGTTGAGGTCGATGCTGGCCGGGGCCCGGTAGACGCCGTAGAGGACCACCCGGCCTCCCGGCACCACGGCAGCCAGACCGAGCTCGACCGCCTCGGTCGAGCCCGAGCAGTCGAGGAACACGTCAGGTCCGGCGCCGCCGCCCTGCTCCATCAGGGCGTCGACGGCCTCGGCGGGAGCGCACGACGACACATCCACCACGTCGTGGGCGCCCAGGGCGAACGCCACTTCGGCGCGCTCGGGCGAGGACACCACGGCCACCAGCCGCCGGCAGCGGCCGCGGGCGACCCCCAGCGCGGCGGCGCCGACGGAGCCGATCCCGGCGACGACGACGACGTCGTCCGCCTCGAGCTCGGCCCGGCGCACGGCGTGCACGGCGCAGGCGGCCGGCTCGACCAGGGCGGCGGCGGCCAGGGGCAGCTCGGCGGGCATCTCGTGCACGACGGCCTCGGGAGGTAGCGCCATGCGCTCGGCGAAGGCACCGGGCAGCCCGCTGCCGAGGTGGGTGCCGAATCGGCACAGGTTGGTTCGCCCGGCCCGGCACAGGCGGCACCGGCGACAGGGCACCATCACCTCGGCGGTCACCCGGTCGCCGGGCACGATGCCCCAACGCTCGGCGCCGAGGTCGTCCACCCAGGCCACCCGGCCGAGGATCTCGTGGCCCGGCGTGAAGGGGAACGACAGGTCCCACGGACCGTCGCCGCGCCAGATCATGCGGTCGGCCGCGCACACGCCGGCGGCCTCGACCTCGATCACCGCGCCTCCGTCCCGGGCCGGCTCGGCGACGTCCTCGATGCGGAAGTCACCCGGCCGGTAGGCGACGACGGCCCTCACCGGTGGACGCTCACGGCCGGGCGGTGACGCCCATGAGGTGGGCGCGGCTCTCGGCCACCGCGGCGGCGCCGGTGGCCACGCCGGCGCACACCGCTCCGTACAGGTCGAAGGACGCGGCGCCGGCGTAGCCGACCTCGGCCAGAGCGGTGGTGAAGGCCCCGAAGTCGTGGAGGCGCCCCACCGGCAGGTCGTCGTCGGCGCCCCCCTCGACGGCGTCACCCAGGTGGACGTGGCAGAGCCGCTCCCCCACCAGCCTCACCACCTCGGCGGGGTCCTCCCCGGCGGCGTAGGCATGGCTGGTGTCGACCAGCACGCCGACGCCGGGCACAACGTCGCACAGGGCCAGGGCGTCGACCGAGGTGGCCACCGCCGTGTCCGGCTTGTACTCGAGCGCCACCCGTGCCCCGTTGGCGGCCACCGCCTCCGCCACCCGAGCCAGCCCCTGGACGAAGGCCTCCCGCTCCCACGCCCCGCCCGGCGCGTCGGCACCCGGCCACAGGCCGATGGTGTCGAGCCCGAACCCGGCGGCGGCCCTCGCCACCTGCCCGGCCTCGTCGGCGACCATCGCCGCCGTCGCCGGTGACGACAGCGCCCCGCCAGGCCACCGTCCGGCGGGCAGCGACAGCAGCAGCATCGCCACCGGCACCCCGGTCTGGTCCACCAGCCGGCGCACCCGCTCGAGGCGCACCGGGGCCAGCTCGTCGTCGGCCCGGTAGACCCCCAGCTCGATGCCCTCGAGGCCCCCGGCCGCCGCCGCCGCCCAGACGGCCTGGTCGTCGAGCCCGTCCGGCCAGTGGTTCCAGTCGGCGTCGCACAGGCGCCAGCGGCGGTCGGCGGTCACCGCGTCACAGTAGCGACGAGGCGGCGGTGGACACGGCATCGCTCTAACGTGGGTTGAGTCGTCCTCAAACGGCGGTTGTAGCCTCGGGCGGAATGCGGATCGGGGTGTGTGGCGGCGTCTACTCCAACCCCTACGCCCTGCGGGCCTTCCTCGACGACGCCCGCCGCAGGGGCTGCGAGCGCCTGTTCTGCCTCGGCGACCTCGGAGGCTTCGGCGCCGAACCGGATGCGGTCTGGCCCTTGCTGGTCGACAACGGCGTCGAGTGCATCGCCGGCAACTACGACGTGGCCATCGGCCGGGGCGACGACGACTGCGGCTGCGGCTACCTCGATCCCCGCGACAACGAGTTCGCCCAGCTCATCTACGACTTCACCAAGGCCCACACCAGCGCCGAGTTCGCCGCGTGGATGCGGACGCTGCCGACCGAGCACCGTGAGACGGTGGAAGGCCTCGACCTCCACTTCGTCCACGGCTCGCCGCTCGTGCTCAACGACTTCTTCTGGGAGTCGCTCGACGACGACGAGGTGCGCCTGCGGGTCAAGACCAGCGGCGCCGACGTGCTGTGCTGCACCCATACCGGCCTGCCGTGGCAGAAGCGGGTCGACGGCTGCCTGGTGGTGAACGTCGGGGCGCTGGGGCGCCCGGCCAACGACGGGCGCCGGGAGGTCTGGTACGCCGTCCTCGACCTCGACGACGGCCGGGCCGAGGCGGAGCTGGTGCCCCTGGCCTACGACTGGCAGGCCCACGCCGCCTCCATGCGGGCTGCGGGGCTGCCGGAGCCCTTCGTGGAGACCGTCGAGAGCGGCTGGTGGACCACCTGCCTCGAGGTGGTGCCCCCGCTGGAGCGATCGAGAGGCCGCTACCAGCTCTACCGCAGCGCCGTGCCGCGGGGCTTCGCCGCCGACGGCGTGGGCTGGGCCGATGCCCCCGAGGTGGTCGACGACGGGCTGCCGGTGGTGCCGCTGTTCGGCTCGCCGCTGTTCCCGCCCCGCCTGTGGGTCTACACCAACTTCCACTGCAACCTGCGTTGCGGGTACTGCTCGGTGGCCTCGTCACCCACCGCCCGCCGGCGCTCCATGTCACCGGAGCGGTTCCGGTCCCTGGTCGACGAGGCCGTCGCCGAGGGGTTCACCGAGATCTACCTGACCGGCGGCGAGCCCTTCCTCGAACCCCACATCGTCGACATGATCGTCTATGCCAGCGACCGCCTCGACACGGTGGTGCTGACCAACGCCATGCTGTTCAAGGGCCGCCAACTCACCGAGTTGCGCCGCCTCGCCGGGCGCGACCGGCTCGTGCTGCAGACCTCGATCGACGGGGCCCGATCCGAGACCCACGACCGCAACCGGGGCGAGGGCTCCTGGGCCAGGGCCATGGAGGGCCTGGCCATGGGCTGCGACCTCGGCCTGCCCATGCGCGTGGGCCTGACCGAGACGCCCGACAACGCCTGCGAGGTGCCCGAGCTCGCCGCGCTGCTGGCGGAGCGGGGCATCACCGGGCGGGACTTCGCCGTGCGCCCGCTCATCAAGCGGGGGTTCTCCGATGCCGGCATCGAGGTCGACGAGACCAACACCGTCCCCGAGCTCGCCGTATCGGTCGACGGCGTGCACTGGCACCCCGCCGGCGCCGACGTCGAGACCAGCCCCGACATGCTCCTGGCTCCCGGCGCCGTGCCCCTGGCAGAGGCCAAGCGACTGGTGGTGGAGCGCTTCCTGCGACTGCGCCAGCGCGACGGCAGCCTTCCCACCATCTACAACTGCGCCGTCTGACCGGCCGGCGCCGACCCCCTCACGAAGGACCTCCCATGAACCTGCGTCGTCTCGCCCTGGCCGCCCTGGCTGTGCTCACCCTGGCCGCGTGCGGGACCACTCCCACCGGCGAGGGGGGCGCGCCGGCACCGGCCGGGGGGTCCGTTCCCCAGACGCTGCGCTTCGGCGTGGGTCCCCTGCTGCCCACCCCCGAGGACACCGAGGCGGCGTGGGAGCCCTTCTTCGCCTGGTTGGCCGGGCAGTTGGGCGTCGACTACGAGCTCGACGCCACCACCGACTGGGCCGGCATCGCCGTGGCGCTCGGCAACGACCAGGTCGACCTGGCGTGGATGGGGCCCTTCGGCTACGTGCTGGCCAACAACCAGTCCGGAGCCGAGGCCATCGCCACGGCGAAGTACGACGGCAAGCCCGTCTACCACGCCATCGTGGTCGGCCCCCCCGATTCCCCGGTGCGGAACTGGCCCGATGACGCCCAGGGCATGTCGATGTCGTTCGCCGAGCAGGCGTCGACCTCGGGTTGGTTGGTGCCGACGTTCTTCCTCACCCAACGGGGCATCGACCCGACCACCTACTTCGAGTACTCCGAAGGCGCCGCCCACCCCGCCAACGAGATCGCCGTGGCCAACCGCCAGGTCGACCTGGCCACCGACTTCGACCGCAACCGCAACTCGATGATCGAGTCGGGAACGCTGGCCCCCGACGCCACCAAGGTCGTGTGGACCTCCGATCCCCTTCCCAACGACGCCATCGGCGTGCGGCCCGGCCTCGACCCGGCCCTGGTGCGCCGCATCCAGGAGCTGCTGACGAGCATCACCCCCGAGCAGGCGCAGGAGATCCTGCCCAAGCACTACACCGGCTTCGTGCCGGCCACCAACGAGAGCTACGCCACCATCCGGGACGCCGCCATCAGCCTCGACAAGCTCAGCTGAGCGCGGCGACGAGGCCGGGGTGACCGACACCGCCGCCGAGGCGCGGGACGACCCGGCGGCAGCCTCCGAAGACCGGCCGGGGCCGAGCGGCCCTGCGGTCGACCTGGCCGACGACGCACCGCCTCCCCGGCTCCCCCGGGCGCGGCGGGCCAGCCTCGCGCTCGTCGCCGTGGCCGGCTTCGCCCTGTGCGTCCGCCTGGCCGAGGTCGATCCCCGAGCGCTGGTGGACGGGTTGCCGAAGATGGCGGGGTGGGCCGCCCAGGCCTGGCCGCCGTCGACCAAGGGACTCGGCGACCTGCTGGTCCGGGCCGCCGAGACGGTGGCCATCGCCGTGGTCGGCACCGGCCTGGCCGTGGTCGCCGCCCTGGTGGCGTGCGTCCCCGCCGCCCGCAACCTCACGCCGGGCCGGGCGCTACGGGTGCCGGCACGATGGCTGCTCAATGCCTGCCGAGGGGTCGACTCGTTCGTGTTCGCGCTGCTCTTCGTGGCTGCGGTGGGTCTGGGCCCCTTCGCCGGAACCCTCGGCGTGGCCTTCCACACCTTCGGCAGCATGGGCAAGCTGTTCGCCGAGGCGATCGAGGGGATGCCCCGGGGTCCGCTGGAAGCTGCCGAGCTGACCGGCGCCGGGCGACTGCGGACGCTGAGCTGGGTGGTGCTGCCCGACGTCGTCCCCGGGCTCGTCTCCGTGGCCCTCTACATGCTGGAGTTCAACATCCGGGCCTCCATCGTCCTCGGTGTGGTCGGCGCCGGTGGCATCGGCCAGCAGCTCAAGAGCGCCATCGACCTGCTCAACTTTCCCCGGCTGGCGACGATCATCCTGATCATCGTGGCCATGGTCGCCGCCGTCGACGCCCTGTCGTCACGACTGCGGGCCCGGCTCCGGTGAGCCACCCGGCACTGCGGGTGGCCGGGCTGGCCCACCGCTACGGCACCACGACCGTGCTGCGAGACGTCAGCTTCGAGGTCGACCCCGGCGAGGTGGTGGCGGTCATCGGCCCGAGCGGCGCCGGCAAGACGACGATGTTCCGCTGTGTCACCGGCCTGGTGGCGCCCGAGCGCGGACGGGCCCTGGTTGCCGGCAACGACCTGAGCGCGCTCCGGGGAGGCGAGCTCGCCCGCGCCCGGCGCCAGGTGGGGCTCATCTTCCAGCAGTACAACCTGGTGCGACGCTTGAGCGCGCTCGACAACGTGGTCCTCGGCCGCCTCGTCCACCTCCCCTGGTGGCGTGCCCTGCTGCGCCTGCCACCCACCGAGGTCCGCGACCTCGCCGGTGCGTGCCTACAGCGGGTGGGCATGGCGGCCCACGCCGGCGCCCGCGCCGACACACTCTCGGGAGGCCAGCAGCAGCGGGTGGCCATCGCCAGGGTGCTCGCCCAGCGCAGCTCGCTGCTCCTCGCCGACGAGCCCGTGGCCAGCCTGGACCCGCGCTCGTCCGCCTCGGTGCTCGCCACCCTCCGGGCGGTGGCCTCCGAGGAGGGGATCGCCGTGGTGTGCAGCCTGCACCAGGTCGACCTGGTCGCCGGCTTCGCCGACCGGGTGATCGGGCTGCGTGACGGAGCTCTGGTGCTCGACGTACCCGTCGCCGACCTCACCGACGACCACCGGGCCGACGTCTACGGCGTCGACCTGGAAGCGTCGCCTTCCGAGCCATGACGCTCAGGTCTGGTCGAGCAAGCTGAAGACGTCGTCGACCTGCTCCCAGCCGATGCGCATGAGGTACTGGTTCACCCTCCCGTAGGACTTCATGCCGAGGATGAAGAAGTTCGGCTCGGGGTTGCGCAGCACGTCGGGCCCGTGGCTGACCTGCTCGAGACAGTCGCCTGCCGCCGACCCCAGCAGCGCAGCCGACAACTCGATGGGGGCGGCGGTGGCGTAGCACTCGTGCACCTGGAGCTGGCGGTAGAGGTCGTGGTCGCCCACGTAGCCGGTCAGGGCCAGGACCCGGTCGACGACGACCTCCTCGGGGTCGCCGCCGTTGCGCAGCGTGACCCCGATGCGACCGTCGCGCCGCTCCAGTCGCTCCACCTCGACGCCGGTGCGCACGGTGACCCTGGGGTGCCCGCCGGCAGCCAGGCGCTCGGCCTCGGCGACCAACGACGCCCGGGCGGGCAGAGGGTCGTCGGCCACGGCGCCCCAGGTCGGGAACTCCTCGCGCACGACCCACACCACCTCGCCGCTGTCGTCGTCCTCGACCAGGGCGGCGAGCGAGCGCGCCGCCGTCTGCGCCGACGCCCCCGCTCCCGCCAGCAGGACGCGACGGCCGGTCCAGCCATCCGCCTCGGCCTCGAAGTCGGGGAGCTGGCGGACGATGTCACCGCCGAGCGCCCGCTCCCCGGGGGCGGGGATGCCGCCGTCGCCCAGCGGGTTGGCGTTGTGGTAGCTCCCGGTGCAGTCGAGCACGACCTCGGCGGTGGTCACCTGCTCACCGGCGGGGGTGTCGATCAGCAGCCGGAACGGCCGGCTCCCCCGCTCGGGCGTGGCGATCTCCTCGTGCTTGCGCAGGCCCTGGCGGCCGATGGTCACCACCCGGGCGCCGAGGCGGACGTGGGGGGCCAACGAAGGAAGCGCCGCCACCGGATCGAGAAGTCGCTCGACCAGCTCGGCGCCGGTGGGCACACCGTCGCCGGAGGGCACCTCCAACCCGGCGGCGGCGAGGTGGCGGGCCATCCTGGGAGACACCACCATGTCCCAGGGCGTGAACAAGGCGACGTGGCCCCACGCCCGTACGTTGCCCGCCACCCGTGGCGACGCCTCGTACACGGTGAACGGCCGGCCGCTGTCGACGCAGGCCAACGCCGCCTCCAGGCCGGTGGGTCCGGCGCCGACGATGGCGACGTGCTGGCGGTCGTGTCCCATGGGTCGAACCCTCCTGATTTCAACAGCGGCTAAAACGAGGTCGATGGCGTTGTACCACGCGGGCGCGGGTTGACACGTCGGTGACCCGCGACCAGTGGCTCTTGGCCCTGGGGCTGTCCCCCGCCGACGTGCCCTCCCGGCTGATCCTGGAAGGGTCGTGGTGGCAGACCGAGCGCAACGCCCAACGGCTGGCCGTGCTCGACGACGTTGGGGAACTGGCCTTTCCCGAGCTGCATCTCGGCCGCCACGGTGACGGACGCGTGCTCTACTCCTGCGCCTACGGCGCCCCGAGGGCGGTGGAGCCGGTGCACATCTTCGGCCAGCTCGGTACGCCCCTGGTCGTGCAGATCGGCTCGTGCGGCGCTCTCCAACCCGGGATGGCCACCGGTGACATCGTGCTGCCCGAGACCGCCACCATCGGCGAGGGGGCGTCGCAGTACTACGGCGGCGCCGGCTCGTCGGCGGCGACACCGAGCCTGGTCGACGCCGCCGAGGCGGCGTTCGTCCGCCGTGGCTTCAGGGTCCACCGGGGCGCCCACGTCACCACCTCCGCGCTGCTGGCCCAGCCACCGGAGCTGGTGCGGGCCTGGAGCGACGCCGGCCACCTGGCCGTCGACATGGAGACCTCGGCGGTGTTCAGCGTGGCGGCGTTCTTCGGGATGCAGGCGGTGTCGCTGCTGTTCGTGTGGGACGAGCTGCTGCGGGGCCGGAGCTGGCTCGACGCGTTCGAGCCGCACGAGGTCGCCGCCCAGCAGCGGGCCAACGCTGCGCTCATGGACGTCGCCCTGGAGCTTCCCACCGGTGAGGTGCGAGTTCGCGGCGGCCCCGTCGTGCCGCCGGGGTAGCTTCCCGAGCGAGGTTTCCCGTGTCCGATCCCCCGAGCTTTCCCACCTTGGTCCCCTACGGCTGGGACGAGCGCTGGGCCGCGCACCTCGCCGACGTGGCGCTCCCCGGTGCCGTTCCCGGCCGCGTGCTGCGCCACGACTCGTCAGAGGTGGTCGTGGCCGAGCCGGGAGGTGTGATCCACCGCTCCATGGCCGCCGGCGGGCCTGCGCTGGTCGTCGGCGACTGGGTGGTGATCGCCGGCGACTCCGTCGCCGACCTGCTCCCCCGCACCTCCTTGCTGCGCCGCAGCGACGCCACCGGCGACCGCGAGCAACTGCTCGCCGCCAACCTCGACCTGCTGGGCATCGTCGCCGGCCTCGATCGCCCGGTGAAGCCCGGTCGCCTCCAGCGGGCCGTCGCCCTCGCGTGGGACGCCGGGGCGGTTCCCCTCGTGGTGCTCACCAAGGCCGACGTGGTCGACGATGCCGAGGCCGCCTGTGCCGCCGCCGGCGCGGCGATCCCGGGCGTGGAGATCATGGTTCTGTCGGCAGCCCGCCACGAGGGGCTCGACCGACTGCAACGGGCGCTGGCAGGCAAGACCGTGGTCCTGCTCGGTGAATCCGGTGCGGGCAAGTCGACCCTGACCAACGCGCTGGTGGGCGAGGAGGTGGCCGCCACCGGTGCCGTCCGCCTGGGCGACGCCAAGGGCCGCCACACGACCACATCACGCCAGCTGCACGTCCTCCCCGGCGGCGGGGCCCTGATCGACACCCCCGGCATCCGCGGCGTGGGGCTGTGGGTCGACGCCGACGCCGTCGACGCCACCTTCGCCGACCTGGGCGAGCTCGCCGTCGGATGCCGGTTCGGCGACTGCGACCACGACCACGAACCCGGCTGTGCCGTCCAGGCGGCGGTGGCCGACGGCACCGTCGACCCCGCCCGCCTCGACGCCTGGCGACGGATGCATCGCGAGGTCGCCTCCACCGCCATGCGTGCCGACGACCACGCCCGCCGGCAGGCCGAGCGCCGCTCCGGCCGCGTCGCCAGGGAGGCTCCGCGCCACAAGGGACGGCGCTGACGTTCCCCCGGGCGCGCTTCGTTCAGGTCACGACATACGCCAGGGCGTACCCGGACGGCCGGCCAGCTGGGCGACGACCTGGTCGGCGCACCAACGCCGGAAGGCACGGATCTCGGCAGTGGCCGGCATCGTGAGCATCGCTTCCCGTTCGCAGAACTCGTCGGCCTCCTCCAACACGTCGGCGAAGGCCTGGATGGGACCCGCCTCCATGGGCGCCAGGTGCAACAGCAGGTCGACGGTGGCGTCGCCGCGCAGCTCGGCCGCCTCCACCTGTTCTAGCGCAGACGCCGAATCCCGGGCGAAGCGCTGGGACAACTCCTCGGCGAGCGCCACCAATCGAGCGGGCACGTCAGCCGGGACCGGGTCGTTCAGCACCATCAAGACGAACTCACGGGTGAGACCCTGGCGGTGCTCCTCGGAGCTCCGGTAGAGCGCCGTGGGGACGCCCAGGAGACAGACGGAGGACACCGGCGGTCTCGTGCCGGCCGCACGCGTGCGTCTCGCCACGCCGCCACCGTTTCCCGACGGCGTGGTGATGGACAGACAGAACCAGACGCTCTTGCCCTCGACGCCATCGCCGCCCTGGTGAACCGCGACCCCCCACGAATCGGCGCAGAGGTCGACGAGCTCGAGACCTCGACCGGTCTGGGACTCCCGGTCGTGGTTCGCGGTGGTCGGCAGCACGCTGCTGGAGTCACGTACCTCGATGCGCACGCTGGCCTCGTCGAGGCGAGCCACGACCTCGATGTCGGTGTGGGCGTGCAGCACGACGTTGGTCACGAGCTCCGAGACCAGCAGCTCTGCGGTGTCGACCACGTCGCTCAGGCGCCAGTCGGCCAGCACCTGCGCGACGAACCGCCGGGCGAACCCGGCGCTCAGGGGGACTGCCTCCAGGGTGGTGCTGCGCTCCACCGGGGGAATCGTACTGCCACCCTCCGAGCTACCCCTGGCCCCGTAGGTCACGTGTGCTCACGCCGCGTCCAGGCGGGTGCGCCACATCACCGCCGCGGAGGTCGATATCGGCGTGGACAGGGCAACTCGTGGCTCATCGTCTCGCCTCCCGGCACCAACGTAGTGTCGGCCACGGTGAGGGCGCTGGGGCTCGTCGACGGGTGGCAGGCGCCGGAAGCGGCGGTGGGCGTGGTCGGCGCCGAGTCGCGGGTGCTCGCGCAGCGGGGGCACCGGGCACGGCGCAGCCGTTGGGCCTCGGTGACCAAGCTGGTCACCGCGCTGGGTGCGCTGGTGGCGTTCGAGGAGGGCGCGCTCGACCTGGACGCGGCCGCCGGTCCTCCGGGCGCCACCGTCAGGCACCTCCTGGCCCACGCCTCGGGCTTGGCGTTCGACGACGCCCGCACCGTCGCCGAGCCGGGGCGGCGCCGGATCTACTCGAACACCGGCTTCGAGGTGCTGGGCGCGGCGATGGCCGAGCAGGTCGGGATGCCGTTCGAGCAGTACCTGCACGAGGCCGTGCTGGAACCGCTCGGCATGGAGGGCGCCCGCCTGGACGGCACGCCCGCCGCCGGGATCGTCGGCTCGCTCGAGGACCTTCTCCGCCTGGCGGCGGAGCTGCTTGCTCCGACGCTGCTGGCGCCGGCCACCCTCCGACTGGCCACGACCGTCGCCTTCCCGGGCCTCGCCGGCGTGCTGCCGGGCTTCGGGTTCCACGACCCTCAGGACTGGGGCCTGGGCTTCGAGCTGCGGGACCAGAAGCGACCTCACTGGATGGGGCCACGGTGCTCGGCGGGGAGCTTCGGCCACTTCGGCGCCAGCGGCTCGTTCCTCTGGGTGGACGGCGAGGCGGGGCTGGCCTGCGCCGTCCTCTCCGGACGACCGTTCGGCGCCTGGGCGGCGAGGGCGTGGCCCGCTTTCAGCGACGCCGTGGTCGACGAGTTCGGCGCCGGATGAGCTTCAGCGGCGGCGCAGTGGCGGGACGGTCGTGGGAGCCTGGCGGCGGGGCGGGAGCTCGGCGAGCAGGTCGGCGGTGGCCTCGGCGATGCGGGTGACCGCCCGCTCGAACGGCTCGGCGGTCCGCTCGCTGGGCGCCTGCACACCGCTCACCTTGCGGGCGTACTGGCGAGCTGCGGCGGTCACCTCGTCGGCGGTCGCCGGCGGTTCCAAGCCCCGAAGGGTGGTGATGTTGCGGCACATGGTCGAAACGCTACGCCCCCGACCGACCAACTGACCCGGGCTTACGGCTGTGGCGCCTCCGCCACCGGCTTGCGCTCGGCCACCTGGAGCGCCACGTCGCGGAGCTTGATGTTCATGCGCTGGGACGCTGCCTGCAGCATGGCGAACGCCTCGTCGTCGGTGACGCCGGATCGGGTCATGAGGATGCCCTTCGCCTGACCGATGAGGTCACGGGTCTGCGCCTTGCGCTCCAACTGCTCCTCCCGGCGGACGGCGGACATCGCCACCGCGGCGTGGGCGGCAAACACCGAGGCCAACGCCACATCGGTGTCGTCGAAGGCGTTGCTGCGGGTCGAGTACAGGTTGAGGGCGCCCATCGTGTCTCCTTCGATGAACAGCCGGAGCGACAGGATGCTGCACACCCCCGTCTCCTCGTGGGCACGCTTCGAGAAGTTAGGCCAACGGCACTCGCTCAGGAGATCACCGGTCTGGAAGACCTCGTGCTCGTTGATGGCGTCGATGCACGGCCCCTCACCGGTGTCCGACTGGATGGTGTCCAACCCCTTGGGGATGTCGTTGCTCGAGGCGGGGGAAGTGATTTTGCCTCGTTCGACCAGCGAGATCCCGGCGAACTCGCACGCCTCGAGGTGTTCGACGGCGAGGTTGACGATCTTGTGCAGGGTCGCCTCGAGGCCCTCATGAGCACTGAGCGCCCGGGCCACCTCGGCGAACACTTCGGCGACGTGCACCACGTCCTCCGAAGCGTTCGACATGCATCAAGTTTAGATGCCCGAGGCGACGTCCGCAGTGGGAGATGACCTGGGCGCCCCCGGTAGGATTCGAACCTACGCACCCGCCTCCGGAGGGCGGTGCTCTATCCCCTGAGCTACGGGGGCGGGCGTTGATGGAAACGTGGCGTGAGAACCTTCGCGCTTCGGGCTCGGCGATGCTAGCGGCTGGAGCGAAGGCCGGGGACCCCGCTCCCCCGACATGGCCGGCGCGCCCGGCGGCTATACCAGGAGCATGTCCACGTTGCTGCAACCCGGGGACATCCTCCCCACCGTGGAGCTGCCGCTCCTCGGCGGCGGTGCCGAATCGGTGGGGACCAACCGGAGCCACTCCCAGGTTCTGGTCCTCACCCACCCCCGACCCTGCGACGGCTGCTTCGCCGCCCTGGCCGCGCTGGCCGGCATCGCCGACCGTGTCCGCGTCGAGAAGGCCGCGGTCATGGCGATCGTCACCCCAGGCTGGTCGAGCACGGCATCGCTGCCGGTCCCCGCGGTGGTCGACGACGGCACCCTGCGGAGCCACCTCGGCCCCGACGGCCAACCGGTGATCGCGGTGGTGGACCGCTTCGGGCAACTCTTCGCCCGTGCTGATGCCGGGGCTGAGCACCGCTTCCCCGACCACGACGAGGTGCTCGCCACCCTGCTGAACATCGCCATCAGCTGCCCGGAGTGCGGCGTTCCCGACGTCCCCTGCAGCAGCACCCTCCCCGAGCCCGGAACCTTCAGCGGCGGGATGCGCATCGGCCAGACCTGACGCGTGTAGGCCAGCGGGGTGGTGGTTTGTGGCGGTCGTCGAGTCGGGTAGCGACGGGATGGTGACCGCATCTCCCCGACCGTGGCGATGAGCCTGACCCGCGCGATCGCCCGGCCGCTCCTCGCCGCCGTCTTCGTCAACAGCGGCATCGAGACCCTTCTCGAGCCGGGGCCCCGGGTCGCCAAGGCGGAGCGGATGGTGCCCAAGCTTGCCGAGTCGCTGCCGTTGCCCGACGACAGCGAGCAGCTGGTCAAGGTCAATGCGGCAGTCCAGGTGGCGGCCGGTCTGCTGCTTGCCATCGGACCTCTCCCCCGACTGGCCGCCGCCGTCCTGGCCCTCTCGCTGGTGCCCACCACGCTGGCCGGACACGCCTTCTGGGAGGAGCACGACCCCGCGGCGCGGGCCCAGCAGAAGACCCAGTTCCTCAAGAACGCCGGGCTCCTCGGCGGACTGCTGCTCGCCATGCTCGACACCGAGGGCCGCCCCTCGGTGGCGTGGCGGACCAAGCGCGCCGCTGAGCGAGCGCACCGGCGGGTGGCGACGCTCCCGGACACCGTCTCCCTCGGCTGAGTCGACCCTCAATCGGAACCGCCCGCCCTCCCGACGCCGGAGCGGAGGCCGAAGGAAGGCGTCGAGGAGCCACCGGTAGCATCGCCCGGGTGGGCAGCGCCTCCCCCCGAGTGCTGGTCGTCGACGACGATCCCGTGATCCTCAAGCTCCTCCAGGTCAACTTCGAGATGGAGGGCTTCGACGTGCTGACCGCCACCGACGGGGTCGACGGGCTGCGGGCGGCGCGCCAGGAGCGGCCCGACGTGATCGTCTCCGACGTCATGATGCCCGGCATGAACGGTTTCGAGCTGGTGGCCGCCCTGGGTGCGGACGACCGAACCGACACCATCCCGGTCATGCTCTTGTCGGCCCGGGCCCAGACCACCGACATCGCCGCCGGGTTCGACGCCGGTGCGCTCGACTACGTCACCAAGCCCTTCGAACCCCTCGAGCTGGTCGAACGGGTGCACGAGCTGCTGCGCTCGAAATGACGCCGTTACCGCACCACCTGCTGCCCGACAACGCCGCCGTCGGCGCCGACGGGCGCCTGGCCATCGGGGGCTGCGATGTCGTCGAGCTGGCCCGCCGCTTCGGCACGCCGTTGTTCGTCTACGACGAGGAGCATCTCCGAGCCCGCTGCCGGGAGGCGGTGGCCGCCTTCGGGGAGGGCGCCACCTACGCGGCAAAGGCGTTCCTGTGCCGGGCCATGGCCCGGCTGGTGCACGAGGAGGGCATGGCCCTCGACGTGGCCAGCGGGGGCGAGCTCCACGTCGCTCTCGCCGCCGGGGTGCCGGCGGAGCGCCTGGTGCTCCACGGCAACAACAAGTCGACCACGGAGCTGACCACGGCCCTCGACGCCGGCGTGGGGCGGGTGGTGGTCGACAGCCATGACGAGCTCGACCGCATCGAGGGGCTGGTGGCGGCGGGGGCGGCTCCGCCGCGGGTGCTCGTCCGGGTCACCCCCGGCGTGGAGGCACACACCCACGTCTACGTCCAGACCGGCCAGGCCGACTCCAAGTTCGGCTTCGGGCTGGCGGCGGGAGTTGCCCGGGCGGCGGTGGAACGAGTGGCGGCATCACCGGCCATGGACCTGGTGGGCATCCACGCCCACATCGGCAGCAACGTGTTCGTGCTGTCGTCGTTCGCCCAGGCCGTCGAGGTGCTGGCCGACTTCGTGGCGCCCCTCGGGCTGCCCGAGCTCGTCCTCGGCGGAGGGCTGGGCGTCGCCTACGTCGCCGGAGAGCAGGCGCCGACCATCGCGGAGTGGGCCACGGTGCTGGCCAAGGCCTGTGCCGATGCCGGCATCAGCGCCCGCATCGGGGCCGAGCCGGGGCGGGCCATCGCCGCCGGCGCCGCCGTCACCCTCTACACCGTGGGCACGATCAAGGAGGTCGACGGCATCCGCACCTACGTCGCCGTCGACGGTGGCATGAGCGACAACCCGCGCCCCGTCCTCTACGGCAGTGGCTACGAGGCGTTCCTGCCGAGGGCCACCGATGCCGAGCGTCCCCGGGTCGTGCGGGTGGTGGGCAAGCACTGCGAGTCGGGCGACGTGGTCGTCGCCGACGCACGGTTGCCTGTCGACCTGGCCGTCGGCGACGTGCTGGCGACCCCGGTCACCGGCGCCTACGGGCACTCGATGGCCTCCAACTACAACAAGGTCACCCGGCCGGCGGTGGTCTTCGTGGCCGGCGGCGACGCCCAGGTGGTGGTGCGCCGCGAGACGCTCGACGACCTGCTCGCCCTCGACACCTGAGACCGGAGGCGCAGATCACGCTTCCTGGACGACCCCGTCGGTCGACTCGGTGGCGGCACCGAGGTTCGCACCCGACTCGGCATAGGCCGGGTGCTTGTCGAGTCGTTGGCGGCGGAGGTCCTCGGCCACCATGTCCTTGGTCTGGCGCAGGATGTGGCTGCGCTTGTGCTCCCGGCGCTTGAGCAGACGGCCTGTGGCCGCCGCCAGGCGGGACGGGGTGAGCACGTCGGAGGGCTTGGCGCGGTGGTTGAAGACGTCGAGGAACGAGTCGATCTCGCCCTTGGCCACCAGCTCGGCGAGGATCTCGACGAGTACCGGTGGCACCGGGCCGGCCCGGCCCAGGTCGCCGGCGAACCAGGCCATCTCGGCGGCGTCGTCGTCGCGCCGAACGCCAGTGAGCTGAGGGACACGACGAGGCCGGTCAGCACCATCATCCCGATCGTGACGGGGACCATCTTCAACATCGTTCGCGCCGAGACCGGTCGTAGCCGGGCATCGCGCAACGATGCTCCGTTCCTCTTCAGAGCGAAGTACCACCCGCTGATGCAGAGGGCGAGATAGATGGCGATCCCCATCGCGCCCACGGTCGAGAACGACACGGCGCCGCTGTCGGAGGTGCCCGTCAGGATGACGATCGGGATCATGAACAGAGCGCTCAACGCCATGCCGGCGGCGAAGAGGAAGAAGAGGTCCCTCCCGCGCCACGGGACCTTCCCGGCCTCTTCGCCGTCTCCCACGTCATCGGCTAACGGGCCCGGTGGGTCGGGATAACTCGAAGCCGGCACCTCCTGAGGCTGATCCATCGAATATGTCTACCAGTGCCGCGCCCGCTGCGGAGTTGCGCCGT
>JAHWJH010000003.1 GCA_019348555.1 Actinomycetota bacterium
CACCTGAGCCGTCGGATCCGCACGATGCCACGAGGACGAGGGACAGCGCCCATGAGAGCCAGCGCATGTTGCCGAGCACGCTAGTGCTCCGGGCGTACGTCATGGCTGGTGACGCCGCACCTAACGTCCCGCTCGGAATCGCTCAGCCGACGGGTTCGCGCAGCGGGGATATCGGCGCTCATGCCGGTGATCTGACAAGTTCGGACCTCACCGGCATATCCCGGCGAGGGTTCGCCATCGGCTCTTCGAGGCGCTCGAGTACCCCGTCGTAGGCTTCCAGAGCCGGTGGGACAGAACGGAGGCCGAGAGCAAAAGTACTGGTCAGAAGGGGCGGAGGGAGCGGGATTCGAACCCGCGGGGCTTCCGCCCAGAGGTTTTCAAGACCTCCGCATTCGGCCGCTCTGCCATCCCTCCTCGGCCGACACTAACGGCGACCGTCCACCACCGGCCTCAGCGGGAAGGATTCCGTATCTTCTGTCGGAGGTCGGTCAGCCACGCATCGGCCGCCTGCCAGGCGGCCTCTGCATCCCGGCGCAGGGCGTCACCGTGGTGTCCCGCCGCCGGATACGAACCGAGGAACTTCACATCGGCCAGCTTGGCCTTGAGGTCCCTGAGGCAGTCGGCCACGAGCTCGTCGGCCACGTGGCCCTCGAAGTCGATGATGAAGCAGTACTCGCCGAGGCTGCGCTTCGTCGGGCGCGACTCCAACTTGGTCAGGTTCACCGCCCGCGCGGCGAACTCCTGGAGGATCGCCAGCAGGCTGCCGGGGCGGTCGGCGTGCTGGAAGCACACCACCGTGGTCTTGTCGTGGCCGGTCGGACCCATGATCCCGTTCCGCCCGACGAGCACGAAGCGGGTGGCGTTCTCGGGGTGGTCCTCGATGTCGGCCGCCACGACCTCGAGGCCATAGAGCTCCGCCGCCAGCGAGGGTGCGACGGCCGCCATGCCCGGGGTCCCCGCACTGACGAGGCGGGCGGCTTCGGCGGTGGAGTTGGCGGCGATCGTCGCCACACCGGGGAGCTCCCGGGCCAGGTAGCCCCGTACCTGGGCGGTGGCGTGGGGCATCGAGATCACGCTGGTGATCTGATCGAGCTGGGTGCCCGGCGCCGCCAGGAGGTTGAGCTGGATGCCCACGACCACTTCGCGCTGGATGAGCAGGTCGGTCTCGAAGGCCAGGGTGTCGAGCGTGACGTTCACGCTGCCCTCGATGGAGTTCTCGATCGGCACGAAGCCCAGGTCGACCTCGCCCTCGGCGGTTGCCGCCAGCACCTCGCCGATCGACCCCAGCGGCAGGAGCTTCCCCTGCGCCAGATCGTCCTGGGTGAGCAGGGCCTGCTCGGTGAAGGTGCCGTGAGGACCGAGGAAGCCGATGCTCGTCACGGAGCGACAGGGTAGACAGATCCCTCCCCCGGTCGGACGTGGTCGTCCGATGACCGCCGACGAGGGACGGTCGGGCAGGATGAGGTGGTGGACGAGGCCGCCCTCGTGAAGCTTCTCGACGATGTGCGACGTGGGGTGACGACGGCCGACGAGGCGGTGCTCGTGCTCCGGAGGCTGCCCTTCGTCGACCTCGGCTTCGCCCGGGTCGATCACCATCGCGGGCTGCGCCAGGGCGTCGCCGAAGCGGTCTACGCCCCAGGCAAGACGGCCCGGCAGTGCGCCGCCATCGTGGTCGAGCTGCTCGACCAGCCAGGAGGCCCGGTCCTGCTGACCAGGGCCAACTCCGAGCAGATCGACGCCTGCTCGGAGGTCTCGCCCGGAGGGCGGGTGACCGGCACGACGGTCGTATGGCGGCCGTCGGCCACGCGGCCTGAGCGGACGGTCGTGATGACGGCGGGTACCGCCGATCTCGCCGTGGCCGACGAGTGCGTCGCCACCCTCAACGCCTACGGCTTCGAGCCGTCGCGCCTCGACGACGTCGGCGTCGCCGGGTTGCACCGCCTCTTCGCCGACATCGACGTGGTGGCCGACGCCGACGCGGTGGTGGTCATCGCCGGCATGGAGGGTGCCCTCGCCAGCGTCATCGGCGGGATCACGCCCGCACCGGTCATCGCCGTGCCGACCAGCGTGGGAAGGGGCGCGGGCCTGGAGGGCGTCACCGCCCTGCTCGGGATGATGGCCTCGTGCGCTGCGGGCGTCACCGTGGTGGGCATCGACAACGGCTTCGGGGCCGGGTGCGCCGTGGCCCGCATCCTCGACGTGCGCACGAAGTCGTCGGAGCACCGTGGCTGAGGGCCCGCCCACGGTGGCCTGGTTCCACTGCTTCGCCGGCATCGCCGGTGACATGGCGCTGGGCGCCCTGGTCGACGCCGGCGCCGACCTCGACGAGGTCCGTGCCCTCGTCGGTCGCATCCCGGTGACCGGCTGGAGCATCGAGGCGGAGGCGACCATGCGCAACGGCATAGCGGCCACCCGGGTCGTCGTCGCCGTCGAGCCCACGACGGTCACCCGGACCTACGCCCACATCGACGACCTGCTCGACCAGGCCCGCCTGCCCGAGCGGGTCCGCGATCGGGCGGCGGCCACGTTCGCGGCCATCGCCGCCGTGGAGGGCCGGCTGCACCGTCGACCGGTCGAGCAGGTGCACTTCCACGAGCTCGGCAGCGTCGACGCCATCGTCGACATCGTGGGAGTGGCTTCGGCGCTCGAGGTGCTCGGCGTCGAGCAGGTGTACGCCAGCCCTGTGGCCACCGGGCTCGGGATGGTGCGCAGCGCCCACGGCATGCTCCCGAACCCGGCTCCGGCGGTGGTGGAGCTGTTGTCGGGGGCGCCCACCCACGGGGTCGATGTCGCCGTGGAGCTGACCACCCCCACGGGTGCCGGCCTGCTCGCCGCCCTCTGTGAGGGCTGGGGAGCGATGCCGGCGATGACGATCGCCAGCAGCGGGTTCGGAGCCGGTACCCGTGAGCTCGAGGAGTTGCCCAACCTCACCCAGGTGGTGATCGGTCGCCGAGTGACGGCCGATCTGGCCGGCCACGGCCAGCCGGTGGTGAAGCTGGAGGTGAACGTCGACGACGTCACCGGGGAGGTGCTCGCCCACGCCGTCGCCAGCCTGCTCGACGCCGGCGCGCACGACGCCTGGACCACGCCGATCGTGATGAAGAAGGGCCGCCCGGCCCACCTCGTCAGCGTGCTCGCCGACCCGGCCACCGCTGCCGAGCTGGCGGCGGTGCTGGCGCTCGAGACCGGCAGCCTGGGCGTGCGTTGGATGGTGCAGGAGCGACGGCCCGCGCCGCGCCACTTCGACGAGGTCGACGTGGGTGGGGTCGGCGTACGGGTGAAGGTGGCCGCCGACCGCGTCAAGGTGGAGCACGACGATGCCGCAGCCGCTGCCGCCGCCCTCGGTCTTCGGCTGTCCGAGGTCGTGACCCGGGCCGAAGAGGCCTGGCGCCGCCGGAGAGATCAAGGCCCGCTCTCCTCGGTACCCGACCACGACGACACCGTGGTCGACCTCCGCCCGAACGGACCGCTCCCGCCGGCTCCGCCGCACCCGCCACAGCCCTCGCCAGGTGGGCCTCCAGGCGAAGCCGGCTGAGCACCGGGAGCCGGCGTGGAGGAGCTCGCGTACGCCTCGGCGCTGGCTCTGGCCGTGGTGATGGCCGTCGCCGGAGTGGCCAAGCTCCGGCATCGAGGTGTCACCGAGCGGGCGTTCCGCAGTCAGGGCCTGGCGTGGCCCGGGGCGTTGGCCATCGCCGTGCCCGCCACCGAGGTGGTCCTTGCCCTCGGGCTGGTCGTCGTCCCCGACTGGGCCGGCATGGCCACGCTGGCGGTGCTCGCCGGCTTCACCACGTTCCTCGTGCAGTCGGTCCGGCGGGGCCGAGCGCTGGGGTGCGGGTGCTTCGGGTCGACCCGTCCTCGCCCGGTGGGTGGCGTGGAGCTGGCTCGCAACGGCGTGCTGATGGCCGGCGCCGGCTTCGTGGCGTTGGTGGCCGAGGCACCGAACTTGCCGGGGCTCACCTCGATCGTCGTGGTAGCCGTGGTCGCCGCCACATCGGCCGTGGGGCTGGCTCACCTCGGCCGTCGCCCCTGGCCGAACGATCCTGCACGACGCCAGGGGCTGCCTCGGGGAAGCAGGGCGCCGGCTCTTGCGGGTGGTCTCACCGCTCCGGCGGGCGAGACCACCCTCGTGGCGTTCGTGGCCCCGAGTTGCCGAGGGTGCGCCGAGCTGCTGGCCGCCCTCGACCAGATGCCCCGCTCCGAGGTCGCGGTGCGGGTGGTCGCTCTCGACGACGACTCATCCGCGACCTTCACCGCCTATGGGGTCCGCTCGGCGCCGTATCTGGTCGTGGTGGACGAAGACGGAGAGGTGCGCTCTTCGGGGCCGGCCACGTCGTTCGCCGACATCCGTCGCATCATGGCGCGCCAGTGACGACCGCCGGTCATCGCCACCAGCCCTCCAGCCAACCCCGCCGCCGGCGCCGACCGAGGCGCTCGACCGCCACGCCGGTAGCGGAGGGCCCGGCGTCGACGGCGAGCTCCGTGCCCGCCACCGTCGCCGGAGCCGGGGTGAGCGGCCCGATGACGCCACGGGCCTTGAGCTCGCCGGCGACCGCCACGGCAACCGCAGCGGTGGGCACGGCGAGAAACGCGCCGATGAGGCCACCGATCACCGCTCCCCCGGTGAGGGCGGCGAGGATGACCACGGGATGCAGCCGCACGGCCCGCCCGAGCACCAGCGGCGCCACCAGATCACCCTCGACCTGCTGGACCAGGACCACGACCCCCAGGGTGAGCAAGGCGTCGGTTGGCCCGCCGCTCACCAGGGCCACCAGCGCCGCCACCGCTCCGGCGGCCACGGCGCCCACCAGGGGGAAGAACGCCCCGAAGAAGGTGAGCAGCACCAGGGGCGCCACCAACGGGACACCGATGAGCACCAATCCGACCCCGATGATCACGGCGTCGACCACCGCCACCACGGCCGTCCCTCTGACGTAGCCCCCGAGCGCGGCCCAACCCCTCCGGGCCACCGCACGGGCGAGGTCGTGGTGCTCCTCCCTGAGCTGGCGGAGGCCGAACTCGCTCATCTGCTCGCCGTCCTTCACGAAGAAGAACGTGAGGACGAGGATCAACAGGAAGCCGGCAATGACCTCGGTGACCAAGACGGCGCCGGCCACCACCCCAGAAGCGAGGCTGCTGCCGCTGGCGCGCAGCTGGTCGACCACCTGATCGGTGTAGCGGTCGATCTCCGCGGCCGAGAGCTCCAGGGGTCCCTCGACGAGCCATCTCTCGACCTGGAGCACGCCTTCCTCGACGGTGGGCCCCAGCCCGCTGAACTCCTTGACGACCGAGGGGGCCACGCCGGCGACGAGGCCGACGATCACGGCGACGACGCCCGCCAGCACCGTCCACGTGGCCAACAGCGGGGGGAAACCCTTGCGCTGCAGCCAGCGCACCGGGGGCACGAGCACCGTGGCGAGCAACACGGCCACGATCGTCGGGAGCACCAGCAATCGAAGTCGGGCGAGGACGATCACCACCACGGCCACACCGGCCGCCACCACCAGCGACTTGCCGGCGAACGAGGCCGCCCGGTCGAGGGGGTGATCCCGGCTCATGGCCCCGGTCTACCCGGTGTCCGCAGAACCTGTCGGGATGGGTCGAAACGGACGGAGCTGGGCACACCAGGCGCATGGACGCCATCACCTTGCTGAAGAACGACCACAAGACCGTTGAGCGGCTGTTCAAGCAGTTCGAGAAGGCGGAGAAAGCCGACGACGACAAGACCAAGGCGGAGGTCGTCGACAAGATCATCGCCGAGCTGAGCGTCCACGCCGCCATCGAGGAGCAGGTGTTCTACCCCGCCATCCGAGAGGCGGTCCCCGACACCGAGGACACCGTCCTCGAAGGCCTCGAGGAGCATCACATCGTCAAGTGGACGCTCTCCGAGCTGGAAGGGATGACCCCCGACCACGAGCGATTCGACGCCAAGGTCACCGTGCTCATCGAGAGCGTGCGCCACCACGTCGAGGAGGAGGAAGCCGAGCTGTTCCCCGAGGTGCGCCAAGCCCTCGGCCGCAAGCGCCTCGGTGAGATCGGCGAGCGCTTGGAAAAGGCCAAGGAGACCGCCCCCAGCCGTCCGCAGCCGAAGGCTCCGGACACACCTCCGGGAAACCTGCCCACCGGGAAGAAGAAGAAGAAGGTGGCGGCGGCGAGCTCCTGACCCGCTCCCCGAGGATCAGACCGGGTCGAGCACGGTGACGGCGACGGCGTGGTAGCCGGTGGCTCCGTCGGGCCTCGGCAGGCTGCGGTCGGCGGTCTGGGTGCGCCCATCGCCGTCGGTGGCACGCACCCTGAGCTCGTGTCGCCCGGGGGTGGCGTCCCATCGGGAGCTCCACTGGCGCCAGGCATCGACGCCGAGCGCGTCGGCCAGGACCGCCTGCTCCCACGGTCCGTCGTCGACTGCCACCTCCACCCGTGAGATGCCCCGGCTGGGCGCCCAGGCGACCCCGGCGATGGGTTGGTCACCCGCCCGGACCCGCGCTCCGAACCGGGGGACGTCGATGCGGGCCTGGGTCTTGACCGGCCCCGACTTCGACCAGCCCCTCGGCACCCAGTAGCCGTCGAAGGCCTCGAAGGTGGTGAGCTCGATCTCGCTGAGCCACTTGGTGGCCGAGACGTAGCCGTAGAGGCCGGCCACGACGAGGCGTGCCGGGAAGCCGTGGTCGAGGGGGAGCGGCTCCCCGTTCATCCCCACCGCGACCAGCGCACCGCGCCCGTCGTAGGCGGCCTCGGTGGGAAAGCCCCCGGTCCAGCCGTCGATCGAGCGTCCCACGGTCTGGGTGGCACCGGCGCGTACACCGGCTCGGTCCAACAGCGTCGACAGCTCGACGCCCTGCCATCGGGCGTTGCCGACCAGGTCGCCACCCACCTCGTTGGAGACGCACGACAGGGTGATGTCGGCCTCGACCTGGTCGAGCTCGAGCAGGTCGGCGAAGGTCAGCTCGAGTGGCTCGTCGACCATGCCGGTCACCCGCAAGCGCCAGTCCTCGAGCTCCACCCGGGGCACGACCAGGGCTGTGTCGATGCGGTAGAAGTCGCGGTTGGGGGTGAACAACGGCGACAGGCCCTCGACGTCGAGGGCGGTGGCCGCCCCCGGCAGCGGCAGTGAGGCGGTCGGGGCCCCGAGAACCACGTCGGCCGGCCCCGATCCCGAGGCCAGCCGTCGTACCAGGCCTCTGCCGGCGGTGCCGGCGACGACCACCACGCCTGCTGCGGTGGCCACCAGGCGTACGAACCGCCGCCGGCCCAGCCGGCTGCTTCCTGACGGCGCAGCCGCCGGAGCGCCTGGCCGACTCGACGCCACGACAAGGCGGCGAAGGACGGCCACGCCAGCCGCCACCGCCACAGCGCCGGTGAGCGACGAGCCCGCCCATGACGCGCCCGGTGTTCCCATGGCGGCGACCACGCCGACGGCCCCGAAGGCGACGAAGCCGACGGCCGCCGCCCAGAAGCGCCGTGCCGCCAGGGCACCGAGGGCGCCCGCCAGCGCCAACGACACGCCGAGAACGCCGATCACCAGGGCGGTCTTGTCGGCGGTGCCGAACACGGCGATCGCCGCGTCCTCGATGGCGGGCGACACCCGGTCGATGACCTCCTGGCCGACGGAGGCGACGAGCGAAGGGGTCCAAGGCACGACGGCGGCGAGAACCTCGCTGGCGGCGAGTGCCACGCCTCCTGCCACCATGCCCGATGACACGGCCCGCCCCGGTGGCAGGGTGCGTCGGTGAGGCGGCTTCTCCAGTGACAGGGCACCCGGCAGGTCCGTCTTCATGACCTCGTGCCCCTCCGGTTCCAGCATCGTGCACCAAGTTGTACTCGGCGCCGTCCGTGCCGGCGCCGCGGCTTGCTCTCCGGTCGCATCCACGCCGTGACGGCGGCGCAGTAGCTTTCGACCTTCGCCACCATGGAAACCTCCTTCACCAGGTCGGAGCGCGAGACGCTCAAGGCCATCTACCGCCTCACCCGCGACCGGCTCGAAGCCCAGACCGGGGTGCTCGCCGACGCCCTCGGTGTGGCGCCGGGGACGGTCACGTTCACCATCAAGCGCCTGGCGGAGCGCGGCCTGGTCGACCACCGCCCCTACCACGGGGTGGAGCTGACCACCGGCGGCAGGCGGGCGGCGATCGCCGCCATCCGGCGCCACCGCATCGTCGAGCGCTTCCTCGCCGACATGCTCGGCTATGCCTGGAACGAGGCCGATCGGCTGGCCGGCAGCTTCGAGCACGACCTGCCCCAGGAGGTGGAGGACCGCATCTTCGTCGCCCTCGACCGACCGGCCACCTGCCCGCACGGCTTCCCCATCCCCGCCCTCGAGGCGGCCGACATCCCCGACCTCCCGTCGCTGTACGCCCTGGAGCCGGGTGATGTGGCGACCGTGGCCGTCCCCGGCTCCACCGACCCGGAGGTGGTGAAGTTCCTCGAGACCCTGGGCTTGCGACCGGGCGTCATCGTCGAGGTGCGCGAGAAGCACCCGTTCGACGGGCCCCTGGTCCTCCGGGTGGCCGGCCACGATCGAACCCTCGGCAGCATGGTCGCCAATCAGGTCTACGTGCGCTTGGGAGCCTCCTGAAGGAGGCGCTGGCGGCGGCCCGTTTGACAATCGTCGCCGCAGGGAGTTTGCGTGGAGCCGTGGCCAAGCCCCTCGTGATCGTCGAGTCGCCGGCCAAGGCCCGCACCATCGCCGGGTTCTTGGGAAGCGACTACGTGGTCGAATCGTCGATCGGCCACATCCGCGACCTCCCCCGCTCGGCCGCCGAGGTCCCGGCCGATCTGAAGGGTGAGCCGTGGGCCCGGTTGGGCATCGACGTCGAGAACGACTTCAAGCCCCTCTACGTCGTCCCGAGGGAGAAGAAGGAGCAGGTGGCGAAGCTCCGCCGGCTGCTCAAGGGGGCGAGCGAGGTCTACCTCGCCACGGACGAGGATCGTGAAGGGGAGGCCATCGCCTGGCATCTGCGTGAGGTGCTCGCTCCCAAGGTTCCGGTGCGGCGAATGGTGTTCCACGAGATCACCCGCAGTGCCATCGAGCGGGCCATCGCCGAGCCCCGGGAGCTCGATCTCCGGCGCATCGACGCCCAGGAGACCCGCCGGATCCTCGACCGCCTCTACGGCTACGAGGTCAGTCCGGTGCTGTGGAAGAAGGTGATGACCGGCCTGTCCGCCGGTCGGGTGCAGAGCGTGGCCACCCGCATGGTGGTCGAGCGCGAGCGCGCCCGCATGCGGTTCCGCTCGGCCTCCTGGTGGGGGATCGAGGGCACCTTCGCCGCTGGAGCGGCTGGTCCGGCGTCGTCGTCGCAGTTCGACGCCGCCCTCGTCGCCCTCGACGGCAGGCGCCTGGCCACCGGGCGCGACTTCTCCGAGTCCGGTGAGGTGGTGAGCGCCGAGGTGGTGGTGCTCGACGAGGCATCAGCGCAGGCGCTTTCGGCCGACCTCGACGGCGCCGCCTTCGCCGTGCGCTCGGTCGAGCGCAAGCCCTACCGCCGTCGCCCGGCGCCGCCGTTCATGACCTCCACCCTCCAGCAGGAGGCCGGCCGAAAGTTGCGCATGTCGTCGGCGCAGGCCATGCGCTCCGCTCAGCGGCTCTACGAGGGCGGCTACATCACCTACATGCGAACCGACAGCACCACGCTGTCCGACACCGCCCTGTCGGCTGCGAGAGCCGAGATCGCCGAGCGCTACGGGCGCGAGTACGTCCCCGAGGCGCCCCGGCGCTACGTCACGAAGTCGAAGTCGGCCCAGGAGGCCCATGAGGCGATCCGCCCCGCCGGCGACACCTTCCGGGCGCCCGAGCGCGTGGCCGCTGAGCTCAGCGGTGCCGAAGCCAGGCTCTACGAGCTCATCTGGCAGCGCACCCTGGCCTCGCAGATGCCCGATGCCATCGGCGAGACGGTGACCGTGCGCCTGGGGGCGACCTCGGCGTCGGGCAGGGACGCCGAGTTCGCGGTGAGCGGGACCGTGATCACGTTCCCCGGCTTCCAGCGGGTCTACGTCGAGAGCTCGGACAACGAGACCGATGGCGCCGAGGAGCAGCGCCTTCCGCCGCTGGCCGAGGGCGATCCGACCACGGCGCTCGACCTGCGCACCGCCGGCCACGAGACCTCACCGCCGGCTCGCTACACCGAGGCCTCGCTGGTGAAGCGCCTCGAGGAGCTGGGCGTCGGCCGGCCGTCGACCTACGCCAGCATCATCGGGACGATCCAGGACCGCGGCTACGTGTGGAAGAAGGGCAGCGCCCTGGTGCCGTCGTTCACCGCCTTCGCCGTGGTGACCCTGCTGGAGCGCCACTTCAGCGACCTGGTCGACTACGCCTTCACCGCCCGCATGGAGGATTGCCTCGACGAGATCGCCGCCGGCAGCGAGAGCTCCCTGCCGTGGCTGTCGCGCTTCTATTTCGGCACCGACGGCGGCGCCGATGCCGCACCGGACAGCGACGGCCGAGCCGTTCCGGAGGGGCTTCGCCGGATGGTCTCGGAGCACCTGGGCGAGATCGACGCCCGGGAGGTGAACTCCATTCCTCTCGGTGTCGACGACGAGGGCCGGGAGGTGGTGGGACGAGTCGGCCGCTACGGCCCCTACGTGCAGCGCGGTGAAGAGACCGCCGGCATCCCCGAGGATCTGGCGCCCGACGAGCTGACCGTGGACAAGGCGCTCGAGCTGCTCGCCGCTCCCAGCGGCGACCGGGTGCTCGGCGAGGATCCGGTCACCGGCCTGCCTGTGCTGGCTCGCGCCGGGCGCTACGGGCCCTACGTCCAGCTCGGCGAGGTGGTCGAGGGGTCGACCGACAAACCCCGTACCGCGTCGCTGTTCACGTCGATGAGCCTCGACACCATCGGGCTCGACGACGCTCTGCGTCTCTTGACCCTGCCGAGGGTGGTGGGGGTCGATCCCACCGACGGGCAGGAGATCACCGCCCAGAACGGCCGCTACGGGCCCTACGTGAAGAAGGGCAGCGACAGCCGCAGCCTGGCGTCGGAGGAGGAGCTGTTCACCACCACGCTCGACGACGCCCTCAAGCTCTTCGCCGAGCCCAAGCGGGGCCGGGGGCAGGGCCGCGCCGCTCCGCCGCTGCGTGAGCTCGGCGACGACCCGGTCTCGGGCAAGCCCGTCGTGCTCAAGGAGGGGCGATTCGGGCCCTACGTCACCGACGGCGAGACCAACGCCTCCTTGCGCAAGGGAGACACCATCGAGGGCATCACCGCCGAGCGGGCAGCCGAGCTGCTGGCCGACCGCCGGGCGAGGGAGCCGGTCCCCAAGCGGGCCAAGAAGTCCGGGGCCAAGACGTCCGCGTCCAAGAAGGCGACCGCCAAGAAGGCCACCGCCAACAAGAAGGCGACCGCCAACAAGAAGGGCGCCACCAAGAAGGTGGCCGGCAAGAAGTCGGCGACGAAGAAGTCGGCGGCCAGGACCTCAGCGGCGACCAAGAGGCCCGGCACCACGGCGGCGGCGAAAAAGAGGCTGGACAAGGCGGCGGCGCCGAGCTGACAGCGCGTCGTGAGAGGTGATGGGCTGGCCATGGCCTACGGTGGCCCGGTGGAGCGTCCTGCGACCCATCAGGTGCCCGCCGGGCCGGCCCACGCATCGCCGCCGCCTCCCGAGCCCGACCGGCCGATACCTCCTGAACCGAGCCATGCCGAGCGCGCTCGGACCCTCGTGGCCGGAGGGAACCGGGGCACGCTGTGCACGTTGGCGGCCGATCCCGCCGGCTACCCGTTCGGCTCGGTGGTGACCTATGCCATGGCCGACGACGGGTCGCCCCTGTTCTTCGTCAGCCTCATGGCCGAGCACACCCAGAACGCCGAGCACGATCGGCGTGCCAGCCTGCTCGTCGCCGAAGCGGTGGCAGACGGTGACGATCCCCTGGCCTCGGGCCGGGTCACGCTGTTGGGCGACCTGCACCGGGTGGCCGATGCCGAGGTCGGGCCGGTTCGCGACCGGTACCTGGCGGCGAATCCCAGCGCCGCCTACTACATCGACTTCGGCGACTTCTGCTTCTACCGGCTGGCGCTGCGGGCGGTCCGCTACGTCGGCGGCTACGGGCGGATGAGCTGGGTCGACGCCGGCGCCTTCGTGGAGGCCACGCCCGATCCTCTCGCCACCTCCGCTGCGGCCATCGTTGCCCACATGAACGCCGACCACGCCGAGGCCCTCGTGCTGATGTGCCGCCACCAGGGCGCCCGGCCCGACACGACGGAGGCCACGATGTCGGCCGTCGACCGCTACGGCTTCGAGGTGGTGGCGTCGGGACCCGGCGGCCGGTCGGGGGTGCGCCTGGGGTTCCCACGCCCGCTCGCCTCGCCGGAGGAGGTGCGAGCGGCCATGGTGGCCATGGTCAGGGAAGCTCGCGGCGCCGGCGTTTGACGGTCCGGGAGCCGTCCGTGGGTCGGGCTCGGAGGTAGGCACCTCCTGACCGTCGACACCCCCTGGCTACGCTGGCGCCCGTGGCTGGTCGCCCAACGGAGCAGGGCCTTCCGCACCCGAGCCGCCCGCCGTCGGATCGAGCCGGGATGACCGGCGACATGTCCGGCGTCTCCGACGTCCCCACCCGCAAGGTGCGGCAGGTCGAGAAGCCGGCGCAGCCGACGGCCACGGTGCGGCTGTTCGGGTCGCACGACTTCTTCCGCCTGTGGCTGGCGCAGGTGGTGTCGGCACTGGGCGACTGGATCGGGTTCTTCGCCATCGTGGCCATCGCCGCTCGCATCGGAGGCTCGTCGTCGGGCGCGGCCATCGGCGTGGTGATGACCGCCCGCATCCTGCCGGGGCTGTTCCTCGCCCCGGTGGCTGGGGTGTTGCTCGACCGCTGGGACCGCAAGCGGGTGATGGTCGGCTGCGACGTCGGCCGAGGCCTGGTCTTGGTGTCGCTCCCGTTCGTCACCACCTTGCCTCAGCTGGTCGTGGTGTCGCTGCTGCTCGAGATCCTCACGGTGATGTGGTCGCCGGCCAAGGAGGCGGAGGTTCCCAACCTGGTTCCGTCGGCCCACCTGGCCACTGCCAACTCACTGTCGCTGGTGGCGGCCTACGGCACCATTCCCGTCGCCGCCGCCATCTTCGCTGCGCTCGTGAAGCTGTCCGGGGTGCTCGCCGGCAACGGATCCCTTGCCTTCCTCAGGCTGAACGACGCGTCGCTGGCGGTCTACTTCGACGTGTTGACGTTCTTCCTCTCGGCGGTGCTGATCTCCACGCTGCGCCTGACCCGTCGCCCCAAGGACGCCGCCACCACCGACGGCAGGAGGATCGACTTCAGCCAGACCTTCGACGAGTTCAAGGAGGGGTGGCGCTTCATCGCCGTCAACCGCAGGGTCTCCGCCGTCATGGTGGGCCTCGGTGCCGGCCTCATCGGCGGCGGCATGCTGGTGCCGCTGGGCCCGTTGTTCACCGAGCAGGTGCTCGGTGGTGGGACGGCCGGCTTCGGGTTGGTGGTGTTCTCCCTCGGCACGGGCGTGGCGGTCGGGGTCTCGGTCGTGTCGGTCGTCCAGAACCGGCTGCACAAGCCCCGGGCGTTCAGCCTGGCCGTCCTCGCCGCCGGCGCTTCGCTGCTGCTGGGAGCGTCGATGTCGACGCTCATCCCCGCCCTGGTGCTCGTGGGCTGCCTGGGTGGGGCTGCCGGCGTCGCCTACGTGCTCGGCTTCACCGTGCTGCAGGAGAGCGTGTCCGACGACATCCGGGGACGGACCTTCACCGCCCTCTACACCGTGGTGCGCCTGTGCCTCATCATCTCCTTCGCCGTCGGTCCCTTCCTGTCCACCGCACTCGGCGGTCTGGCCGGCCGGCTGGTGGGTGACGCGGTGTCGGTGGGAGGGTTCAAGATCAGCATCCCCGGGGTGCGCCTCACGCTGTGGTTGGCGGCCGCCATCATCGTCGTCGCCGGCGCCCTGGCCGGCCGCGTGCTGCGCGAGCCCGCCGATCACGAGCAGCGGTGAGGGGTCGCCTGGTCGTCCTCGAAGGCGGTGAGGCCTGCGGGAAGTCCACCCAGGCGGCTCGCCTGGCCGAACGGCTCGGAGCGGTGCTGACCCGGGAGCCGGGCGGCACGGTGGTGGGCGAGCGCATCCGCGATCTGGTGCTCGACCCTGTCGCTGCCGGCATCGTGCCCAGGGCGGAGGCGCTCCTCATGGCCGCCGCTCGGGCCCAGCACGTCGCCGAGGTGGTGGAGCCGGCGCTCGCCAGCGGCCGCCACGTGGTGAGCGACCGCTTCACCGGCTCCTCGCTCGCCTACCAGGGCCACGGTCGGGGGCTGTCGGTCGACGACCTGCGCTCGCTGTCGCACTTCGCCACCGGTGGGCTGGAGGCCGACGTCGTCGTGCTGCTCCAGCTCGATCCCGTGCAGGCAGCCGCCCGACGCCACCGTCGGCCCGACCGGATGGAAGCCGCCGGGACGGCCTTCCACCGCCGTGTCGGCGAGGGGTTCGCCGCCCTGGCCGCCGCTGACCCGGGGCGCTGGGTGGCTGTCGACGGCGCCGGTACCGAGGACGAGGTGGCCGAGCGGGTGTGGTCGGCGGTGCGGTCCCGCCTGCTCGACCCCACCGAGGCGACGAAGGGGTGACGCCGACGACGAGCGAGGCCACCGACGTCTTCGCCGGCATCGTCGGACAGCCGGAGCTGGTGACCCAGCTGCGGGCCGCCGCCGCCCGGCCCGTGCACGCCTACCTTCTCGTCGGCCCGCCGGGGGCGGGTACCGCCAGCGCCGCCCGTGCCTTCGCCGCCGCCTTGCTGTGCCACAACGGCGGCTGCGGCCGGTGCCGGAACTGCCGGCTGGTGCTGGCCGGGGCCCACCCCGACGCCACCACCTTCGTGCCGGAAGGGGCCTTCCTGCGGGTCAGCGACGCCGAGGAGATCACCAGGATGGCCATGCGCAGCCCGGTCGAGGGCCGTCGCAAGGTGCTGGTGCTGGCCGACTTCCACCGGGTCCAAAAGGTCGGCCCGGCTCTGCTCAAGACCATCGAGGAGCCTCCGCCGAGCACGGTGTTCGTGGTGCTGGCCGACAGCGTGCCGACCGAGCTGGTGACCATCGCCTCCCGCTGCGTGCGCATCGACGTGGCTCCCCTCGGCGTTGCCACCCTGGCCGGAATCCTCGTCGCCGAAGGCGTCGAGGCCGATGCCGCTCGCACCGCAGCCGACGCTGCCGGGGGCAACCTCGACCGCGCCCGGCTCCTGGCGTCGGACGTCGGCCTGGCCGCCCGGCGGGAGGCATGGTGGCGGGTGCCCGAGCGCCTCGACGGCACCGGCGCCGCCGTTGCCGTGGTCGTCGCCGAGCTGATGGCGCTGGTGGAAGCGGCCGCCGAGCCGCTGCGCCGCGCCCAGGCCGAGGCGCTGGCCGAGCTGGCCTCTGACCTGGCGGCCGCAGGCGGTCGGGGCGGCGGTCGAGCGGGCATGGAGGCGGCGCACAAGCGGGCGCTTCGTCGCCACCGCGCCGACGAGCTGCGCTTCGGCCTCGCCACCCTGGGCGCCCGGTACCGCCACGAGCTGGACCCCGCCCCCCTCGATGCGGGTGCGCTCGCCGCTCCGGTGGCCGCCATCGACGCCATCGTCGACGCCGCCCGGGCCCTGGTCCGCAACCCCAACGAGCAGCTGCTGCTCCAAGCCCTGTTCTTGAGGCTCCCGCCTCTGGAAAGCACCGCTCGGAGCTAACCTCGCCGCGTCCGCCCGGGTAGCTCAGACGGCAGAGCGACGCTCTCGTAAAGCGTAGGTCAGGGGTTCGATTCCCCTCTCGGGCTCCATGGCCGACCCCTCCGAGTTCAGCGACCAGGCGATGGAGTTCATGCCGTCGCTCTACTCGGCGGCGATGCGCATGACCCGCAACCCGTCGGACGCCGAAGATCTGGTGCAGGAGACCTACCTTCGGGCCTTCCGCGGCTTCGGCGGCTTCCGGCAGGGCACCAACCTCAAAGCCTGGCTCTACCGCATCCTGACCAACACCTACATCAACCGCTACCGGGCCAAGCAACGACGCCCCGACGAGAGCAGCCTCGACGACGTGGAGGACTTCTACCTCTACCGCCGCCTGGGCGGGTTGGAGGGCGCCAGCGCCAGCCGCAGCGCCGAGGACGAGCTGCTCGAGCTCTTCAGCGAGGCCGAAGTCAAGGACGCGGTGGAGTCGCTCCCCGAGCAGTTCCGCATCGCCGTGCTGCTGGCCGACGTCGAAGGCTTCTCGTACAAGGAGATCGCCGAGATCCTCGACATCCCCATGGGCACCGTCATGAGCCGGATCCATCGCGGAAGAAAGGGCTTGCAGAAGAGGTTGTACGACTTCGCCGCCCGGCGACGACTGGTCGACGAGCCCGCCGCCCAGCCGATCCAGGGCGTCGAGCAGGAGGAAGCCACCCGTGGATGACCAGGACAGCTCCGAGCGACCGCTCCCCCGACTCGACCCGGGCGATCTCGCCCCTGGTGCCGAGTGCCGGGAGTCCCTGACCGAGCTGTACGGCTTCCTCGACGGGGAGCTGACCGTCGAGCGCCGGCGGCTGATCCAACTGCACCTCGAGGACTGCCACGGATGCCTGGAGGCCTACGACTTCGAGGCCGAGCTGCGCATCGTGGTGTCCATGTGCTGTCGGGAGAATGAGCTCCCGGCGGGCCTGTTGGAGCGTGTCGCCGAAGCGCTGCGCCAGCTTCCCGACGCCGACTGAGCGTCGGGCGAGGGGCCGCCACGCCTCGGTCGCCGTCCGAGGTGCCCGGCAGGGTCGTCGAGAACCGGCTGGCCTACGATGGCGGGATGGATCCGACGCTTGCTCCGGTGCTGGCCGCCAAGGTCTGGCACTACTGGATCGCCGTCCCCCTCGCCGGCGGGGGGCTGCTGCTCCTGGCGGCGACGGTGGCGGGCTACCTGCGCAAGGTGCAGGCGCTCAAGTACCCCAGGGGCCACGACGATGGTTGAGGCCGTCGGCTGGGACATCGCCGAGAAGGTGGGGACCCGCCTGGCGAACAGGGTCGGCAGTGGCGACACCTCTGCGAGGACCTACCGGCCCGATCTCCTCGTCGCCGACTTCGAGGAGCTGACCGCCGAAGCCGAGGGCCTCGTCGCCGAGGCCACCGGGTTGGTGTCGCTGTCGGGGCCGGCCCGAGCCCGGGTCACCGACCGGGCAGGGTGGGTCCGAGCCAACCTGGCTTCGTTCCGCCGGATGCTGGCGCCCCTCACCGATCGGCTCGCCGACCGCATGCCCAAGAGCGCCGCCGCGGCCAGCGCCACCCGGGCCATCACCGGGGTAGAGGTCGGAACCCTGCTCGGCTGGATGTCGACGCGGGTGCTCGGCCAGTACGACCTGCTCCTCGTCGACGACGACACCGCCGTCGACCAGGACCTCGTCTACTACGTCGGGCCCAACGTCGTCGCCCTCGAGCAGCGCTTCGGCTTCCCTCCGAGGGAGTTCCGGCTCTGGCTGGCGCTGCACGAGGTGACGCATCGGGCGCAGTTCACCGGCGTGCCCTGGCTGCGCGGTCACTTTCTGTCGCTGGTGGAGGGCAGCCTCGGAAGCATCGAACCCGATCCCAAGCGCTTCATGTCGGCCCTGCGCCGTGCGGTCGACGAGGTCAAGGCCGGTCGGAACCCTCTCGACGAGGGTGGGCTGGTCGCGCTCCTGGCCACCCCGGAGCAACAGGAGCTGCTGGGTCGGATCGGAGGCCTGATGAGCCTGCTCGAGGGCCATGGCGACGTCACCATGAACCGCGCCGGCGCCGACCGCATCCCGTCCGCCCCCCGCTTCGGTCGTGTGCTGCACCAGCGCCGGACCCAGGTGTCGGCGCCCGCCCGGCTGGTGCAGAAGCTGATCGGTCTCGACGCCAAGCTCAAGCAGTACGAGCAGGGCGAGCGTTTCATCGAAGCCGTCGAGGCCGAAGGCGGTGACGACTACCTCGCCACGGTGTGGGAAGGCCCCGAGCGTCTGCCGACGCTGGCCGAGATCCGCGACCCGGCGGCGTGGATGCGCCGCGTCGGCGCCCCCGTGCCCGGAGGAGCCGCTGCGGCCAGCTGAGCTGCTGCCCCGCTGCACGTTTCCCGCCGCCGGGACCAGCGTGGTCGCCGGGGTCTCGGGCGGGGCCGACTCCAGCGCCCTGCTGGTCCTCGCCGTCGAGTCCGGCTGCGACGTGACCGCCGTGCACGTCGACCACGGCCTGCGGCCGGGCTCGTCGGGCGAGGCCGACGTGGTGGCCGAGCTGGCGGCGACGCTCGGCGCCCGCTTCATCGCCCGGCACGCTCGTGTCGAGCACGGGCCCAACCTCGAGGCACGGGCTCGCGAGGCTCGCTTGGCGGCGCTGCCGCCGGGGACCATGACCGGCCACACCGCCGACGACCAGGCCGAGACCGTCCTGCTCAACCTCGTCCGGGGGGCGGGCCTCGACGGGCTGGCGGGGATGCGCCGGGGGCCGACCAAGCCGCTGCTGGGCCTTCGGCGTCGCGAGACGATGGCACTGTGCGCGTCGCTCGGGATCCGGCCACTCGTCGACCCCACCAACGTCGACCTCGCCCACCGCCGGAACCGCGTGCGCCACGAGGTGCTGCCGCTGCTGGAGCGGCTCGCCGAGCGCGATGTCGCCGCCGTGGTGGCCCGCAACGCGGCCCTGGTCGGCGACGATGCCCGTCTCCTCGACCATCTGGCCGCCAGCCTCGAGCCCACCGATGCCCGAGCGCTCGTCGTGGCCCCCCGGCCACTGGCCCGCCGGGCGTTGCGGCGGTGGCTGACCGACCAGGGCGGCGGGCACCCACCGCCGGCGGCCACGGTCGAGCGCGTCCTGGAGGTGGCGGGAGGCCGGTGGCGGGCCACCGAGATCGGCGGAGGCCGACGGGTGGTGAGGCGCCAAGGTCGCCTCCGTGTGGAGCCGGGGTCGCCCGGCGAGCGATAGTTGGGTGGCCATGGCCTCCACCGTGCGAACGAGCCACCGGGCATGACGTCGCTGCCACCTCCCTACGACGCCGACCCGGCCCTGGGGCCGCTCGTCGTCAGCCAGGAGGAGCTCGAGCTGCGCATCGTCGAGCTCGGCCGTCAGATCACCGCCGACTATGCCGGTCGACCGCCCCTGCTGGTCGGCGTGCTGAAGGGCGCCTTCGTGTTCATGTCGGACCTCTCCCGCGCCATCGACCTGCCGGTGGAGTTCGACTTCATGGCCGTGGCCTCCTACGGCAGCGCCACCCGTACCAGCGGCGTGGTGCGCATCGTCAAGGACCTCGAGCTCGATCTGGCCGACCGCCACGTGTTGCTGGTGGAGGACATCGTCGACAGTGGCCTCACGCTGTCGTACCTGCGTCGCACCCTGCTGGCCCGCAACCCCGCCAGCCTCGCCGTGTGCGCCCTGTTGGTGCGTGAGGGCAGCGACGACGAGCTCGACCTGGCCTACGTCGGCTTCGACATCTCCACCCAGTTCGTCGTGGGCTACGGGCTCGACGTCGACGAGCGCTACCGCAACCTGCCGTTCGTGTGCGCCTACGCCGGCGAGGCCGATGCCGCGCCTTCCGGTGTCGTGGGCAGGGGTGCCAGGCCGTAGTCTGGGGCCTTCCCTCGGCTCATGGAGTTCACCGTGCGCAAGGTGTTGCGAAGTGTGGTGTTCTGGGTGGTTCTGGCGCTGGTCGTGGCCGTCTCGGCGAGCCAGATCCTCACCGCTGGCGACGATCGCGAGGCGCTGCGCTTCGACGAGTTCGAGGATCGTCTCGTCGACGGCCAGGTGGCGGAGGTGCAGATCAAGGACCAGAGCTCGCAGATCCTCGGTGAGCTGGTCGACGGCACCCAGTTCGAGACGACCTTCTCCGCCGCCGGTGGCGAGCGGCTGAGCCGGCTGCTCAGCGCGCACGACGTCGAGACCGAGGTCGACGCCGAGCAGAGCTCGTTCTGGCTCTCCCTGGTGCTGCAGCTCCTGCCGATCCTGTTGATCGTCGGGGTGTTCCTGTTCTTCTTGAACTCCATGCAGGGCGGTGGCAGCCGCATCATGCAATTCGGCAAGTCCAAGGCGAAGCAGGTCTCCAAGGACCAACCCAAGGTCACCTTCGCCGACGTCGCCGGCGCCGACGAGGCCGTCGAGGAGCTGCAGGAGATCAAGGAGTTCCTGGAGTCCCCGGCGAAGTTCAAGGCCATCGGGGCGAAGATCCCCAAGGGCGTGTTGCTGTTCGGCCCGCCGGGCACCGGCAAGACGCTGCTGGCCCGAGCGGTGGCCGGTGAGGCCGGCGTGCCGTTCTTCTCGATCTCCGGCTCCGACTTCGTGGAGATGTTCGTGGGCGTGGGCGCCAGCCGGGTGCGCGACCTGTTCACCCAGGCCAAGAACAACAGCCCGGCCATCATCTTCGTCGACGAGATCGACGCGGTGGGCCGCCACCGCGGGGCGGGCATGGGTGGCGGCCACGACGAGCGCGAGCAGACCCTCAACCAGCTGCTCGTCGAGATGGACGGCTTCGACCTCAACACCGGGGTCATCCTCATCGCCGCCACCAACCGCCCGGACATCCTCGACCCCGCCCTGCTCCGCCCCGGCCGGTTCGACCGTCAGATCGTGGTCGACCGTCCCGACCTCGAGGGGCGCAAGGCCATCCTCAACGTCCATGCCAAGGGCAAGCCGTTGGGCAGCGACATCGACATCGACGTCCTGGCCCGGCGCACCCCCGGCTTCACCGGCGCCGATCTGGCCAACCTCATGAACGAGTCGGCGCTCCTCGCCGCCCGCCGAGGGGCCGACATCATCGACATGGTCGTCATGGAGGAGTCGATCGACCGCGTCATCGCCGGGCCCGAGCGCAAGAGCCGGGTGATGTCCGACAAGGACAAGCGGGTGATCGCCTACCACGAGGGAGGTCACGCCCTGGTCGGCCATGTGCTCCCCAACACCGACCCCATCCACAAGGTGTCGATCGTGGCGCGGGGCAGGGCGCTGGGCTGGACGCTCGCCCTGCCCACCGAGGACCGCTTCATGCAGTCGCGCTCCCAGCTCTGCGACGAGCTCGCCATGCTGCTCGGTGGGCGCACCGCCGAGGAGCTGGTGTTCGGCGACCCCACCACCGGGGCCCAGAACGACATCGAGCGGGCCACCCAGATCGCCCGGGCCATGGTCACCGAGTTCGGCATGACCGACGTCCTCGGGCCCCAGCAGCTCGGCCAGAAGGACGGCGAGCCGTTCCTCGGGCGCGACATGGGCCACCAGCGCAACTACTCCGACGAGGTGGCCGCCACCGTCGACGCCGAGGTGCGCCGGCTCATCGAGCACGCCCACGACGAGGCGGCCGAGATCCTGCGCCAGCACCGCACGACCCTCGACCTGCTCGCCGACGTGCTCGTCGAGCGCGAGACCGTCGACACTCCGGAGCTCCTCGAGATCTTCGGCGACCTGCCGGTGTGGACCGGCAACGGCAAGGCCAACGGCGACGGCACCGGCAATGGGGCGGCGCCGGGGAGCGGCAGCGCCGACCGACGGCTGCGCCGCTCGCAGCCGGCCGGCTGAGCATCGGTGAAACCTGAGCCGATCGACCGGGCTCGGATCGAGAAGGCGGTCGGTGAGATCCTGATCGCCATCGGCGAGGATCCGGGGCGGGACGGCCTCGAACGCACCCCGGGCCGGGTCGCCGAGCTCTACGCCGAGATCTTCTCCGGCATCGACGACGACCCCGGCGACCACCTGAGCGTCACCTTCGCCGCCGACCACGACGAGATGGTGATGGTGCGCGACATCGCTCTGGTGTCGGTGTGCGAGCACCACCTCGCTCCCTTTCTCGGCACCGCCCACATCGCCTACATCCCGAGCGCCGACGGTCGCATCACCGGGTTGTCCAAGCTGGCCCGCCTCGTCGACGGCTACGCCCGCCGCCCTCAGGTGCAGGAGCGCCTCACCACCCAGGTGGCCGACACCCTCGAGCGGGTGCTGCGCCCGCGGGGTGTGCTCGTGGTGATCGAGGCCGAGCACCTGTGCATGTCGATGCGGGGGGTGCGCAAGCCGGGAGCGACCACGGTCACGTCGGCGGTCCGGGGCTTGTTCCGCGACAACGCCGCCACCCGAGCCGAGGCCATGGCCTTCATCCACCGAGGAGGCCGCTAGCCCGCCAACCGGCAAGGGAGGGTTACCGTGGCCCGGTGGCGACTCGGGTGATGGGCGTGCTGAACGTGACCCCCGACTCGTTCTCCGACGGTGGCCGCTTCACCGATCCGGAGCAGGCGGTGGCCCATGGCCTCGCCATGGTGGCCGAGGGCGCCGACATCATCGACGTGGGCGGTGAGTCGACCAGGCCCGGCGCCGAGCCCGTCGACGAGGTGGAGGAGCGCCGGCGGGTGCTCGACGTCGTGGCCTCGCTCGCCGGTCGGGTGGCCGTCTCCATCGACACCCGCCACCGATCGGTGGCCGAAGCGGCCGTGGAGGCGGGCGCCACCATCGTCAACGACGTGTCGGCGTCGCTGTGGCCCGTGGCCGCCGCCTCGGGGGTGGGATGGGTGGCCATGCACATGCAGGGCGATCCCCGCACCATGCAGGTGGCGCCCCGCTACGACGACGTGGTCGACGACGTCGTGTCGTTCCTCCTCGACCGCGTCGACTTGGCGCGAGGGGCGGGGGTGGCGGAGGTGTGGATCGACCCCGGCATCGGCTTCGGCAAGACCGTGGAGCACAACCTGTCCCTGCTCGGCCGCCTCGCCGACCTGGTGGCCACGGGAGTGCCCGTGCTCGTCGGCGCCAGCCGCAAGGGATTTCTCGGCACCCTGCTCGGTGGCGCCCCTGCCGAGGACCGCCTGGAGGGATCGCTGGCGGTGGCCGTGTGGGCGGCCATGTGCGGCGTGGCCATGGTGCGGGTGCACGATGTCGCCGCCACCGTGCGGGCACTGCGCCTGGTGGGCGACGCCGCCTTCGTCCCGGCCACGGTCCGGGCGTGAAGGGCAAGTGGGCCGAGGGGATGCCCCCTCGCAACTTCTCCTGGGTGATCCGGGACCGGCTGGCAGTCTGCGAGCGGCCGGGCGGCTACGGGGCGAGCCACCGCAAGGTCCGCCGCCAGGAGGAGGTCGTCTGGGTCAAGGCCCAGGGCTTCACCCTGGTGGTCAGCGTGCTGGCGTCTCCCCACAACCTCCACGTCTACGAAGCCGCCGGGCTCCCGTGCCGCCACGTCCCGCTCGGTTCGGGGGACGATCCCGCCGCGGTGCTGAGCTTGCTCTACGCCGATCTCCAGGCCGTGCTGGCCGCGGGCGACCGGGTGCTGGTGCACGACGACGACGTGGGGGATCGGCTGCAGGGGGTGATGGCCGGGTACCTGCTCCACACCGGGATGGTGCCGCACGAGCCTCGGGCGATCGCCGCCGTCGAACACCTCCTCCACCGCCAGCTGGGCCCCGCCGGCCGCCGGTTGGTCACCGTCGCCGGCGGCCTCGCCCCTCAGCCGTGAGCACCGACCGCCTGGAGCTGCGCGGCCTGCGGGTGCTGGCCCGCTGCGGGGTCGGCGACGCCGAGCGTGAGGTGGCCCAGCCCCTCGAGATCGACCTCGACGTGGTCGTCGACCTCGGCCTCGCCGGCACCACCGACGACGTCGGCGACACCGTCGACTACGGCGGCCTGTGCACGGCAGCGGTGGCGGCGACGACCGAACCGGCGGCGCTGCTCGAGCACGTCGCGGAGCGCGTCGCCGATGCCGTGCTGGCCGGCGACGCCCGCATCGCCGCCACCGTGGTCGCCGTGCGCAAGCTCCGACCCCCGGTGCCGCACCACCTCGCCACCGCCGGCGTGCGCATCAGCCGTGCCCGCTCCTCGTAGAGCCTTCCTGGGCCTCGGCTCCAACCTCGGCGACCGGCGCCGCCATCTCGAGGCGGCCGTGTCGGGCATGCCCGACGTCGTGGCCGTCTCCCCGGTGTACGAGACCGCTCCGGTCGGCGGTCCCTCCGGCCAGGGCCCGTACCTCAACGCCGTGGTCGAGCTGGTCACCGAGCTCGGGCCCCATGAGCTGCTCGACGTGGCGAGATCGCTGGAGGCGCAGGCGCGCCGGAACCGCACCGAACGACACGGGCCCCGCACCCTCGATGTCGACGTCCTGCTCGTCGGCGACGAGACGGTCGACGAGCCCGACCTCGTGGTGCCGCACCCGGGGATGTGGCGACGGCGCTTCGTGCTGGCCCCTCTCGCCGACCTGGCGCCCGAGCTGGTGCCCGAGGCGACGTTGGCCGCCAGCGAAGGCGCCGTCCGCCGTACCGGCATCGTCCTCTGAGCTCGGCGACCGGTGGGCGGTGCCCCGGCTCAGCAGCCCCGGTCCTCGACCTCGGTTGAGACCCGCCCGTCGGCGGTCACCTCCACCCTGACGCAGCGGGCCTGGAGGCGCACCGTCACCTCGTCGGATGCCGTGAAGCCCTCCGGCCCCAACGTCGCTTGGTCGTAGGGGCCGCCCGGCAGGCCGGGGTCCGCACCGGAGATGGACCGCACGTAGTCGGTCCGCAGGCTCTGGAGCGTCCGGTCCTCCAGCGCCGTGCGTATCTCCTGTTCGCGGGCAGCCGCCCGGCGATCTGCCTCGGCCGCTCCCCAGGCGTCGAACGCCCTGCTGGCCACCACGAGGAGCAGCACCAGCACCACGAGGAAGCGCCCACGCTGCTCTTTGGTCTCGAACCGGCGGCGACGCCGCCCTGGGTCGGGGGGTGGCTCCCCGGTGGGCGGCGCATCAGGGCGGGCCACCAGCAGCGCCCCCGCCCTGACCATGAGCGCCGCGAGGGCCACGATCAGCGGCGTTACCACCACCACGACCAGGAGCGACCCCAGCGAATCGCTTCCGGCTCGCACCAGTCCGACGAGGAACCCCGGGGCCGAAGCCAGGGCGGCGCTGCGCCACGGGTGAGCGGGCAGGACGGCACCGAGGCCGAGGAACACCATCACGTTCGCCACCATGGTGGCGCCGCTGTCGAGCCACACGGCCGACACCCCTACCAGCAGCACGCCGGCGGCCACCGGGAGCAGGATCTCCACCGGCGAAGGTGGATGTGACGATCCGGAGCCCTGTTCCCCACAAGGTGCTCCCACCGCTCCAGGGTGGCAGAGCCACCCCTCGGTCGCCGCCACCGCACCGGTTAGGCTCGGCATCGGCGAACGGCACCTCCTAGGGCCGGAACGCGAAGGAGACGATGGTGCAGGTGATCGAGCGGGTGGCGGAGCTGTCGTCGGTGCTCGGCGAGGAGCGTTCGGCCGGCGCTCGTGTCGGTCTGGTCCCCACCATGGGCGCACTCCACGCCGGCCATGCCAGCCTCGTCGAGCGGGCGGCGAGCGACTGCGACGTGGTCTGCGTGAGCGTCTTCGTCAACCCCCTGCAGTTCGGCTCCGCCGACGACGCCGCCGCCTACCCACGGGACCTCGCCGCCGACCTGGTGGTGGCCGAGAAGGCGGGCGCCACCATGGTGTTCGCCCCGTCGGTGGCAGAGATGTACCCGCAGGAGCCGGTGGTCGGCGTGCGAGTCGACGGCCGCCTGGGAACCACCCTGGAGGGCGCGAGCCGGCCGGGGCACTTCGACGGCGTCACGACGATCGTGGCGAAGCTGTTCAACCTCGTTCGGCCCGACCGTGCCTTCTTCGGCGAGAAGGACTACCAGCAGCTCCTCGTCGTGCGCCGGCTCGTGGCCGACCTCTCCTTTCCGGTCGGCGTGGTGGGATGCCCGACGGTGCGCGCCCTCGACGGCGTGGCCGAATCCAGCAGGAACCACCTCCTGTCGAGGCAAGAGCGGGAGGCGGCGGTCGTGTTGAACCGGGCCCTGCGGGCCGGCGCTGCCCTTCTCCTGGCCGGAGGGTCGGTGCCGAGGGATGCAGCCGAGTTGATGGCCGACATCATCGGGGCCGAGCCGCTGGTGGACCTCGACTACGCCGTCGTGGTGGACGCTGACACCCTGGCCGTGCCCGAGGGCGTGGAGGGTCATCTGCGCCTGCTGGTGGCAGCGCGGATCGGCACCACCCGCCTGATCGACAACCTCGGCCTGCGCGTCGCGGCGTGAGGGCCCGATGAGGCGGCGGATGATGAAGTCGAAGATCCACCGGGCCACGGTGACCGCCGCCGACGTCTCCTACGTGGGCTCCATCTCACTGGACCCGACGCTCATGGAGCTCGCCGACATCCGGGAGCATGAGCAGGTGCAGGTGCTCGACATCGACAACGGCGCCCGCCTGGAGACCTACGCCATCTCCGGAGGGCCGGGTGAGGTGACGGTCAACGGCGCCGCCGCTCGACTGGTGCATCCCGGCGACCGGGTCATCGTGCTCACCTACGCCGACTACGACGAAGCCGAGCTCGGTGGGTGGAGCCCCGTGGTGGTGCACGTCGACGGCGCCAACCGCCTCCGAACCGAGATGGCGTCGTGAGTGTGGACCCAGGAGGCGCCGAGCTCGATCTGCTGGTGCTCGGCAGCGGCGTGGCGGGGCTGTCGGCGGCCGTTCGGGCGGCCGCCAGTCCCGGCATGCGGGTGGGGGTGCTGACCAAGGCCGCCCTCGACCAGGCCGCCACCCGCTGGGCCCAGGGCGGCGTCGCCGCCGTGCTGTCGACCGACGAGGACTCGACCGATTCGCACCTGGCCGACACCCTCGCCGCTGGCGCCGGTCTGTGCGACGTCGACGCCGTGCGGGTCATGGTCGACGAGGGGCCGGCCCGGGTGCACGAGCTCATCGCCCTCGGAGCGGTGTTCGACCGCGACCAGCGGGGCGCGCTCGAGCTGGCCCGCGAGGGCGGCCACTCCTGGCCGCGGGTCGTGCACGCCGGCGGGGCCGCCACCGGTGTCGAGGTCGAGCGGGCGCTGGTGGAGGCGGTGCACGCCACCGCCGCCGCCGTGCTCGAGGGGTGGTTCGCCCTCGACCTGCTGGTGGAGGGCGGACACTGCGCTGGGGTGGTGGCGCTCGACAGGAACGGGCGACGTCACGAGGTCCGATCGACGCACGTCCTGCTCGCCACCGGCGGGGGCGGGCAGCTCTACGCCGTCACCACCAACCCGGCCGAGTCGACCGGTGACGGGCTGGCCATGGCGTTGCGGGCCGGCGTGGCGACCGCCGACGTGGAGTTCGTGCAGTTCCACCCCACCGCCCTCCACCACCCGTCCGCCCCCCGTCCCCTGCTCTCCGAGGCGCTGCGGGGCCACGGTGCGGTGGTGCGAGACGCCAAGGGCGAGCGCTTCGTCGACGAGCTGGTGACGCGCGACCAGCTCAGCCGGGCCATCACCAGCCGGATGATCGAGCAGGGCGTCGACCACCTGTGGCTGGACGCCACCGGGCTCGAACGCTTCGACCTGCGCTTTCCGACCATCGCCGCCAGTGTCCGGACCGCGGGCCTCGACCCGGGCACCGACTGGCTTCCCATCGCCCCCGCCGCCCACTACCTGTGCGGCGGAGTGCTGACCGATCTCGACGGAGCGACGAGCCTGCCCGGGCTGTGGGCATGCGGCGAGGTGGCCTGCACCGGTGTCCACGGGGCCAACCGCCTGGCCTCCAACTCGCTGCTGGAGGGCATGGTCTTCGCCCCCCGGGTGGTCGAGGCCATCGCCGCCGGTCGCAATGGACCCCAGGCGAGCGGCGCCATGCGGGCGGTCCTGGCCGGCGAGGACGCCGGCGACGCGGTCGGCGGGCAGGTAGTTCACAGCGAGGCCTGGTTCGACCTGGCGCCGGCGCCTCGGCCGGCCGGCGAGCTGCGCGTCGAGCTGCAACAGTGCATGACCGCCGGCGCGGGCGTGGTCCGCACGGCCGGTTCCCTCCACGAGGCGCGCGAAGGGTTGCGCGGGGTACGGAGGGGTATCGCCGGAGGCGGTGGCCGGGCTGAGGCCGAGGTGCTCAATCTGTGGACGGTCGGTGACGCCGTCGTGACCGCCGCGCTGGCGCGCACGGAGAGCCGCGGCTGCCACTGGCGCGACGACCACCCGCAGACCGACCCGGACCAACGGGTGCGACTGGTCCGGACCAGGTGAGCGCGGTCCACCCGCCGATCACGGCGGTGCGGGCTGCCGTGCAGCGGGCGCTCGCCGAGGACCTCGAGCCGTTGGGCGACCTCACCGCCGGGCTTCTGGCCGCCGGGGCACAGGCCCGTGGGGCCATCGTCGCCCGCGCCGGCGGGGTGGTGGCCGGGCGGCACTGCGCCGTCGGGTCCTTCGCCGGCGTCGATCCGGCCGTGGAGGTCGAGTGGCTAACCGACGACGGCAGCAGGGTCGGCCCGGGCGATGTCGTCGCCACGGTGAGGGGACCGGCGGCGTCGATCCTCACCGCCGAGCGCACGGCGCTGAACTTCCTGTGCCACCTGTCGGGCATCGCCACCTTGACCCGACGCTTCGTCGACGCCGCCGCTGCCGGTGGCCCGGCCCGGATCTGGGACACCCGCAAGACGACCCCCGGACTGCGAGCGCTGGAGAAGGCGGCGGTGCGTGCCGGTGGTGGTGCCAACCACCGGGGCAACCTCAGCGACTGGGTGCTGCTGAAGGACAATCACCTGACCGGCCTCGGCATCACCGAGGCGGTGGCCGAGGTCCGACGGCGCTGGCCCGGCCGGACCGTGGAGGTGGAGGCCGACCGGCTCTACCAGGTGGTGGAGGCCATCGCCGCCGGAGCCGACCTCGTCCTGCTCGACAACATGACACCCGGCGAGGTGGCCCGCTGCGTCGCCGAGCGGGGCGAGGCCCGCCACCCGTTCCTGGAGGCCTCCGGCGGCGTCACCCTCGACACCGTCGGCGCCTACGCCGACACCGGCGTCGACCTCATCTCGGTGGGGGCGCTCACCCACTCCGCCCCCGCCCTCGACCTCGGCCTCGACCTCGACGTCGACCCCGACACCGTCTGATGCTGCTCGCCCTCGACGTCGGAAACACCGAGATCGTGGTCGGGCTGTTCGGAGACCCCGCCGATTCGCCGGAGCCGCTCGACCACTGGCGCCTGTCGTGCGACCCCGAGCGCACCTCCGACGAGCTTGCCTTGGTGCTGGCCCAGGCGCTGGCGATGCGGGGCCTCGGCCTGACCACCGATATCACCGGGGTGGCCATGTGCGCGGGGGTCCCACGGGTGGCCTCCGCCGTTCGGGCCCTGACCGCCCGCTACCTCGGCTGCGCCCCCGTGGTCATCGAGCCCGGGACCCGGACCGGCGTACCCGTCCTCTACGAGAACCCGCGTGAGGTGGGCGCCGATCGCATCGCCAACGCCGTGGGGGCCCTCGACCGCTTCGACCCGCCCCTGGTGGTGGTCGACTTCGGCACCGCCACCACCCTCGACGCCATCTCCGCCCGGGGGGAGTACCTCGGCGGCGCCATCGTGCCCGGCGTCGAGATCGCCCTCGACGCCCTGTACTCGCGGGCGGCGCTGCTGCGGCGGGTCGAGCTGGTCGAGCCCCGCCATGCCATCGGTCGCAGCACCGAGCAGTCCATCCAGTCGGGGGCGCTCTTCGGCACCGCCGCCCTCGTCGATGGCATGGTGGAGCGCATGGCCGCCGAGCTCCATGATCCCACCGTGGTCGCCACCGGAGGGCTGGGCGACCTGGTGGCGCCGTACTGCCGGCGTGTCGAGCACGTCGATCCGTGGCTGACCCTGCGCGGGCTGCGGGTCGTGTTCGACCGCAACCGGCCGGCCTCGTGAGCCCGCCCTACCGCTACGAGGTCACCCGGAGCGCCGCCTCGCTGCACGACGAGTTCGCCTCCCTGGAGCCTGGCGTCGAGACGGGCACGACGGTGAGCGTGGCCGGGAGGATCATGCTGCGCCGCGCCCAGGGCAAGCTCGCCTTCGCCACGCTCGCCGACAGCACCGGGCGGGTGCAGCTCTTCGCCCCTGCCGCCACCACGCCCCGCTTCGACGAGTTCTGCGCCCTGTCGATCGGCGACTGGGTGGGGGTGGCCGGCGAGGTCATGACCACCCGGCGCGGCGAGCTGAGCGTGCAGGTGGCCGACTGGGTGGTGCTGGCGGCCACCCGCCGGTCGTTCCCCGACAAGTGGCACGGGCTGGCCGACGTCGACACCCGCTACCGCCAGCGCTACGTGGACCTGTGGGCTTCAGACGACGCCCGGGCCACGGCACTGGCCCGCAGCCGGACGGTGAGCCTCACCCGCCGCTGGCTGGAGGGCCGGGGCTTCGTCGAGGTGGAGACCCCGGTGTTCCACCCCATCCCCGGAGGAGCCACGGCCCGGCCCTTCACCACCCACCACGACGCCCTCGATCTCGACCTGTACCTGCGCGTCGCTCCCGAGCTCTTTCTCAAGCGCCTGGTGGTGGGTGGCATGGAGCGGGTCTTCGAGATTGCCCGGGTGTTCCGCAACGAGGGTCTGTCGACCCGCCACAACCCCGAGTTCACCATGCTCGAGCTCTACCAGGCCTACGCCGACTACACCGACATGATGACGGTCGTCGAGGAGCTGGTCGTCCACCTCGCCAAGGAGGTGTGCGGCACCACCGAGCTGGTCTACGACGGGCGCCCGCTCGACCTCGCCCCGCCGTGGCGACGGTCGACCATGGTCGACCTGATCGAGGAGCACATCGGGGCGCGGGTCGGCGTGGCCACCCCGATCGACGAGCTGCGCAAGGCGTGCGCCGACCACGGCGTGCCTGTCGACGAGGCGTGGGGACCAGGCAAGCTGGTGCTCGAGCTCTACGAGAAGACCGTCGAGGCCAACCTGTGGGGCCCGGTCTTCGTGTGCGACTACCCCCAGGAGGTGTCGCCGCTGGCCCGAGACCACCGGGACCAGCCCGGCATGGTGGAGCGCTTCGAGGTGATCGTCGCCGGCCGGGAGCTGGGCAATGCCTTCTCGGAGCTGACCGACCCCGACGAGCAGCGCCGCCGCTTCGAGGCCCAGGCGGCGCTCCGCGGGAGCGGCGACGACGAGGCCATGACCGTCGACGCGGACTACCTGCGGGCGCTCGAGTACGGCCTGCCGCCCACCGGCGGCCTGGGCATCGGCATCGACCGCCTCGTGATGCTGCTCACCGGCGCCACCGCCATCCGAGACGTGATCCTGTTTCCCACCCTGCGCCCCGAGCCGGGGGAGTAGCCCCGTTCCCTGGTGATTTCTGGACACTCGGCGTCGATGATCGGCGCGAAGTGTCCACAAATGCGGCTCAGGAGGTGGGGACGGTGCCGAGGAGGGCGTTGGCGGTGGCGGCCAGGTCGTCCACGCACGCCCCGCTCACCTCGGCCAGGGTGGCCACGGCCTCGTCGCAGTAGTGCCCGGCCACGGCCAGGGCGCTCTGCACGGCGCCGTCGGCCTGCACCAGGGCCCGGGCCCGCTCGATCTCGGCCGGGGCCAGGGGTCGACCGAGCAGGGCGGCCAGCTCCGGCCCGTCACCGGCACCGTTCAGGGCCCGGATGACCGGGAGGGTGTAGACGCCCTCGGCCAGGTCGTTGCCGGCCGGCTTGCCGAGCTGCTCGTCGGTGGCCACCACGTCGAGCACGTCGTCGACGATCTGGAAGGCCATGCCGAAGCGCTGGCCGAAGCGGGTCAACGCCTCCACCTCGGTGCGGGGGAGGCCGGCGACGAGGGCGCCGATGCGACAGGCCGAGGCAGCCAGCGATGCGGTCTTGCCGGCGATGGCGGCCAGGTACTGCTCCTCGTTGCGGCGGGCGTCGAAGGCGGTCTGCAGCTCGCGGACCTGCCCCGCGCACATGTCGCCGATGGTGGCGGCCAGCAGCGCGGCCACCTCGGTGCCGAGCGAGGCGGCGATCTCCGAGGCCTTGGCCAGCAGGAAGTCGCCGGCGAGGATGGCCCGCAGGTTGCCCCAGCGGGCGTTGACCGACTCGACGCCCCGGCGGGTCTCGGCCTCGTCCATGACGTCGTCGTGGTAGAGCGAACCGAGGTGGACGAGCTCCACGGCGACGCCGCCGAGCACGACCTCGTCGCTCACCTCGCCGCCTGACGCGCAGCGCCCGGCGGCTATGGCGAGGGCCGGGCGCCACCGCTTCCCCCCTGCGGCCACCAGGTGGGTGGTCAGCTCGGTGAGGAACGGGTCGTCGGTGACCACCGCCGCCCGCAACGCCTCCTCGACCCTCGCCAACTCGCCGGCCATCCCCGGGAGCCGGAGCAGCGGGGTGAGGGCGGCCACGCGGCCACGGTAGCCGGGGAGCCCCGATCATCCCATTGCCAGCGCACGAACCGTGCGATCCGGGCGAACTCGTCGGGCCGGCAGAAAGGCCGGCAGCCGGAAAGGTCAACCGGCGCGGAGGGGTAGGGGGTCGGTAGACTCACAGCACGTAGCGCCCAGCCGAGGAGGGCGGTTCCTTGTTCGAACGGTTCACCGACCGAGCCCGAAGGGTCGTCGTGCTTGCCCAGGAGGAAGCGCGGCTGCTCAACCACAACTACATCGGTACCGAGCACATCCTGCTCGGGCTGATCCACGAGGGCGAAGGGGTGGCCGCCAAGGCCCTCGAGTCGCTCGGAATCTCCCTGGAGGCCGTGCGCAGCCAGGTCGAGGAGATCATCGGCCAGGGCGGCTCCTCGCCGTCGGGCCACATCCCGTTCACGCCGCGGGCCAAGAAGGTCCTCGAGCTGTCGCTGCGCGAGGCGCGCTGCAGCTCGGCCACAACTACATCGGCACCGAGCACATCCTGCTCGGCCTCATCCGCGAGGGCGAGGGCGTCGCTGCGCAGGTCCTGGTGAAGCTGGGCGCCGACCTGTCCCGGGTGCGCCAGCAGGTGATCCAGCTCCTGTCGGGCTACTCCGGCCCCGGCAGCCCCGAGGCCGGCAAGGCCGGGGCCACCACCGGAGGCGGCAGCGAGTCGTCGTCGGGGTCGCTCGTGCTCGACCAGTTCGGCCGCAACCTCACCCAACAGGCTCGGGAGAAGAAGCTCGACCCGGTGATCGGCCGCTCGCGGGAGATCGAGCGGGTCATGCAGGTGCTGTCCCGCCGTACCAAGAACAACCCGGTGCTCATCGGCGAGCCCGGCGTGGGCAAGACCGCCATCGTCGAGGGCCTGGCCCAGCGCATCACCGTCGACGACGTGCCCGAGACCATCGCCGGCAAGCAGCTCTACACCCTCGACCTCGGCGCCCTGGTGGCCGGCAGCCGTTACCGGGGCGACTTCGAGGAGCGCCTCAAGAAGGTGCTCAAGGAGATCCGCACCCGGGGCGACATCATCCTGTTCATCGACGAGCTCCACACCCTCGTGGGTGCCGGTGCCGCCGAGGGTGCCATCGACGCCGCCTCCATCCTCAAGCCCATGCTGGCCCGGGGCGAGCTGCAGACCATCGGCGCCACGACTCTCGACGAGTACCGCAAGCACCTGGAGAAGGACGCCGCCCTCGAGCGCCGGTTCCAGCCCATCAAGGTCGAGGAGCCCTCGGTGGCCCACACCATCGAGATCCTGAAGGGCCTGCGCGACCGCTACGAGTCGCACCACCGGGTCACGATCACCGACCAGGCGCTGGTGGCCGCGGCCAACCTGGCCGACCGCTACATCTCCGACCGCCACCTGCCCGACAAGGCCATCGACCTCATCGACGAGGCCGGCAGCCGGATGCGCATCCGCCGCATGCAGACCCCGCCGGACTACAAGGAGCTCGAGAACGAGCTGTCCCGGGTGGTGCAGGCCAAGAAGGAGGCGGTCGAGGCCCAGCGCTACGAGGAAGCGGGCAAGCTCCGCGACAAGGAGAAGTCGCTCCTCGAGCAGAAGGCCACCAAGGAGCGGGAGATCAAGGAATCCGGGGTCGACCTGTTCGACGAGGTCGACGAGGAGGCCATCGCCGAGGTGCTGTCGATCTGGACCGGCATCCCGGTCTACAAGCTCACCGAGGAGGAGACGGCCAAGCTCCTGCGCATGGAGGACGAGCTGCACAAGCGGGTCGTCGGCCAGGAGGACGCCATCAAGTCGGTGTCCCAGGCCATCCGCCGCACCCGGGCCGGGCTGAAGGACCCCAAGCGCCCCAGCGGCTCGTTCATCTTCCTCGGCCCCTCGGGGGTGGGCAAGACCGAGCTGGCCAAGACGCTGTCGGAGTTCCTCTTCGGCGACGAGTCGTCCCTGATCGCCCTCGACATGTCCGAGTACATGGAGAAGCACACGGTCAGCCGCCTGGTGGGCTCGCCCCCCGGGTACGTGGGCTACGAGGAGGGCGGCCAGCTCACCGAGGCCGTGCGGCGCAAGCCGTTCTCGGTCGTGCTGTTCGACGAGATCGAGAAGGCCCACACCGACGTGTTCAACACCCTGCTCCAGATCCTGGAGGAGGGACGGCTCACCGACGCCCAGGGCCGTTCGGTCGACTTCCGCAACACCGTGCTGATCATGACCTCGAACCTGGGCACCGCCGACCTGCGCAAGGCCAGCGTCGGGTTCTCCAAGGCCGACGAGGCCGTCTCCTACGCCAAGATGAAGGAGAAGGTCAACGACGCCCTCAAGCAGCACTTCCGGCCCGAGTTCCTCAACCGCCTGGACGGCATCATCGTCTTCCACGAGCTGTCCAAGGCCGAGGTCATCAGCATCGTCGACCTCATGATCAAGCGGGTGCAGGACCAGCTGGTGTCCCAGGGCATCGGCCTCGAGCTCACGCCCGAGGCCAAGCGTCTCCTGGCCGACAAGGGCTACGACCCGACGCTCGGGGCCCGTCCCCTGCGCCGGGCCATCCAGCGCATGATCGAGGACCCGATGTCGGAGCGGATCCTGTTCAAGGAGTTCACCGCCGGCGAGACGGTCATCGTCGACGCCGAGGGCGGCGAGATCGTGTTCCGCACCGTCGAGGGCTTCGAGCCCCCGCCGGTGGAGCTGGCCGAGGCGGGTCCCGCCGACTAGGCCTCGACGCCTCGTTCTTTGTCGCATTCGCCGCCCCCCGGGTAGCGGATGCGACAGAGAACAGGTGGTTGACCGGCTCCGGGCCCCGTCAGGGAGGCGAACATGTCCGGGAAGGTGGTGCACTTCGAGGTCCCCGTCGACGACGTCGACCGTGCCACGTCGTTCTATGTCGAGGCCTTCGGCTGGCAGCTCGCGTCCATGCCGGGGATGGGCTACACCATGATCACCACCACGCCGACCGACGAGCAGGGCCGCCCGGCCGAGCCGGGTGCCATCAACGGCGGCATGTTCGTCCGTGAAGCCGACCTGACCACGCCGATGATCACCATCGACGTCGCCGACCTCGACGCCGCCCTGGCCAAGGTCGAGGAGCTGGGCGGGTCGGTGGTCCGGCCCAAGTTCCCGGTGGGCGACATGGGCTTCGCCGGCTACTTCAGGGATTCCGAGGGCAACCTGTTGGGGCTCTGGCAGTCGGCGACGTAGCCGCCGCTCAGGCCCGGCCGAGCACCCGGTCGACGGTGATCTCGATGGCCACCCGGTCGGGGTTCTCGCCGGGCTGGCGGTAGCGACCGGCGTAGGCGGCGACGGCCTTCGCCACCCGGTCCGGCTCTGCGCTCAGCACCACCGGGCCCTCCAACGACAGCCACCGACCCCCGTCCACCTGGCACACCACGGCTCGGCCACCTCGGGCGGCGTTGGCCGCCTTCTGGCTGCCGGCGTTGGTGATGACGCGCACCAGGCCGGTGGCGGCATCGAAGGCGAAGCCGACGGCGACGGCATGGGGAGAGCCGTCCGCCCGCAACGTGGTCAGGCTGGCGAGATGGCGCTCCGCCAGGAACGCCAGCACCGGCTCGGGCAGGTGGCGGGGATCCAGGGCCATGGCAGAGCTCGCCAGTTGGAGGGGCGCCTCACCCGAAGGCGGGCAGCTGCTGTTCGACGGTGGCGGCGGTGGCGAAGAGGTCACCGTGGTCGGCGATGCGCTCGACCACGGCCCCCGCCTCGAAGCTCAGTCGGGCCGGTTCACCAGCGTCCACCGCCTCTTGGACCTCCTCCCAGCTCAGCGGGGTGGAGGCCGTGGGTCGCTCCCGGGCCCGTAGCGAGTAGACGCACACGGTGGTCTTGTGGCGGGAGTTCTGGCTCCAGTCGACCAGCACCTTGCCCGTGCGCAGGTCCTTGCGCTGGGAGCTCACCACCCGGTCGGGAGCCTGGCGCTCGAGGAGCTGAGCCAGGCTGCGGGCGAACCCGGCCGTATCGGCATAGGTGGTGGGCGTGTTGAGCGGGAGATAGACCTGGATGCCCTTCGACCCCGAGGTCTTCGCCAGACAGGTGAGGCCCACGTCGGCGAGGACGTCGCGGATCCACAGGGCGACGTCGGCGCACTCGAGCACCGCTGCCGGTGCCCCGGGGTCGAGATCGAACACCACCATGGTCGGCGTGTCGGGGTCGACGCCGCGGGCCATGGACGTGTGCAGCTCCAACGCCGCCAGGTTGGCCACCCACGTGAGGGCGGCCAGGGAGTCGATGCGGCAGAAGTCGATGGTGCCCTCCTCGCCGTGGACGCGGTGGACGCCCACCCAGTCGGGCCGGTGGCGGGGACAGTTCTTCTCGTAGAAGGACTTCCCGTCCACCCCGTTGGGGAAGCGCCGCAGCGTGAGAGCCCGGTCGCGCAGATGCGGGAGCAGGACGGGCGCCACCCGTGCGTAGTAGTCGAGCACCTCCGACTTGGTGAAACCGGCGGCGGGATAGAGCACCTTGTCGAGGTTCGACACGGTGAGTGCCCGACCTTCCACCTCGATGACGGCCTGGTGGCCGGCGGCCATGCGAGAAGCGGCCTAGGCGCTCTGCGCCGCGGCCGCCGGCGCCTCGGGCTCGGGCTCGGGTGCCGCCTCCTCCGCCTCGGCCTCGCCGGCCGGTTCCTCACCCGCGGTGGGGTGGCGCCGGCGGGCCTCCCGTGCCTTGGCCACGCTCGCTTCGAGGGCGGCCATGAGGTCGACCACCCCGGTCTGGGCGGGAGCCGCCTCCGGCACGATCACCGGCTCGCCCTCGGCCTTGCGCTCGATGAGCTCCAGCAGCCGGTCGCGGTACTCGTCGCGAAAGCGCGCCGGATCGAAGTCGGCCGACAGCGACTCGATGAGCTGGCTGGCCATGACCAGCTCCTTGTCGGACACCTTCACGTCGCGTGCCGCCGACAGCTCGGATATCTCCTCGGCGGGAGTGACCTCGTCGGCGTAGACCATGGTCGACAACACCAGTGCACCGTCCTTGGCCCGCAGGGCGGCAAGGTACTGCTTGGTGCGCATGACGAAGCGGGCGATGGCCACCTTGCCCTGCTCCTCCATGGCCCGGACGAGGAGCGCGTAGGGCTTCTCGGCGGTCTTGACCGGGGCGACGTAGTAGGCGGCGTCGAAGAAGATGGGATCGATGTCGGCCAGATCGATGAACTCCTCGATGTCGATGGTGCGGGTGCCCTCGGGGTCGAGCGCGTCGAGCTCCGCAGGCTCGAGGAGGACGTAGTGCTCCGGGGACAACTCGTAGCCCTTCACGATCTGTTCGTAGGGCACTTCGGTGCCGTCGGCCGACGACACCCGCTTCATCTTGACCCGGGCGCCGGTGCGGGCGTCCATCTGGTGGAACGAGACCCCCTTGCGGGAGACGGCGTTGTAGAGCTTGATGGGGATGTTGACCAGCCCGAAGCTGATCGATCCGCTCCAGATCGCTCTCGGCATGGCAGGCCCTCCTCGTGGTCCCGGCTCCCCCCCTGCGTCCAGTCAACCGCGTCGCCGGCCCGGTCGGCACCTCGGTGGGGGTGTCGTCGAAGAAGCCGGAGGCGAGCGGTACGGTGGCGGTGAACCGAGCCGAAAGGGAGGTGCGATGAGCATCATCGACAAGATGAAGGGCAAGGCGGGCGAGCTGGCCCGTACCCACGGCGACAAGGTCGCCGGTGGGCTCGACAAGGCCACCGACGCCGTGAACCGCCGCACCGAGGGCAAGCACGCCGGCAAGCTGGCCGACATCTCCCAGCGGGCCAAGGCGGCGGTGGACGGCCTGGCCGACCAGGACCGTCGGCCGAAGGGCCCCGAGCAGGTCTAGGAGCGCTTCGTGTCGCCGGCCGCCAGGTCGGCCGGCGACTTGTCGATGCGGGTGCCCTTGTAGGAGGGGTGGCGCAGGATGCCGGCGTCGGTCCGTTGCCGGTACTCCACGTCCACCACCAGGCGGGGGACGACGAAGACGGCATCCCGCCGAGGGACCGGCCCGGCGAAGGGGCTCGACGGCGTGACGTCACCCGCCAGCTCCCGGCCGAGGCGGGCGAGCTCGGCATCGGTGAAGCCGGTGCCGACGGCGCCCACGAAGTCGAGCGCAGCGTCGGACCGGGGCAGGCCGAGCAGGAGGGCGCCGATGCGCCCGGCGCGGGAGCCCTCTCCGGGCAACCACCCGCCGACCACGAACTCGTCGCGCGCCACGAGCTTGACCTTGACCCAGTCGCGCGAGCGGGCGCCGGGGATGTACGGGCTGGCCATCCGCTTGGCCACCACGCCCTCGAGGCCCTGGGACCGGGCGGCGGCGAGGGTGTCGTCGCCGGAGCCGGGGAACGTCGGCGGCGTGGCCCAGAACGGGCCGGCCAGCGCCAGGGACTCGAGAACCGCCCGGCGTTCGGTCCACGGCAGTGCCAACGTGGAGTGCTCGCCGACGTGCAGGACGTCGAAGGCCAGCCAGCACGCCGGCACCCGGGCTGCCCGCTCGGCGGCGGTTCGCGGGTCGGCCACGTGCATCCGCTCCTGGAGGTGCTGGAAGCTCGGCACCCCCCGGTCGTCGAAGGCCACGATCTCCCCGTCGAGCACTGCTGCCTGACGGCCCAACGCAGAACCGATCGCCGCCAGCTCGGGGTAGGCCACGGTGACGTCACGGAGGTTGCGGGTCTCCAGGCGCACGGCGGCCCCGTCCCAGTGCACCACGGCACGGATGCCGTCCCATTTGAGCTCGAAGGTGAAGTCGGCCTGACTTGCGGGGTCGGGGAGGGGGCCGGCGGTCGCCAGCATGGGAACGACGTGGGGCGGTGGCCCGGCCATCACGGCTCCCAGGTACGGGCCCACGTGCCGTCGGGCCGGCGGGCGAGGGTGACGGTGGCCACCGCCGGGCGCGCTTCGCCACTGGCCAGCGGTTCCCAGCGCACCGCCCGGGCGCGCAGTGCCCGGTTCGACGGTGCCAGCTCCAGCACCAGGGCGTCGTCGACCACCGCCAGCCCGCGGGCCCAGACCTCCAACACCCACCGCACGCTCAGGGCGGCGCTCGCGCGAGCGGTGTAGCGGTCGAGCACGCCGACCACCCGGCAAGCCTGGCCGGGGCGCAGGATCTTCACCTCGACCGCGGGGCTCTGCCCGAAGCCCAGGCGGTCGGCCCAAGCGGCGGTGTGCCGGCGCACCGGCTCGAGCGCCCGCTGCTGCAGCTGGGCCTGCAGCAGCAGCTCGTGGCCCTCGCCGTAGTAGGACGACGTCCGCCAGGCGCGCTCCCAGGTGAGCAGCAGGCCGAGCTCGTGGGGCGTGGCCAGGGCGCCGGGCCCCAGTAGCTGTTCGTCGCCGAGCCGCGCCCGCATCTGGGCGAACAGCTCGGTGGAGGTGGCCCACGTGTGGAGCTGGCGCCACTGGACCAGGATGCGCACGCAGGTGGGCGTCTCCGCGCCCATGGCCCGCATCGTGCGCTCGGCGGCCAGATCGTGGTCCTCGATCACCACCTGGCCCCTCCGCCAGCTCACCCGGTGCTCGGTGCCGCTGCAGGCCACCGTCGCGGTCACCGGCCTCAGGTGGTCGCACCACCGGGTGGCCATGTCGCCAGGAGCCCTGCGGCTAGGCAGCGGAGTCGACGTGCACCACGCGGGCCCACGTCGGCGTGGCCCACACCTGGCCCCCACCGGTGGCGCCGGGGGCACCCACGAGGCCGACGACCACCTCCATGCCCTTGGGCGGCTCGGCCGGCCACGGGGTCATGCCGTCGGTCAGCACCACCAGGACCGAAGGCCGGGGGCGCAGCCGGGTGGCGGTCTCGATGCCGACGGCCATGTCGGTGCCGCCCCCGCCCACCAGCTCGACGAGCGAGGCGCTGGTCACCCGGCGGGTCGTGTGCACGGCGGCGTCGACGGCGAGCACCCGCAGGCTCGAGCGGCCGACGCCGACGCCACGCAGCAGTCCCTCCACCTCGGCCAGCACCCGGGCCAGGTCGTCGGCGGTCATGCTGCCCGAGGTGTCGCACAGCACGGCGACCTCGGGCACCGGGCGCTCGAGCGCCGGGAGCACCACGTCGGGGCTCGAGCCGGCGCGCCGCGACGGCCGGCGGTAGCTGTAGTCGGCCCGGCCGGCCACCGTCGTGATGCCCTTGCGGATCTCGGCGGCCAGCACCCGGCGCCAGTCGACCCGGGGATCGAGGCGCTCCTCGGCCCACCGCTGCCACCCTGTGGCCACCCGCCCGCGGCCCCCCTTGGCGTAGTCGATCACCCGGCTGGCGGTCTGGCAGGCCAGCAGCTCCCGCTCGCCGGGGGGCAGGCCACCGCCGGCGTCGCCGGCCAGCTCCCAGGGACGGGGTTGGGCGTCGGCACCGCTACCGCAGTCGGGATAGTCGGGGTGGTCGGGCATGTGGAAGTTCCCGAGGCGGAGGTACTCCTCGGCCAGGTGGCCCCGCTCACAGCCCAGGACGTCGGGCAGCACCACCTCGCCCGGTAGGCGCAGGTCGGCGTGGAGAAGGTCGTCGTTGATCTCGGCATCGGCGGCCAGCGCCCAGTCCCCGGCCCGGGCGTGGTCGACGCCCAGGCTGCGGGCCCGGCCGGCATGGTCTCGCAGCAGGTGGCCGGTGTGGTGGACCATCAGGCTGCCGAGCTCGGCCACCGTCCAGGTGTCGACGACGTCAGGGTCGACGTAGAGACGCCACGCCTCGTCGACCGACGCACCGCCCAGCCCGGGGACCGCCACCACCGTCGAGGCGAACAACGCCGACGCCAGGTAGGGATGCCGAGCCGCCGCCCACAGGCGAGCCGAGGCCACCTTGTGGGCGTCGAGGGGCGTGGTGTCGGGCTCGCCGGGGCGCTGCGCAGGAACGGTCACATCAGTCCGGCGTCTTTGAGGAGGGGGGCGAAGAGCTTGACCTCGGCCGGGGCCACGGCGGCCGGCGGGCGGCACCGGGCCAGGGTGCGGGCGGCCACGGCGGCGACGTCAGGCGTGTGGGCGCCCACCTTGGCCACCACCTTCCAGCCTGCCTGCCATCGGTCGACCGTCGGTCGTGCGGCCACGGCGGCGGCGACGGCGGACAGGGCGGCATAGGCCCGGTCGCCGCGCTCGGGTACGACGAAGAGGTCGGGCTGGGCCAGGACCGTTTCGGGGTCGGGCAGGTCCATCTCCTCCTGCCAGAGGAGGAACTCGGTGCCCGGGCCCTGGCCGACCGCCCCGTTCACCAGGGCGGTCGTCACGGCCCGGCCGGCGCCGACGACCCTGGAGGCGCACGAGAGTCGGGCCGCCATCTCCCAGGTGCGCGGGCTGGGCCAGCCCCGCCCCGCACGGGCGGCGTCGGTCGGCAGGGCGCAGGTGAGCCCGGGGCGTACCGACACGAACGCCGACACCATGGCCCGCTCCGCCGCCAGCGCGTCCTGCCAGCCCTCGGGAAGCACGGGGATCACCGGCGCCGGCCATCCACCGACGATGCCCTGGGCGAAGACGGCGGCGTCGACCTCCCAGTCGAGGTGGCAGAACCGGTTGGCCAGCGGCGCCGACAGGTCCCAGCCGTCGGCCGCCTGTTCGGGAGGGTTGGCGGCGGCCACCACGACGACGTCGTCGGGCAGGTCGAGGTCGCCCACCACCCGCTCGAGGACCACGCGCAGCAGCGCCGCCTGCACGGCCGGCGGCGCGGTGGAGATCTCGTCGAGGAACAGCAGGCCTCGCCCGCTGTCGGCCAGTCGCTCCGCCCACCGCGGCGGCGCGAAGTGCACCACCCCACCGATGACCACCGGTAGCCCCGAGAAGTCGGACGGCTCCCGGATGGCGGCGATCACCGTCTCGCACGGCCACCCGGCGGCGTCGGCCATGGCGCGGATGGCCGAGGTCTTCCCCGTGCCCGGCGCACCCCACAGCAGCACGGGGACACCGGCGGCCACGGCCACTCCGAGGGCCTGGACCGTCGTCTCCTGCCCGCTCACGTTTGCACCCTAGGGGTTTCGACCTCGAGCCACGCCCAACAGCCGGGGTGGCGACCCTTGTAGTGAGTAGCCTCGTGCGCCCGTGGGGCGAACGGCGCGCTGCAAGATGGTTCTGCTGTCGCTGCTGGTCACCGTCATCGCCGCCGGCTGCGAGGTCGACGCCCGTGTGGGGGTCGACGTGGCCGACGATGGCTCGGGTCGCGTCGAGGTGGCGGTGACGCTCGATCCCGACGCCGCAGGGCGGGTCAGCGATCTCTCCGGCCAGCTCCGGGTGGCCGACCTGACGGCCGCAGGATGGGCGGTGTCCGGTCCGAACACCCGGCCCGACGGCTCGGTGGTGGTCACGGCGACCAAGCCCTTCGCCGACGTCGCCGACGTGTCCGGCGTGCTCGACGAGATCAGCGGGACCCAGGGGCCCTTCGGCGGCTTGGAAGTGCGCCGGGAGGGTTCGTTCTTCGCCACCACCTACCACCTGTCCGGCGTCGTCGACCTCACCGACGGCATCGACGGGTTCAGCGACGACGGGCTGCGCCGGCGCCTCGAGGGAAGCGGCTTCGGGCTGGCCACCCCTGAGGTCGAGCGGCTCACCGGCGTCCCCCTGGGCGAGAGCTTCCACGTCGACGTGCGTACCCACCTCCCGGGCCGGCTGGTCGAGGGGCCCCGTGCGCCCGGCGACGGCGAGACGGCGGTGTGGTCGCCGGAGGTGGGTGAGACCACCGTGGTGGAGGCCCGCTCCCGGCGCTTGCACGTGGCCCGGCTCGCCTGGCTGGCGGGTGCGGTCGTCGCTGCCACGGCGCTGGCGGCGGTGCTCGGGGCCCGGCGCTGGCGGCGCTGAGCCGTGCCGCCGGGCACGGTGGCTGTCACACGGTCTGCGTACGGTGAGCGTGATGGGCACCGCCAAGGTCGAGCACCGCTGCACCGAGTGTGGGACGACCAGCCCCCGCTGGCTGGGCCGGTGCCCGTCGTGTGGCGCATGGAGCACCCTGGTCGAGGCTTGCGCCCCGTCCCGAGCGGCTTCGGGCACTGCGCTCCTCCCGACCTCCACGGTGGTGCCCATCAGCGCCATCGACCTCGAGGGATGGGGTGCCCGTTCCACGGGGATGGCGGAGCTCGACCGGGTGCTCGGTGGCGGGCTCGTCCCCGGCTCGGTCACCCTCGTGGGTGGCGAGCCGGGGATCGGCAAGTCGACGCTGCTCCTCCAGGTGTTGGCGGCGATGGCGGGTGCCGGCGCCCGGGCCCTGCTCGTCACCGCCGAGGAGTCGGCCTCCCAGGTGGGCCTGCGCGCTCGCCGCCTGCGCATCTCGGCCCCGTCCCTGCACCTGGTGGCCGACGCTTCCCTGCCCTCGGTGTTGGCCCATGTGAGCACGGGCCGTCCCGACGTGGTGGTGATCGACTCGATCCAGACCTTGTTCGACCCCGAGTTGGGGGCGCCGCCCGGATCGGTCACCCAGGTGCGGGAGTGCGCCCAGCGGTTGGTGGCGGCGGCCAAGGACCACGGCGTGAGCGTGGTGCTGGTGGGCCACGTCACCAAGGAGGGGTCCCTGGCCGGACCACGGGTGCTCGAGCACGTGGTCGACACCGTGCTGAGCTTCGAGGGCGACCGTCACCACGCCCTGCGCCTGGTGCGAGCCGTCAAGCACCGGTTCGGCTCCACCGACGAGCTCGGGCTCTTCGAGATGACCGAGACCGGTCTGGTGGGCGTGCCCGACCCCAGCGGTCTGTTCCTCGGCGACCGTCGGCCCGGCGTTCCCGGGTCGGTGGTGGCGCCGATCATGGAGGGTCACCGACCACTGCTGGTGGAGGTGCAGGCCCTGGTGTCACCCTCGACCCTCGCCCAGCCCCGTCGATCGGCACAGGGCCTCGACCACGGCCGGCTGGCCCTGGTGCTGGCGGTGCTGGGCGCCCGCCTCGGCCACCGGGGCTTCGCCGCCGCCGATGTCCACGCCTCGGCGGTGGGCGGGGTCCGGGTGGTGGAGCCCGGCGTCGACCTGGCCGTCGCCCTGGCGCTGGTGTCGTCGGTCACCGGTCACGCCCTGCCCGCCGATCTGGTGGCCTGCGGCGAGGTCGGGCTCGGGGGCGAGCTGCGCGTAGGGGTTCACGCCCAGCAGCGGCGCGCGGCGCGGCGGCGGGGCTGCATTCCGCGGCGGCGCGTCTCGGTGGTCACGCGCGACCAGCGGTCCCACGCGGCCATGAGCGCCTCGGGGCCGCGGGTGAGCTCGTAGCGCGCACCGCGGGCGGCGCGCTCGGCGGCCAGCCCGGGCACCGGGTCCGCCAGGCGGCCCTGCACGCCGGCGCTTGCCGCCGCGGCCGCGTTGCCGTTGCCGCTCTTACCATTGCCGTTGCCGCTCTCGCTCGTGCGGGCGACGGTCGTCGTCTGCACGTCGGCGGTGAGCGTCGGCTGGATCCACTCGCCGACCGGCGGGAGCTGCTCCTCCTCGGCCTCGCGCGACGGGTAGTTGATCTGCTCCAGCTTACCCACCCGCTCCTCGCCCGCGTCCGCCGCCTGGCGGAACTGCTCGATCAGCGGCGTCGCCACGCGCTTGAGCGTGCCGTCGGGCTGCCGCTCGAGCTAACCGAGCTTCGCAGCAATCCCGGTCAGCGTTTGCCGAAGCGCGGCGACCCGCTTCGCCGCGGCCGTGTCCGAGCTGGCCGGCGCCAGGCCCGCCGCGAGCGACTGGATGCGGGAGGCAAGCTGCGCGTCGCGCGTGCCCGACTCCAGCCGCGCTCGCGCCGGCTCGAGCGCCTGCCGAAGCTGCGCGATGGTGCCGGCCGCGAGCCCGGCGCTGCGCTGAAGCTGGTCGAGGTAGGCGAGCGCCACCACCGGATGATCCGGCCAGCG
>JAHWJH010000040.1 GCA_019348555.1 Actinomycetota bacterium
CCGTGGGCTATCCCACGAGCGTCGCCTCCGGCTTCGAGGTGAACGTCGAGGATGGGAGAGTGGCCATCGCGCCGACCGCCGAGCCGATCCCGACCGACGCCGAGGTCAGTGTCATGGGCAGCCACATCCGGCCCCAGCCCGGGGTGGGCTATGACCTGCGGCGGTACCTCCAGCTGTGGGGCCGCGTCGACGCGGCCCGCGTCCTGGCACCGGCCCGCGCCTGGGGCTGGGACGAGAACGAGGTCCCGTTCTTCGAGTACTCCGAGCGCTCGGTGCCGCAATCGCGGAAGTACCTGGCGGACCTCTCGGTCGAGAAGGGGCGTCCGATCCGGCCGCGCCTGTCCCCGTTCTGGCTGGCCCTGCGCACCACTCGGCTGCCGTTCCTGTCGGTCACCATCGTCCCGGTGCTGCTCGGCATCGCCGTGGCGGTTCATCACGGGTTCTTCACCTGGTGGACCGCCCTGCTGACGCTCGTCGGCGGGTCGTTCGCGCACCTCGCCATCAACGTCACCAACGACATCTTCGACACGCTCTCCGGTGCGGACGAGGCGAACACCACTCCGACGCAGTTCTCCGGCGGCTCGCGCGTGGCCGTGTACGACCTCGTCAGCATCCGCGGCCTGGCGACGCTGGCGCTCGGCCTGTTCGGTGCCGCGGCGGCGATCGGGCTCCTGCTGGTGGCCGTGACCGGCTCGACCCTGCTGCTCTACACCGACGGCCTGGTCGAGGCCCGCGACTCCGACATCGACATCATGGGCATGGACGTCATCTGGACCGGTGAGTTCGCCGAGGCCGGCTGGTTGCTGCCTTGGGAGGGCGAGGCGGCGGAGGTCGTGACCGCCGACGTCCCCCGGGCCATCGTTGCCTCCGCCACCTACGAGGACACCCTGTGGGTGGCGCCGTTCACCACCAACACCCAGTTGCTGTGGTACCGCACCGACCGGGTCCCGGCGCCGCCTTCGACGTGGGACGAGATGGTCACGATGGCCGAGGCGATCGGCCCCGAGGGAAGGATCCTGGTACAGGGAGCCCGCTACGAAGGTCTCACGGTGTGGTTCAACTCGTTGCTGGCCTCGGCCGGCGGCTCCGTGATCGCCGGCCAGGGCGACGCCGCCGGCGTCGCGCTCGGCCCGCCCGCCGTCGACGCCATGGAGGTGATGCGCGACGTCGCCACCTCCCAGGCCGCCGATCCGTCGCTGTCGAACGCCCAGGAGGACGACGGCCGGCTGGCGTTCGAGTCCGGGAGCTCGTCGTTCATGATCAACTACCCCTTCGTCTATCCCAGTGCCCGCGAGAACGCCCCCGAGGTCTTCGAGAACATGGGATGGGCCCGGTGGCCCCGGGTGCGCCCCGACGAGCCGAGCCGACCTCCCCTCGGCGGCATCAACCTCGGGATCGGCGCCTATTCGGAGCACCCCGAGCTGGCCTTCGAGGCGGCCACCTGCATCCGCTCGGCCGAGCACCAGTTCCTGGCCGCCACCGAGGGAGGCCTGCCTCCGACGATCGCCAGCCTCTACGACGACCCCGAGCTGCGGCAGGTCTACCCCTTCGCCGACGTGATCCGGGAGTCGCTGGAGGATGCCGCGCCTCGGCCGGTCAGCCCCGCCTACAACGACATCTCGCTCGCCATCCAGCGAAGCCTGCACCCCCCGGGGACCATCGACCCCGAGGCCGACGTGGCGGAGCTGGAGGACGCGGTGGCCAAGGCGCTCGAGTCGCGGGGGCTGCTGTGACACCGACGACCGGGGGGAGGGCCCGGCGATGAGCCAGGCTGCCGAGCCGATCCTTGCCGAGCAGGTGGCCGACCAGGCACCACCGCCGTCCCCGTCGACATCCCCGGGTCGCCCGGGCCTGTCCGACCGGGCCCGTGCCGAGCGCAAGCTGGGGTGGCTGCTGTGCGCACCGGCCGTGCTGGCGATGGTGGCGGTCACCGCCTATCCCATCGGCTACGCCGTGTGGCTCTCGTTGCAGCGCTACGACTTGCGCTTCCCCGGGGAGCGAGCCTTCGTGGGCCTGCGCAACTACGTCGACGTCCTGACCGCGCCGCTGTGGTGGCAGGACCTGGCCACCACCGTGGTCATCACGGTGGCCTCGGTGGTCCTGGAGCTCGTGTTCGGCATGGCGCTGGCGCTGGTCATGCACCGGGCCATCTTCGGACGTCGCACGGTGCGAGCCTCGATCCTCGTGCCCTACGGGATCATCACGGTGGTGGCAGCCTTCGCCTGGCAGTTCGCCTTCACGCCCGACCTCGGCTTCGTCAACACCTGGCTGGGCACCGACCGAGCCTGGCTGACCGAGCGGGGAACCTCCTTCCTGGTGATCACCCTCACCGAGGTCTGGAAGACGACCCCGTTCATGGCCCTGCTCCTGCTCGCCGGCCTGGCCGTGGTGCCCGACGTCCTCCAGCAGGCGGCCAAGGTCGACGGGGCCAACGCCTGGCAGCGCTTCACCAAGGTCACCCTGCCGAACATGAAGGCGGCGGTGCTGGTGGCGCTGCTGTTCCGCACCCTCGATGCCTTCCGCATCTTCGACACCGTGTTCATCCAGACCCGGGGGGCCAACCAGACCGAGACGGTGTCGATCCTCGGCTACAACCAGCTCATCAACCGGCTCAACCTCGGGATCGGCTCGGCGGTGTCGGTGCTCATGTTCGCCCTGGTGGTCCTCATCGCCTTTCTGTTCGTGAAGGGCTTCAACACCGACCTGGGCCAGGCCCGAGGGGAGCGCTGAGATCGTGGCCGCGGGATCGGCGCAGACCAGCCGTGAGCGGGCCCTGTGGGTGATCGGGACCGTGGTGATCGTGGTCTACGCCTTGCTGCCCGTGGCGTGGATCGTCTCTCTGTCGCTCAAGTCGACCGCCAGCCTCACCGACGGCCGCTTCCTCCCGAGCGAGATCACCTTCGAGAACTACACGTCGATCTTCGAGACCGGGTTCTTCACCGCGTCCCTGCGGAACTCGATCGGCATCGCCCTGCTGGCCACCGTGCTGTCGGTCACCCTGGCGACGCTCGCCGCCTACGCCATCGCCCGGCTGCGCTTCCCCGGCAAGACCCTGATCCTCTCGGCGGCGCTGGCTGTTGCCATGTTCCCACCGATCTCCATCATCGGCCCGCTTTTCAACATGTGGCGTTCGATCGGCCTGTACGACACCTGGCCGGGGTTGATCGTCCCCTACATGACCTTCACGCTGCCACTCGCCATCTGGGTGCTGGCGGCGTTCTTCCGGGAGATCCCGTGGGACCTCGAGAAGGCCGCCCAGGTCGACGGGGCCACCCCGTTCCAGGCCTTCCGGCGGGTGATCGTGCCCCTGGCAGCGCCCGGGGTCTTCACCGCCGCCATCCTCGTGTTCATCTTCGCCTGGAACGACTTCCTGTTCTCGATCTCGCTCACCTCCACCGACTCGGCGCGCACGGTGCCGGCGTCGCTGGCCTTCTTCACCGGCACCTCGCAGTTCGAGGAGCCGACGGGGTCGATCGCCGCCGCGGCCGTGGTGGTGACCGTTCCCATCATCGTGATGGTGCTGATTTTCCAGCGCCGCATCGTCGCCGGCCTCACCAGTGGGGCCGTCAAGGGATGAGGGGAGACCGATGGCAGAGATCGTGATGGACGGGGTGACGAAGCGGTTTCCCGACGGGACCGAGGCGGTGAGCAACGTCTCGATGACCATCGGCGAGGGCGAGTTCATGATCCTGGTGGGGCCGTCGGGGTGCGGGAAGTCGACCCTGCTGAACATGATCTGCGGGCTCGAGGACATCAGCCACGGCGAGATGCGCTTCGACGGCGAGGTGGTGAACCAGAAGTCGCCCCGCGACCGCAACATCGCCATGGTCTTCCAGAACTACGCCCTCTACCCCCACCTCACGGTGCGGGAGAACATGGCCTTCCCGCTGCGCCTGGCCAAGGTCGACAACGCCGAGATCACCAAGCGGGTCGAGGAGGCGGCGAGGGTGCTGGAGCTCAGCGACCACCTCGACCGCAAGCCTGCCAACCTCTCCGGCGGCCAGCGACAACGGGTGGCGATGGGAAGAGCCATCGTGCGCGAGCCGGTGGCGTTCCTGCTCGACGAGCCGCTGTCGAACCTCGACGCCAAGCTGCGGGTGCAGATGCGTACCGAGATCGCCCGGATCCAGAACCGTCTCGGCACCACCACCGTCTACGTCACCCACGACCAGACCGAGGCCATGACGCTGGGCGACCGGGTGGCGGTGCTGCGCAAGGGCCAGGTGCAACAGGTCGACAGCCCGAGGGAGCTCTACAACAACCCGGTCAACCTCTTCGTCGCCGGCTTCATCGGCTCGCCGGCGATGAACTTCCTGCCTGCCCGACTGGAGGGTGACGAGGTGCGCCTGCCCATGGGCTCGTACCGGCTGTCGCCCGAGCAGCGGGCCCGGCTGGGTGAGGGCGACCGCGACCTGATCGCCGGCGCCCGGCCCGAGCATTTCGAGGACGCGGTCCTCGTCGCCGACGACCGCGACAACGGCATCACGTTCCGGGCGAACATCGACGTGCTGGAGTGGATGGGATCCGAGCTGTACGTCTACTTCGCCGTGGGCGGCCAGGCGGTGGCCTCGGGCCACCTGCAGGAGATCGCCCCCGACCTCGAGGTGAGCGAGCTCTCCGGTGGCGGCCAACCACAGGTGGTGGCCCGTCTCGACGCCGCCAGCTCCATCAAGCGGGGCGACGACGCCGAGCTGTGGCTCGACGCCCGCCGGGTGGTCCTCTTCGACCCCGACAGCGGGGCCAACCTCTCGGCCCGCTGAGCTACTTCCGCCGCCGGCGAAAGGCGGCAACCACCGTGGCGTCCCACGCGTGGGTGCGCAGCAGCTGGTAGCGCTCGCCGGCCAGGCGAAGGTAGGCCTCGGTCTCCCAGCGGGGGTCGGGGATGAGGCCGGCGTCGCCCAGCATGGTCACCACCGGCTCGTACTCCTCGGCCAGCCAGCGCCGGGCCACGGTGGGCCGGTCGAGCAGGACGCCCTCGGCCTGCATGCGCCGGAAGCCCCAAGCCTCCACGCCCTCGGCCAGGAGCCCGTGGTCGCCCGGTGCCCGCAGCCGGATGCGCCCGCGTTCCTCCTGGGGCAGGGGGACCCGCTCCCACAGCAGGCGTTCGTGGCTCTTCACCGGGAGGTCGGTGACCCGCAGGTCGGCGCCGGCGCCGGTTTGGGTGAGGATCTCCGTCACCGACGCCTCGATGACCTGGCGGCCCCGAGCCCGGGCCACCGCCACCCGGTGGTGCCCGTCCCTCACGAAGTGGGCGTCGCCCACCCGGTAGACGTCGATGGGAGGGAACGACTCCCCCCGGCGCTCGGCGGCGGCGATCTGCTGGAAGCGCTCCCGAGAGCGGGCCGACGTGGGGCGGAAGCGTCGGTCGAACTCCCCGGCGCGCTCGACGGTGCCGACGATCGAGTCGAGCTCGACAACCTCCAGTCCCAGCTGGCGCTCGCCGATCCGGCCGAGGGCGGCGACGACCTCGTCGAAGGGAAGGATGACGTCGATGTCGCCGGGCTGGCCCCGCAGCCGGGCGCCGAGGCGGGCGAGCACCTGGCGGCGCCGAGCCCGGCTGAAGTCGTCCCTGGCGTCGGCGTCGGGGAAGCCCGTGTCCATGGGCACGCGCCGCCACTACCCCATGGCGTAGGGCGCGATGCGGCGCCGGGGGGTGCGGGGTCAGGCGCCGAAGACCTGGCCCAGCTCCTCGGGGACGGGGCGGTCGAGCTGGGCGTAGGTGCACGAGGCCGGGTGGCGGTCGGGGCGCCAGCGGACCAGGTGGGTGGCGTGACGGAACCGGTCGCCCTGGAGGTTGTCGTAGGACACCTCCGCCACCCGTTCGATGCGCAGCGGCTCCCACGACATGTTGGCCTTGGCGTTCCAGCGCGACACCCCGCCGGGCAGGCGCTGGCCCCCGTCGTCGCCGGTGGCGCTGGCCTCGGCCCATCCCTGCCAGGGGTGGCCCTCGAGGGCGTCGCGGGCGAGGGGCGCCAACTCCTCGGCCAGCTCCCGCCGCTTGGTGGCCGGGAACGAGGTCGCCACGCCGACGTGGTGCAGGGTACCGGCGTCGTCGTAGAGGCCGAGGAGCAGCGAACCAACCCCGGCGCGGTCCTTGTGCCAGCGGAAACCGGCCACCACGCAGTCGGCGGTGCGCTCGTGCTTGACCTTGAGCATCACCCGCTTGCCCTCCACGTAGCCGAGCTCGGCCGGCTTGGCCACCACCCCGTCGAGCCCGGCGCCCTCGAAGCGCCGGAACCAGTCACCGGCCACGTCCACGGAGGTCGTCATCGGGGTGAGGTGCACCGGCGCCCCACATCCGGCCAGGGCCTCCTCCAGCTCGCTCCGGCGCCGACGGAACGGAAGGGAGCGGAGGTCGCGGTCGTCGATGGCCAGCAGGTCGAACGCCACGAACGACGAGGGCGTCTGCTCGGCCAGCAGCTGCACCCGGGAGTCGGCAGGGTGGATGCGCTGGAGGAGGGCGTCGAAGTCGAGCCCGTGGGGGCCGGCGATCACGATCTCGCCATCGATCACGCAGCGCCCCGGCAGGGCGCCACGCAGGGAGGCCACCAGCTCGGGGAAGTAACGGGTGAGCGGGCGCTCGTTGCGACTGCCGAGCTCGACGTCGTCGCCGTCGCGAAAGACGATGCCCCGGAACCCGTCCCATTTCGGCTCGTAAGCCATGCCCGGGGCCACGGGCAGCTCACGTACCAGCTTGGCCAGCATCGGCGACACCGGAGGGTTGACGGGCAGGTCCATGGGTGCGGCTCAGTTCGTCCGGGGGTCGAGCGGCCAGTTGGCCAGCCAGGCGGTGCGACCGCCCTGGCGCCGCAGGATCAGGCGCCACAGCCTGGCCGGGTCCGAGCACAGCACGTCGTCGGGAGCGCCGGCGACGACCAGCCACGCCCCCTGGTCGATCTCCGACTCGAGCTGGCCCGGGCCCCAGCCCGCGTAGCCGGAGAACACCCGCACGGCGTCGACCGGGGCCGGGAGCTCTTCCGGATGGAGTCCGAGGTCGACGGTGCCGAGGTGCCCGGCCACCGGTGCCCACCCGTTCCCGGCAACGCCGGTGCCCCGGGCCACGCCGATGGCGGCGGTGGCCCCGACGGGACCCCCGAGGAAGACCACGCCCGGCTGCGCCGCCAACGGCGCCCACTGCGGAAGGGGCTCGGCGACCTCGGTATCGCTCGGGCGGTTGAGCACCACGCCCAGAGCACCGTCGGCGGCGTCGTGCGCCAGCACCAACACGACCGTACGGTCGAAGTTGGGGTCGATCAGCGTCGGAAGGGCGACCAGGAGGCAGCCGGCACGGACGGGCGGGGGCACGAGGGTCATTTCAGCAGCCGCGACAGGCGGCGGTCGGCCAGGATCTTCCCTCCGGTCTGGCAGGCCGGGCAGTAGGTGACCTCGTAGCTCTCGTACGACACCCGCTGCAGCACCTCACCGCACGTCGGGCACGGCGCTCCGGCGCGGCGGTGGACGATCCAGTGGTCGCCCACCTTGGTCGGCAGGCCTCCCCGCCGTCGGCGCTCGACCTCGAGACCGGCCTGCAACACCTCGTGGATGGCCGACAGCAGCTTCTCGCGGTGGTCGGCGTCGAGCGAGGCCAGCGAGGCGTAGGGCGACAGGCCCGAGCGGTGCAGGGCGTCGTCGGTGTAGCCCCGGCCCATGCCGGCGACGGTGTGTTGGTCGCGCAGGATCGTGTGGACCCGCCGGGTGTCGGTGCCGTTGCGCACGAGCTCGGCGAAGGCGTCGCTGTCGGCGTCGGGGCCGAGGCGAGCCAGTGGCCCCTCGTCGCCGTCGGCCAGCACCCACCATCCTGCCTTGCGCTCCGTGCCGAACTCCTTCACCAACACGCCGGGGCGGCCGGCCACCACCAGGCGCACCACGCCGTTGCGGGGCCTGGTCGTGCGGGGCGGGTCCTCCAGGTCGACCCGGCCGCCCTGTGACAGGTGGACCAGCAGGCGCATCCGGTTGGCGAAGGACCACACCAGGAACTTGCCTCGACGCCCGACGGACTCCACGGTCACCCCCGCCAGCGCCGCCGGGTCCGGAGCCACCGTGCGCAGTGACGAGAACGACAAGGGCTGCGCCCGCTCGAACGCCGCCCCGGCCACGGCCTCGTGGAGCCGCTCGGCCAGCGCCTGCATCTCGGGGAGCTCGGGCACGGGGAGGTGCTACCCCAGCAGGGCCCGGGCCCGCGCCATGGGCTCGGCCAGCCACTCGAGGGCGGCGTCGCCCGGGGCCACCACCGGTGGGGAGCAGGCCAGCTCTGCCAGCAGGGCCACCCCGGCCACGTAGTCGGCGACGGCGACGCGCTCGGGGCCGATCCCCGTTCCGGCGTCGAGGGCGTTGTGGTAGTTGCCCAGGGGAAGCGCCAGGCCCGAGGCCCGGTAGCCGCAGGCGCCGAAGGCGCTGGCCTCACACGTGCCGGCGTCCATCAGCTTGCGCTGCCAACGGAAGCTCCCGTCGGCGCCCGCCATGCGAGCGGCGGCGTCGGCCACGGCCCCGGTGAGCCCCGGGTCGAAGATGCTCCGGCGGTCACCCACCCGCACGATCACTCCGTCGCCCTGCGGTGCCCCGGCGAGGGCCGAGGAGCACTCGATGGACAGCACGCTCGCAGCCCTCGGCACGGTGGCCAGGCGGATGGCCTCGAGGGCGCCGAGGAACCCGATCTCCTCGGCCCGGGTGAACAGGCCCCACACCGCCACCCCCGGCGGGCGCAGCCGGGCCACCTCGGCAAGGGCGGCGAGGGCCATGGCGGCGCCGAGCAGGTCGTCGCACACCCGGCCGCTGATGTGCTCGTCGATCACCTCGAAGCCCGGGAAGCCCCACATGGCGAAACCGTCCGGCGACGCCTCGCCGTCGAGCACCCGGGCCCGGGCGCCGGCCAGTCGTCGGCCGTCGGCGGTGGCGTCGAGGAGCTCGCCCCGGCCCACCGGGTGGACCTCGCCCCGGGCGAAGAAGTCGACGGGCGAGCCCGGTCTGGCGTGGGCGGCAGCGAGCCCGCCGCGAAAGGCCAGCTCGGCGACACCGGCGTCGACGGCCTCCACGGCGAAGCCGGGGTGATCGAGATGGGCGACGAGCACGAGCGGCTCGGCGACGGCCTCCTCGCCCGCGTAGCGGACCACCACGTTGCCGGCGCCGTCGCGCCCGGTGGCCAGCCCGGCGTGCTCGGCGGCGAAGGCCTCGACCCACGAAGCGGGTTGGTCCTCGAACAGGGGGGCGGTGGGGCACGAGAGCAGTCCCTCGGCCACGGCCAGGGCGGCGGTCGTGCCGGGCACGCCGGGCTGCCTCAGCGCGTTCGGCGGGAGTAGACCGGCGGCTCGAAGACCCGCCCGCAGCGGCACTTGCCCAGCTGCTTGACCAGGTGGCGGCGCTCGACCTCGGCCCAGACCTCGTCGTCGGTCATGGAGTGGGCCACCTCGGCGCGGGCCTCGGCGTCGCTGGCGATGGCCGGAACGGCGATGGTGGCGATGACCCCGGTCTTGAACCAGTAGCCGGCGCACGCCGGCCCCCGCCCCGGACCGCACGCCTGCGGGTCGTTGTAGCCGTGCCAGTCGGAGAGCCCGTTGAGCCCCTTGGCCACCGCCGCCACCGCTGCCTCCATGCGTCCGTCCCTCCGCTCGCCGTGCCTCCCGCCTTCCGGCGGTCCGGCGGCCAGGATAGGGGGACGTTCCCCACGGCACTGGCCCGCCGCCGCCGTAGGCTCGTTGCATGACTCCCCACGCGCTGTGCGACATCTGCGGTCAGGTGGTCAGCCCCGACGAGGCGATCGTCATCGACATGTCGGTGAGCCAGTCGATGTGCCCCACCTCGATGACGCTGCACCCGGCCTGCCACCAGGCGGCATCGGTGATGTGGCAGCCCGACGACACGTGCTCGGGCACCGACCCCGACTTCCCCGAGATGGAGACGTGGATGGCCGCCGCCAAGGCCGCCGACCGACCGCCCGTCTGACCGGTCCGGTGGCGACCACCTCCGAGCGCCCTCCCGGCGAGCCGCTGGTGGGCTGGCGCTACTGGCGCTTGAACGCCGGCACGGGCCGGTTGACGTCGGTCTCGCAGCGGGGCTTCTCCTGGGAGGTGGATGCGCCCTTGGTGGCCCGGTGTGTGGGCGGCGGCCACGTCGCCCCCGACCCCGGCTGCAGCTGCGGCGTCCACGCCAGCGCCGACCTGGCCTCGCTGCGAGACCACGCCCTGTGCCTGGCTCCGGGGGTGCTGGTCGTGGGTGAGGTGGCGCTGTGGGGCCGGATCGTGCGGGACGACCACGGCTACCGGGGCCGGCTCGCCGCTCCCCGCCGGCTGTGGCTGGTCGACGGCGACGACGACGACCAGGCCACGCTCGAGGTGCTCCGGGGCTATGGCGTGCCCGTCGCCACCATGGCTGCGGGCGAGGCCCTGGGAGACGCGTCGGCGGCCACCATGGCCTTCCTGGCCATGTCCGGCCCGCCGCCAGACGGCCTTACCCCGAGCTGACGCCCACGTCGTCGAGGGTGGCCATCTCGGCCACGATCCGGGCTGCCGCCTCCAGCACGGGAAGAGCGAGGCAGGCGCCGGTGCCCTCCCCGAGGCGCAGCCCGAGGTCGAGCACCGGTTCGAGGCCCAGGTGCTCGAGTGTGGCGCGGGCGCCGGGCTCGGGGGAGCGGTGGCCGGCCACGCAGAAGCCGAGCACCTCGGGCTCGAGGGCAGCGGCCACCAACAGGGCGGCCCCGGCGATGAGGCCGTCGACCACCACGGGGACCCGGGCGGCGGCCCCACCGACGAGATAACCGGCCAGGGCGGCGATCTCCAGCCCGCCGACGGAGGCGAGGACGGGCAGGGCGCCGGCGGTCAGGTCGGTATGGGCCAGGCCCCGCTCCACCGCCGCCACCTTGCGGGCGAGGGTGTCGTCGTCGATCCCGGTCCCCCGCCCGGTGACCTCCACCGGCGGACGGCCGGTGAACGCCGCCACCAGGGCGGCGGAGGCCGTGGTGTTGGCGATGCCCATCTCCCCGGTGACGAGACAGCGGGCCCCATCCTCCACCAGCCGCCCGGCGACCTCGGCGCCGACGTCGAGCGCCGCCGTGGCATCGGCGAGGGTCATGGCCGGCTCCACCGAGAGGTCGGCGGTGCCGGGGCGGACCCTGCGGTCGAGCAGACCGGTAGCCGCCTCCACCTCGGTGGCCACGCCGACGTCGACGACAAGGACCGACGCCCCGGCCTGGCGGGCCAGCACGTTGATCGCCGCCCCTCCTCCGGCCAGGACCGCCACCATGGCAGCGGTGACCTTCTGAGGCCAGGGCGTCACCCCCTGGGCGTGCACGCCGTGGTCGGCGGCGAACACCGCCACCGCCGCCGGTCGGGGGAGTGGCGGCGGCGTGGTGCCGGCGATGGCCGCGAGCTGGGCGGCCAGCACCTCCAGGCGGCCCAGGCTGCCGCGAGGCTTGGCCAGGCGGTCGAGTCGCGCCGTGGTGGCGCCCCGAGCCGCCTCGTCGACGGGGCCGACGGCGAGCCTGGCGGCGGCGAAGGCTCCAGGCCGCCGGGTCACGACCGGAGGCCGCCGTCCTCGATGACGGCGAAGAGGCGGTCGAGGTCGAGGTGGTCCTCGAGGGAGTCGGCGAGGCGGTCGAAGCGGGATTGGCGAACGGCGGCGAAGGCGACGCCGTCGGGCTCGTAGTGCTTGCCCGCCCGGTCGGCGACGTGGCCGAGAAACGCCGATCGGAAGCCGTCCTCCTCGAACAGGCCGTGCAACGACGTGGCGAACAGGCCGGCTTGCGGATCGGCGACGCCTTCGCCCTCCGGCTTCGTCGCGGCGTCCTCGAGGTCGATCCACGCCTCCGCCGCCGGCCCGGCGGCCATCCGTCCGTGGTGGATCTGGTAGCCGGTGAGCGTGGCCCCCATCGACCGCCCCCGCCGGCGACGGGTCACCTTGTCGGGAAGGAACGTGGTGGTGCCGTCGAGCCAGCCCAGGCCGTGGACATCTCCCCGCCCGGACTCGACGTGGTCGATGATGCGCCGGCCCATCATCTGGGCGCCCCCGCAGATGCCGAGGACGGTGGCTCCGCACGAGCGGATGGCTTCGTCGAGACCCCGCTGGCGCAACCACTCCAGATCGGCCACCGTCGCCTTGGTGCCGGGGAGCACGACGAGGTCGGGGCGCCCGAGGGCGCCCGCCCGGGTGACCATGCGGACGTCCACGCCCGATTCGACGGCCAGGGCGTCGAGATCGGTGAAGTTGGCGATGCGGGGGAAGCGCACGGCGGCGACGTCGAGGCGGTCGCCGAGCGCCGAGCGCTCGGATCGGGCCCAGGGTCCGGCGAGGGCCAGGGAGTCCTCGGCGTCGAGGCCGACGTCGTCCATCCAGGGCAGCACGCCGAGGGTCGCAACACCGCAACGGCGCTCGAGGTCGGCCGGGCCGGTCCCCAGCAGGTCGGGATCGCCCCGGAACTTGTTGATCACCAGGCCTCGGAGCAGTCGCCGGTGGGGCTCGGGGGCCAGGGCCACGGTGCCGTACAGGGCGGCGAACACACCGCCCCGCTCGATGTCGCCGACGAGGATGGCGGGAAGGGCAGCGGCATGGGCGAGGGGGAGATTGCCGAGGTCGTGGTCGAGGAGGTTGATCTCGGCGGCTCCACCGGCGCCCTCGGCCACGACGACGTCGAAGCGCCGGCGCAGGCCGTCGAGCTGCTCGGCCACGAGATCGCGCAGGCCCGGGAGGTGGTCTCGGTAGTAGGCGGCGGCGTCGACGTGGGCGATGGCGGTGCCCAGTGCCACCACCTGGCTGGCCCGGTCACCGGTGGGCTTCAGCAGCACCGGGTTCATGGCCACCTCGGGTTCGGCGCCGGAGGCCAGGGCCTGCACCCCCTGGGCCCGGCCGATCTCGTGGCCGCTCTCGGTCACCCAGGAGTTGAGCGACATGTTCTGCGCCTTGAAGGGGGCGACGCGCACGCCGCGCCGGGCCAGGAGCCGGCACAGGCCGGTGACGATGTGGGTCTTGCCCACGTCACTGGCCGTGCCGCACACCATGACGCCGCCGCGCATCGGAGCTCCGGAGCTCGGCACCGGAGCGAAGCTACTCTCGGGCCGGTGGCCAGGGCGTCGTCGATCGTGGTGCTCAACACCGGCCACGGCAAGGGCAAGTCGTCGTCGGCGTTCGGGGTGATGGCCCGCGGCTGGGCGCGGGGCTGGCGCGTGGGCGTGGTCCAGTTCGTCAAGGGCGGCCAGTGGAAGACCGGCGAGCGCAAGCTGGCCGACCATCTCGGCGTGGAGTGGAACACGCTGGGCGACGGCTTCACCTGGGAGTCGACCGATCTCGACGAGACGGTGGCCAGGGGACGCCATGCCTGGGAGGTCGCCAGAGCCAAGCTGGCCTCGGGCGACTACGACCTGCTCATCCTCGACGAGCTGACCTACATCGTGAGCTACGGCTGGGTGCCCGCCGACGAGGTGGCCGCGGGCATCCGCGACCGCGCCCCGCGTACCAACGTGGTGGTCACCGGGCGGGACGCCGCCGAGGAGCTGGTCGCCGTGGCCGACACCGTCACCGAGATGCGCAAGGTCAAGCACGCCTTCGACCGAGGCATCCTGGCCAAGAAGGGCATCGAGTACTGAGGCCGCCGGGCCTGGCTAGAGGTCGACGGTGCGGATGTCGAGGCCGGCGGCAGCCAGGGCGTGTTCGAGCTTGGCCCGCTGGTCGGGGGTGAGGGGCGCCGCTGGATCGCTGCGCGCCGGTCCGGGGACGTCGAGCATGGTGGCGGCCCGGAGCAGGACGTCGTCGTAGGCGAGCAGATCGGCCTCCCACGCACACCGGGTGGGTTGCTCGTAGCCGACCAGTCGACGCCGGAGGTCCCGGAGGTCGGCCCCTACCTGCTCGATCGACCCCGGCGGCGACGGCTCGTTGTCCACCAACCGGATGGTAGGCGCCGGGTCAGGTCGTGGCCGCCAGGGCGCGTGCGAGGCGCTCCAGTCCCTCCGGGCCGGGAACGGCGACCCGGGCGCCGCCCGGTAGGCCGAACGACGCGGTGTCGCGCACGACGACCCCCTCGGGTGCCAGGCGTTCCCGCAGCCCACCGGCGCGGGGCACCAGCAGCCAGTTGGCGTCGGAGGGTTGCGGCTCGAGCCCGTAGGAGTCCAGCAACCGGCCGAGCTCGCCGCGTAGGACGGCGATCCCCTTGGCCCACGACGCCAGGTCGGCCTTGGCCAGGAGCGGGGGCAACACGGCGACCGCAAGGGCGTTCACCGACCACGTGGGCTGGCGGCGGCGGAGCCTTGCCGCCAGCTCGTCGTCGGGCGTGACGACGTAGCCGAGGCGCAGCCCCGGGCAGGCGAAGACCTTGGTCAGCGAGCCGACCACCACGGCGCGGGGGTCGCCCCGGGTCCAGCTGCCCGTGGCCAGGGGATAGAACGCCTCGTCCCACACCGCCGCCTCCTCGTCGACCCGGGCCAGGCGACCGCTCGGGTTGTGGGGGTTCGACCGCCACGTGGGCGCGGTCGGGCAGAGCCGTTGGAGATGACGCCGGTAGAGGGAGAAGTCGGGCTCGTCCACCCACCCCTCCACCTGCTCGGCCGCCACCAGGGCGATGGCCTCGGAGCCTCCGTTGGTGAGCACGACCCGCTCGGGCGGGATCCCCATCGCCTCGGCGAGCGCCACCGTGGCCCTCGCAGGGTCGGGATAGCGGCGCAGAGCCTCGAGGTGTGGGCGGGCCACGGCGCCGATGTCGGGGGCGAAGGGGTTCAGGCTCGCCGACAGGTCGAGCACCGTGGTGGGGTCGAGCCCCAGCTCGACGGCGACGCGATGGCCGTCGCCGCCGTGGGGCCCGGCGGCGGGGATCATCGCCGGGCGACCAGGCTCGGGACCACGGCGGCGCCGGCCAGCGACGCCACCAGGGCGGCGCCGACGTCGAGCGACAGCCGCACCGATCGGCCGATGTCGCCGGGGCCGGGAGCGGGACCGGCCCCGAGCGTCGGGCGCCGCTCGAACCGGTCGCCGTAGCGGTTGGTGCCACCGAGGCTGAGGCCGAGGGCGGCGGCGAAGGCGGCTTCGGCCACGCCGGCGTTGGGCGAAGGATGAGCCGGCGCCTGGCGGCGCACCGCCGTCCACACCGCCGCCGCCCGGCGGGGCCGCACCACGGCGACGAGCACGGCGGTGGCTCGGGCCGGCACCCACGCGGCGGCATCGTCGAGCCGGGCGCTGGCCCAGCCGTAGCGGCGGTAGCGGTCGCTGCGGTGGCCCACCATGGCATCCATGGTGTTGACGGCGCGGTAGCCGAGGGCGCCGGGCGCTCCGCCGACCGCTGCCCACAGGGCGGGGCCGACCACGGCGTCGACGGTGTTCTCCGCCACCGACTCCACCGTGGCGCGGCTGATCTCGGCGCCGTCGAGACCGGTGGGGTCACGGCCCACCAGGCTGGGAAGCAGCGAGCGGGCCAGGACGAGATCGTCGCCGTCGAGCGCGGCGGCCACCGGCCCGGCCGCCCCGGCGAGGGCGCGCCCGGCCACGGCCACGGCGGTGGCGATGGCGGTGGAGCCGACGAGGGCGCCGCTGCCGGCACCCAGGGCCAGCCCAGCGGCGGCGTGGACGACCCCTGCCCACCGCCGGTCCCGGTAGAGCCCGGCCTCGAGCGCCTGCATGGTGTGGCCGAAGGCGGCGACGGGGTGGCCCCGGGACGGCGGCTCGCCCACCAGCCGGTCGATCACCACGCCACCGGCCGCACCCGCGGCCCGCCGCCGCAGGCCGCTCACCAGCGGGCGGCGGCCACGAGCAGCCCCGTGGTCTCGGCCACCACGCCGGCGGCTCCGAGCACGTCGCCGGTGAACCCGCCGAGGCGCCGCCGGGCGAGGATCACGACGCCGACGGCCCCGGCGACGGCGCCTCCGACGGCGCCGACGGCGGCCAAGCCGTCGGCCAGGGCCAAGGCCAGGGCCAGAGCTGCACCGCCGAGCGCCACCGGGACGGCCGAGCCTCCGAGGAACGACGACGCCAGCCCAGCGGGCCGGGCGTAGGGCAGGGCGCGGGCAGCCACGGCCATGGCGGTGCGCGACGCCGACCACAGGGCAGCCAGCAGAAGCGGCGCCGGCGCCAACACGCTGAGCGCAGCGGTGCGCAGCAGGAGGGTGACCACCACCACGGCGACGGCGAAGGCCCCCACGGTCGGCTCGGCCATGACCTCCAACCGGCGGTCGCGGTCGAGGCCGGTGCCGAGCAGCCCGTCGGCGCTGTCGGCGAGGCCGTCGAGGTGCAGCATCCCGGTGACGGCCAGATCGATGGCCACCACCACGCCCGCAGCCACCACCGGGGGCCAGAGCCGGCCGGCCAGCGCCCAGGCGGCGCCGAGGGCCAGCCCAAGGGCCGCACCCACGACGGGAAACCAGCCCAGCGTGGCTCGATCGGGCGAGGTGGGCCGGCCGAGGGCGGTGAGGAACGCCACCGCGGCGAGCATCAGCGAGGGAGCACCCGGTCGAGCCGGAGCGTCCGTCCGGCCACCACCAGCAGCACGTCGTCGGCGACGGCGGCGACGGCCTGGTTGACCTCGCCCAGCCGGTCACGGAACCGGCGTCCGAGCTCGCTCGAGGGGTGCACGCCCATGCCCACCTCCTCGGACACCACCACCGAGTCGGCGCCCCGCCGGCGAAGGGCGTCGCACAGCTCCACGGGGTCGACCTCGAGGTGCTCGGCGGCGGCCAGCCAGGGCCCGAGCGAGTCGACCACCACGCTGCCCGAGGTCGTGCGCAGGGCGTCGACGAGCGAGAGGGCGTCACCGGTCTCGACGGTCGCCCACGCCGGTGGCCGCCGTATCCGATGGGCGTGGATGCGAGCGGCAAGGTCGTCGTCGTCGGGGTCGGCCACCAGCGTGGCGAGGTAGGTCACGGGAGGGGGAAGGCGAGCGGCGAGGGCCTCGGCGACGGCCGATTTCCCCGAGCGGGCGCCGCCCAGCACCAGCACGATCACGCCGGTAGCCAGCGCCTGGCTTCGGTGGCCGTCGCCACGGCGTTGACCAGGGCGGCATCGCTCAGCGGTCGAGGGACGAAGGCCACGAGCCCGACGCCGAAGGGAGCCGAGGCGATGGCCCGCACCGGCTCGGCGGCCGTCCAGACCAGGACCGGCCAGGAGGCATCGGCATGGCGGTGGGTGCGCAGCTGTGGGTGCAGGACGTCCACATGGCCCCCATGTCGGCCGGTCGAGGCCCGGATCGTAGTGGTGCGAGGTCCTGGGTAGAGCCAGCGCATGCTGGGATGGTCGGCCGACATCGAGAAGGCCACGCTCGACAACGACACGTTCCGCACCGTGCTGCACACCGGTCAGACGATGCAGCTCACGGTCATGAGCCTCCGGCCCGGCGAGGAGATCGGCGTCGAGGTGCATCCCCACCTCGATCAGTTCATCCGGGTCGAGGACGGTCGGGCAGAGGTGCTGATGGGCCGGTCACGCGACGACCTGAGCGACGCCCGCCAGCTCGAGGACGACTGGGCCGTGATCATCCCCGGCGGCACCTGGCACAACGTCGTCAACCGGGGCAGCTCGACGCTGAAGCTCTACTCGATCTACGCCCCGCCGGAGCATCCGCAGGGGACGGTCCACCGGACGAAGGCCGATGCCGACGCCGCCGAGGCGGAGCACGAGGGCTGACCGATCCAGGCAAAAAATGGGCTGGAAGTGGGAAGATCTCTCAGTGCTCGGAAGGTTGACAACCGCGAAGTGAGCACGTTGAAAGGAGGTAGTCCCGATGCTGATGCGAACCGACCCGTTCCGTGAGCTCGACCGCCTCACCCAGCAGGCGTTCGGGAACCGGGCTCGCCCCTCGATGATGCCGATGGACGCCTACCGCCGGGGTGACCAGTTCGTCGTCCACTTCGACCTGCCCGGCGTTGACCCGTCGTCGATCGACCTGACCGTCGAGAAGGACCTGCTCACCGTGTCGGCCGAGCGCCAGTGGCAGAGCGCCGACGACGAGGAGATCGTCGCCAGCGAGCGGCCGCACGGGAGCTTCAGCCGTCAGCTGTTCCTCGGCGAGGGCCTCGACTCCGGGCGCGTCGAGGCGAGCTACAACAACGGGGTGCTGACCGTCACGCTTCCCATTGCCGAGGCGGCCAAGCCCCGGAAGGTGGAGATCACCTCGGGTGGCAACCAGTCCAAGGCCATCGAGACCGAGTCGACAGCGGCCTGAGCCAGCCGACGCGGTGACGCTGCAATGCAGCGTCACCGCGTGCTCCCTGGCCGTTGACACATCTCTGTGACCATCGAAGCCGTGAAGGAGGTAGACAGCCATGGCACTGCCTGTTCGACGATCCAACGGTGACAGCACCGAGGAAGCCCAGTGGAGCCCGTTCAACGCGCTCGAGGGCTTCAACCGCCAGCTCGCCGGCTACCTCGACCCGTGGCGCCGGCTCCCCGAGCTTCTCGGCGCCGGGTTCACGCCTCTCGCCGACGTGGAGGAGAACGACGAGGCCTATGTGGTCGAGGTCGAGCTGCCGGGCGTGAACCGTGAAGACATCGACATCGAGATCTCCGGCCGGAGGGTGTCGGTTCGGGGCGAGCGCAAGGAGAAGGAGCGCGTGGGAATCCTTCGCCGGCGCGAGCGCACCGTAGGCAGCTTCGCCTACGAGGTGACGCTGCCGGGCGACGTGGTCGAGGACGGCGTGGAGGCCCACCTGAACGACGGCGTGCTCCACGTGCGGGTTCCCAAGCCCGAACGGGAACGACCCCGCCGCATCGAGATCCGCTGATCCCTCGCCGCTAGGGCGCCCGGCGAAGCCCTCGGCTCCGAGCCCGGCTCGCCGAGCGCCCTGCGCCCCGCTACGAGGGCCCCCGAGCCGACTCCGTCTCGGCGGGACCGCGCATCAAGCCGACACCCAGCGTGAGCAGTCCTGCGGTGAGGATCGCTGCGCCGATGTAGGCCAGCGAGATCAGGGCGTTCGGCTCGGTGGCGTCGGCGCTGGTCACCGAGAGGAAGAACGCCATCGGAAGCAGGATGGCGGCCGACGGGATCGAGTGGCGGGCAAACCACCTGGCCCGTTTTCCGAGGCCGGTCTCGTCGACGTAGCGCAGCGCGGCCAGGCTGAGGACGAGGAGCACGCCTGCGTGGGCGTGACCGGCACGCCACAGGTCCTGGCGGAGCTCGTTGGCCCGGTAGGCGGGATTGTCGATCATGGCCAACAAGCTGGCGCCACCGGCGACGACGGTGGGGAGCAGCACGAGCAGGATGCCCGCCAGCCGGCGCGATTGCGTGCTCACGTCAGCGAGGCTCCCGTCGCATTGCGACCCGTCTGTTTCCCCGGGTCGAGCGGCGCACCGCCGACCCGATCGATAGTAGCACTATCCATATGACGGATAGTGCTACTATCAGCCCGTGTCTGTCAAGTGGTTCTTTCTGCTGCGCCACGAGAGCCCGGCATGAGGGTCGCCGAGCTGAGCGCGCGCAGCGGCCGGTCGATTGCCACGATCAAGTACTACGTGCGGGAGGGCTTGCTCCCTCCGGGACGTCGCACCGCCGGCAACCAAGCCGACTACGACGACGAGCACCTTCACCGCCTTCGTCTCATCACCACACTTGTCGAGGTCGGTCGCCTGCCGATCGCCACCGTGCGGCGCGTGCTCACAGCGATCGACGACGATTCCCTGTCGATGCACGACGTCCTGGGTGTGGCGCACCGGGGTCTGGCCGTGGGCGGCGAAGAGGGTGTCCTTTCCGTGCCGATCGACGAGTCGCAGGGGGAGGTCGACCGTTTCCTCGAGGAGCTCGGGTGGCGGGTCGAAGTGGATGCGCCGGCAAAGATCGTCCTGGCCGGCGCGCTGGCGTCGCTCCGGGCGCTGGGTTGGCGTGTCGGCGCCGAGGTCTTCGATCGCTATGCGGCGCTCGCCGACGAGTTGGCCGAGTGGGAACTGGCGCGGACCCCCGAGGGCGGGCCGCGTAGTCGCACGGTCGAGGCTGTCGTCGTGGGAACGGTCGTGTTCGAGGTCGCGCTCCTGGCGCTGCGGCGGCTGCGCTACCGCCTCACCCGGCGCGACCTCTGCGAGATGTTCTTGCTGCGTGGCATCGTGTTCAGCCACGAGGCGGTGCGGGAGTGGGAGGCCAAGCTCGCGCCGGTCCTGGCCGCGCACCGCGACGTCGACCGGGCAGTCGACCACCACCACGCCGGCGACCGGGTAGTCGGTCGCCTCCACCAGCAGGGGCACGTCGAGCACCAGCACGCGGTCGGTGCCGGCGGCGGCGGCCACCCGGGCGCCCATGGCGGCGGCCACCTCGGGATGGACGAGGCGCTCCAGGTCCGCCAACGCGGCACGGTCCTCGAACACCACGGCGGCCAGCGCCGCCCGGTCGAGGCTGCCGTCGGGCGCCACCACCTCCGGGCCGAAGCGCTCGACGATGGCGTCGAACACGGGCTGGCCCGGGCGCTGCAGCTCACGGGTGATGCGGTCGGCGTCGAGCACGGTCGCCCCCCGCTCGGCGAGGAGCCGGGCCACCGTGGACTTGCCCGACCCCATCCCGCCAGTCAGGCCGATCGCCCTCACCTGCTGTCGCCTGGAAGATCACCGGCACTCCCGGACCAAGTTCTTCCCACTCGACTCCCTTCAGGCCGGTGCGGTGGAAAAAGTACTCCTCCCCGTTCGGCCCGATGATGAAACCGAACCCCTCGTCGGCAACAACCCGATCAACGGTTCCTTGCATCATTGTTCTCCGCTGATGAGGCCCAGCCGGTCCAGAATCCGGCTGCGCACTCGATCGTCATTGAGATTGCTCGCTGCAGAGGTTGTGCCAACGAGCCGACACCGCGCCCCAGCGGGCTG
>JAHWJH010000041.1 GCA_019348555.1 Actinomycetota bacterium
GGTCGATGCTCAGCTCAGGTCGGCCGACAGCCCGTTCCATGCTGCAGGAACCCTGACAGTCCCTGTCAGTCCCTCAGCGACCCCCATTCCGCTCCCCGGCCGCTCCCTTTTCGCTCCCTGGTGTGCTAGAAATGGTCTCTGACCAGGGACTTCTTCGGGTCCCAAGTGGTACTGCAAAGCCCTGTACCCGGGTTCGATTCCCGGCGCCGCCTCCAACTGTTCCGCAGGTAGGGCCCACGGGGTTCATCGAGAAGCGCAGCGGTCGCGACCGGGCGCGCTACCGGGACCGCTGGGGCGCCAGCGGTCCGAGACGTTCACCCGTAAGGGCACGCCGAGAGGTTCCTGCGGGAGATGCAGGTCCACATCCTGCCCGGCCGCTGGATCGACCCGGCGGCGCCGACGTCGCGCTCGCAACATGGTTCGAGGAGCTCCTCTCGCTCGCCCGGCGGTTGTCGCTGTCGACGCAGGAGACCTACGCCGCGACCTCAACCGGTACGTGCTGCCGAGGTTGGGCTCGTACCGCATCGGCAGGCTGCCGGCCGACGAGATCGAGAACTGGCTCAACCACGAGATCGCCGCGGGCATCGCGCCGTCGTCGCTGCACCGCCACGTCCTGGCCGCGTGGAAGGTGCGCTCGGCCAGGCCGATGGTCCGGCACATCACCACGATCGGCCAGCGCTCGCGGTGCTCGTCTACGAAGGAGGCCATCACCGCGCCCGCGGGTCGGCCTCCTGCGCGAAATACGTAGTGGCCGCCTTGAGGATCTCGATCGTTTGCTGCTGGTCGGCCACCTCCCGGCGCAACGCCTTGATCTCGGTCAGCTCCTCGGTCGTCGGGCCAGTCACCAGCTCTCGATCTATGCGGGCCTGCACGACCCAGCGCCGCAGCGTCTCAGGCGTGGTGATCCCGAGCTGCTTCGCGACTTCCGGCACCTTGCGGTCTCGCTCGAGCACCTCGTCGATCGCTCGACGACGAAGCTCCTCGGAGTACTTCCGGGGACGACCCATGGTTCACAGTCTCCTTCTCCGGGCCCGAAGACCACGGAACGAGCACTGCGTCAAAACCGGGGTGGCTCACCCGAACCCGACCGAAGGCTACGACCACCAAGGCCCGCCCGCGTCGCGTCTCGTCCAGGTTGGCCACCACGACACCCCGAAGGACTGCTTGACAACCAAAGAGGACTCGGTCGGTGGCGCTCGCCGGAGGTAGCACTCCGCGAGTCCCGAAGGGTCAACAGCGCGGCGCAGCCGGCGTTCTGCGACACCCGTCCAAGTCGGGGCACCGCATCTTCTGGGCACCCTTCGGTTTCCGCCGCTGGCCGACGGTCGAGCGGTGATCTCGAGCTGGAGGGCGCCGACTGGCTCATGGCCGGATCTCGTCGTGGACTTGATCCAGGCGATCCAGGCGATCCAGGCGATCCAGCGGGCGAGGACGAGGGTGGTCCCGCTGTCTGGGGTCGATCGAGTGCAGCCAGCGCAAGGCGGCGTCGAGGTTGTCGACGGTGGTCCCACCCGGGCACGGTGGACGTCTCACCATCACGACGGGGATGTCGAGTTGGCGGGCGGCAACGAGCTTGGCATCGTCGCCGCCAGAGTTCTTGGTGACCACGGTGTCGATGTGGTGGCGCTCGAGCAGCGTGAGCTCGTCGGCGATGGAGAAGAGACCGCGGGCCCGGATGAACACGGCGCCGCCGAGCGACTGCTCCTCGACCGCTTCGATGGACCGCACGACGAAGTGGACGCCGTCGATGTCGGCGAACGCCCCGAGCTCCGCCCGCCCGATGGTGAGGAGGACACGGGTGGCCCCGAGCGCGGGCAGCACGCGCGCCGCCTCGGCGACATCTGCTACGTCGGTCCACCGGTCGCCGGGCCGCGGGCGCCACGGCGGGCGCTCGAACGCAAGGCGAGGCAGGCCGCACCGGCCCGCTGCCTCTGCAGCGTGGGCCGATATCGTCGCCGCGAACGGGTGGGTCGCATCCACGATGGCATCGATGCCCTCCGCCACCAGCGTCCGCTCGAGCCCTTCGACACCGCCGAAGCCACCCACGCGCACCGTGCCGCCGTGGTCGGCGACCGCCGATGTTCGCCCGGCGAGCGACACCACGACCTCCACGCCGGGCAGGGCATCGAGCCGGTGGGAGAGTGCCCGGCCCTCGGCCGTGCCGGCGAGGACCAGCACCTTCACGGGCCGGCCTGTGGCCGGCGCCGCACGAGGTACGTGTCGAACATCCAGCCGGCCTCCTGCTCGGCCCGCTCGCGCCGCTCCGCGATCTCGTCCCTGACATCGCCCAGGCGCCCCGAGACCAGGATCTCGCGCTCCATCCCGACGAAGGCCCCCCACCAGATGTGCAGGTCCTCGTCCAGCACCCGCCAGGCCTCGTGGGCGTCGAGCAGCACCACCACGTTGTCCACGCCGGCGGGCAGCCCCTCGTCGACCAACCGGCGTCCGGTGGTGAGCTGCACCGCCTCGCCGACGCGGTTCAGCGCCACGCCGTGCCGGGCGGCCAGGGCCGAGACGCTGCTGATGCCCGGAACCACCTCCACCTCGAAGTCCACCCCCGCCCGGGCGTCGTCGAGGATGGCCAGCGTGCCGTCGTAGAGCGTGGGGTCGCCCCACACCAGGAAGGCACCGGTTTCGTCGGGACCGAGCCCCGCGACCAGGTCCCGGTAGGCATCCAGTCGCTCGGCGCGCCACGCCTCCACCCCTGCGTCGTACCGGCTGCGATCCCGGTCGCGCACGGCCGTGAGCGTCCGCTCGACGACGCGGGGGGTGCGCCCGGGCTCCACGACCCGGTCGAGCAGCGCCCGGCGGCGGGCGCGCAGGTCCTCGGCCACCGGTCCCTTGTCCACCAGGAACACCACGTCGGCGCGGTTCAGGGCCCGCACGGCGCCGAGCGTGAGGTGGTCGGGGTCGCCGGCGCCTATGCCCACGAGGAGCACGCGCCGGGTCACGGCGCCGTCCTCCCGGTGCCGGGCGCCGCCGCACAGGTGGTGCCCCCCGGGCGCCCGCGGCAACCCCCGTGCTCCTGGCTGGGAAGCCAGTCGGCGGGCGGTCGAGGCGGCATGCCCTACGTTGTACCCTACGCGGGTGCGCAAGACGTCGGTGTACCTCCCGGATGCGCTGAAGCGCCGCCTCAGCGCGCTGGCCGAGCGCCGGCACCGCTCCCAGGCGGATCTGATCCGCTCGGCAGTCGAGCAGCTGGTGGAGGGTGACGCCAGCTCGCCCGCGCCCGAGTCACCCGTGCCGGGCCGTCTCGTCGGCGTGGGGGTCGGGCCGGGCAGCGCCGACCTGCTCACCGTGCGGGCCCTCCAGGCGCTCCGGCGGGCCACCGTGGTGCTCGCCCCCAGCACCGACCTCAGCGCCATCGGCCGGGCCGAGGCGACCGTGCGCGAGGCCGCCCCCGACGTGGTGGTGGAGCGGATGACCTTCGCCATGACGCCCGACCCCGACGCCCGCCGGGCCGCGCTCGACGCGGCGGCGGAGCGCACCGTCGAGCTGCTCGAGGCCGGGGAGGAGGCGGCCTTCATCACCTTGGGCGATCCGAACCTGTACTCCACGTTCTCGTCGGTGGTCGACGGCGTCCGCGAGCGCAGGCCCGGCACCCCGGTGCTCACCGTGCCGGGCGTGATGGCCTTCCAGGATCTGGCCGCCCGCGCCGGGTTGGTGCTGGCCGACGACCAGCAGACCTTCGTGGTGCTGCCGGCCAACGAGGAGGCGGTGTGCGAAGCCGGCGGGCGCGTCGCCGAGCTGCTGGCCGACCCCGCCTGCACGCTGGTGCTCTACAAGGGCGGCCGCCGCATCGAGGCGATCGGCGAGCGGCTGCAGGAGGCCGGCCGCGTCGACGGCGCCACGTTCGGCGAGCTGCTCGGCATGCCCGGCGAGCGGGTGGCGCCCGTGTCGTCTGTGGCCGACCGGCCGGCCAGCTACCTGTCCGCCGTCATCGTCCCCGCGGTGCCGTGATCTCCTTCGTCGGGGCGGGGCCGGGAGCGCCAGATCTCATCACGTTGCGGGGCGCCCAGCGCCTCGCCGACGCCGACGTGGTCGTGTGGGCGTCGTCGCTCGTGCCCCGCGCCGTCCTCGAGCACTGCCGGCCCGACGTCGTGCTCCACGACTCGGCCCGCATGACGCTCGAGGACGTCCTGGCCGTGTTCGCGGGAGCCGACGACGGCACGGCGATCGTCCGGCTGCACTCCGGCGACCCGTGCGTCTACGGAGCCATCGCCGAGCAGCTGGACTGGTGCCGGGCCAACGGCCGCACCTTCGAGATCGTCCCCGGCGTCACCTCGGTGGCCGCAGCGTCCGCCGCCCTGGGCCGGGAGCTCACGGTGCCGACGCTGTCGCAGTCGGTCGTGTTCACGCGTCTGGCCGGGCGTACCAGCGCCTCGATGCGGCCCGGTGAGGGCGTGGCCGCCTTGGCGCCGGCGGGCGCGTCGATGGCGGTGTTCCTCGCCGGTGCCCGGCCCGCCGAGCTCCAAGCCGAGCTGCTCACCGGCTACCGGCCGGAGACGCCGGCCGCCGTCGTGCACCGCGTCAGCTGGCCCGACGAGACCATCGTGCGTACCACCGTGGGCGGGCTGGCCGAGGCCATGCACGAGCTCGGTGAGACCATGATCGTGCTCGTCCTGGTGGGCGACGTGCTGGGCGACGACGACGTCCCCGCCCGCAGCCACCTGTACGCACCCGACTTCGGGACCGCGTACCGCCTGCCGAGCCAGGAGCATTCGACGGCCGGCCGAGCGAGCAGGCGTCGGTCCGGATGAGCGCGGGCGAACGCCCGACCCGAGCGCGCCGCGTGGCGGTGGTCGGCCTCCACGGCGGCCACTGGTACGGACCCGGTGCCGAGGCCGCGCTGCGCTCCGCCGACCTCCTGGTGGGATCGGCCCGCCAGCACGCCGACCTGGCCCACGCCCACCTCATCGGTGCACCGGTGGAGCTGTGGGGCAAGGTCCACGAGCTGGTGGACCTGTGCGCCGACCGGCCCCTCCGCGGCGAGCAGGTGTGCGTGCTGGCCTCCGGCGACCCCGGGTTCTTCGGGATCGTGCGGGTCCTCGCCGCTCGCCTGGGCGCCGACGCGCTCGAGGTGCACCCGGCGCCGTCGTCGGTGGCGCTGGCCTTCGCCCGGGCGGCCATGCCGTGGGACGACGCCGTGGTCGCCACCTGCCACGGCCGGCCGCTCGAGTCAGCGGTCCGAGCGGTCCTCGACCAGCCGAAGGTCGCGGTGCTCGTGTCCCGGGACAACACGCCCGAGGCGCTCGGGGCCGCGCTGGTCGGCGCCGGTTGCGACGACCGCAACGTGTGGGTCTGCTCGCACCTCGGCGAGCCCGACGAGGCGGTGCACCGTACCGACCTTGTGGGCCTCGCCGGCGGCACCTTCGACCCCCTGTCGGTGGTGCTGCTGGTGGCGCCCGACGCCGAGGTCGCCCCCACAGCGGGCACCGGCTGGGGCCGCGACCACGCCACCTTCGAGCACCGAGCCGGCCTCGTCACCAAGGCCGAGGTACGCGCTGTGGTGCTGGGCAAGCTTGACCTGCCGCCCAGCGGTGTCGTCTGGGACGTCGGCGCCGGCAGCGGCAGCGTGGCGGTGGAGGTGGCCCGCCTGGCGCCGGCGCTGCGTGTGTTCGCCGTCGAGCGCGACACCGAGGCGTGTGAGCAGATCCGACGCAACGCCCGCGGCACCACCGTGCGGGTGGTGGAGGGCGAGGCGCCGGCGGTCCTCGACGAGCTGCCCGACCCCGATCGCGTCTTCGTGGGCGGCGGAGGCGTCGACGTGCTCGACGCCGTGCTCGGACGTGTGCGGCGGGGTGCGGCTGTGGTCGCCACCTATGCCGTCCTCGACGCCGCCGTGGCCGCGGCCGCCCGCTTGGGGTCGCTGGTGCAGGTGCAGCTGAGCCGAGGCGTGCCGATCGGCCCCGAGGGCCGTCTCCGGCTGGCCGCCGAGAACCCCGTGTTCGTCGCCTGGGGGGCGCCATGAGCCGCATCCTCACCGTCTCGATCACCGAGGCCGGGCGCCGCATCGGCCGGCGGCTCCCGCACGAGCACGTCCACGGCCATCTCGGCGCCACGGTGCGCGACCGCTGGGCCGAGGTCGACGGCTTCGTGCTGTGCTGCGCCACCGGCATCGCGGTGCGGGTGGTCGGCCCGCTGCTGTCGGACAAGGCCGCCGACCCGGCGGTGGTCTGCGTAGACGAGGCCGGACGGTTCGCCGTGGCCCTCACCGGCGGGCACACCGGTGGCGCCAACGCCCTCGCCCTCGAGGTGGCGGGCCAGATCGGAGCCGAGCCGGTCGTCACCACGGGCACCGACGCCGCCGGCGTGCCGGCGCTCGACCAACTGCCCGGCTTCACCGCCAGCGGCGACGTCGCCGGCGTCGCCCGATCGTGGCTCGACGGCCGGCCCCCGGTGGTGGAGTCCACGCTGGCGTGGCCGCTTCCGTTCGCCGGTGGCGCCGGCCCCGGACGCGTCGTCGTGACCGACCGGGCGATCGAGGGCGGCGACGGCACCGTGGTGCTCGCGCCGGCCTCGCTGGTGGTGGGCGTGGGCGCCTCCAGCGGTGCGCCGGCGGACGAGGCGCGCATGCTGCTCGCCGAGGTGCTCGCCGAGGCCGGGCTCTCCCGTGACGCGATCGCCACGGTGGCCACCATCGACCGGCGGGCGGGCGACCGCGTCGTCACCTCGCTCGGCGTCCCGGTGCGCGCCTTCACCGTTGCCGAACTGGCAGCCGTCGAGGTCCCCAACCCCAGCGACGTGGTCCGCGACGAGGTCGGCACCGCCAGCGTGGCCGAGGCCGCCGCCCTGCTGGCGGCGGGCCCTGGAGCCGAGCTGGTGGTCGCCAAGCGGAAGGCGGCTGCGGCCACCGTGGCCGTCGCTCGGCGCGTCCGGCCCGCCGGCTCGGTCACTGTCGTCGGCCTCGGCCCCGGCGCCGCCCGCCACCGCACCCCCGCGGCCTGCGCCGCCGTCCGGTCGGCCGACACCGTGATCGGCTACGACCTCTACGTTGACCAGTGCGCCGACCTGGTCGCCACCCACCACACCGTCGTCCGCAGTCCCATCGGCGCCGAGACCGACCGCTGCGTCGAGGCGCTGGCGCGGGCGGCGGGCGGCGAGCGTGTGGCCCTGGTCTGCTCGGGCGACCCCGGCGTGTTCGCCATGGCCACCCTCGTCTGCGAGCTGGCGCCCCGCCACGGCTCACCGGAGGTGGAGATCGTCCCCGGCGTCACGGCGGCGTCGGCGGCCGCCGGGCTGCTCGGCGCGCCGCTGGCCCACGACCACGCCTTCGTCAGCCTGTCCGACCTGCTGACGCCGTGGCCGGTGATCGAGCGCCGCCTGCGGGCCGTGGCCGAGGGCGACCTCGCGGTGGCGCTCTACAACCCGCGCTCGCGGCGGCGCACCTGGCAGCTGGAGGCGGCGCGGGAGCTGCTGCTGGCGCACCGCCCGCCGACGACGCCGGTCGGGATCGTCACCGACGCCACCCGCCCGGGCCAGCACATAGCGCGCACGACGCTCGCCGACCTCGACCCCGGCGACGTCACGATGCTGTCGATCGTGCTGGTCGGCTCGTCGACCACGGAGGTGGTGGGCGATCACCTGGTCACACCACGGGGCTACGACACGTGACCGGTCGGCTCCCGATCCACCCGATCGAGCGGGAGTCGTACCGCATCCTCGCCGAGCGCGCCGACCTCTCCTCGTGGCCGCCCGGCGCCCGTGACGTGGTCGCCCGCATCATCCACTCCACCGCCGACCTGTCCTTCGCCGACACCACCCGCATCGGCGATGAGGCCGTCGACCGAGCGGTCGCCGCCCTCGCCGCCGGCGCCCCGGTGGTGGTCGACGCGGCGATGGTCGCCGCCGGCACACCACGGGTGCCGACCTCCTGCCTGCTCGACGAGGTGCCCACCGCACCGCCGGGATCGACGCGGTCAGCGGCGGCGTTCGAGCTGGCCGTCGGGCGCCACCCGACCGGCGCCGTGTGGGTCGTCGGCAACGCCCCTACCGCCCTGTTCGCCCTGCTCGACCTGCACGCCCGCGAGTTGGTGGACCCCGCCGCGGTGATCGGCGTGCCCGTCGGCTTCGTCGGTGCGGCCGAGTCGAAGCAGGCTCTGTGGGACGGCCCGCTGGCGCCGCTCGCCGTCACCTGCCTCGGCGAGCGCGGCGGCACGCCCGTGGCTGCCAGCGCCCTGAACGCCCTCTGGAGTCTGAAGGAGTCCTCGTGCTGACCCCACGGCTCACCGGCATCCCGATCGGACCCCGCCCCGGTGCGGCCGTCGCCGGCCGCTCACGCGACCCGAAGACCGCCGGCCTGCTCCTGGTGGCCCACGGGTCGGCGTGCGTGGCGGGGGTCCGCGAAGCGCGCGTGCTCGGCACTGCGGTCGCCGACCGCCGTCCCGACCTCGACGTGGACCTCGGCTTCCTCGAGCTGGCGCTCCCACCCGCCGGTCCGGTGCTCGACGCGATGGTGGACCGGGGCTGCCGGCGGATCGTCGTGCAGCCGCTGATGCTGCTGGCCGCGGGCCACGGCAAGAGCGACGTGCCCGCCATCGTCCTCGAGGGGCGCGACCGCCACCCCGGCGTCGACCTCACGTTCGGCTCCTCGCTCGGCGTGGTGCCCGAGCTGCTGGCGGTCGGCCAGAAGAACCTGGCCGAGTCGGGCGGCACCGGCCTGCCGCTCCTGGTGATCGCCCGCGGCACCTCCGACCCCGACGCCAACGGCGAGGCCGCTCGCGGCGCCCGGCTCCTGGCCGAGTGGTCCGGCGCACCCGACGTCGAGGTGGGGTTCACCGGCGTGACGTGGCCGTCGGTGCCGGATGCGCTCGACCGGATGCGCCGGCTGGGCCACGAGCGCTTCGCCGTGTTCTTCTGGTTCATCGCGAAGGGCAAGCTCGTGGAGCGAGCCCGTGACCAGATCGACGAGCTCGTGGCCGGAGGCGGCGCCGACGTCGTCGACGCCGGCTACTTCGGCCCCGACCCCGGACTGGCCGAGGTTGTGTCGCTGCGCCACGACGAGGCGGTGGCCGGTCGACCGCGCACCAACTGCGACACGTGCTCGTTCCGGTCGCCGTGGCCCGGCCTCGAGGACCGGGTGGGCCAGGAGCGGGGGCACGGGCACTCGAACCTGGCGGCGGAGCACCGGCACGCCCTCGGGCACGCCCACACCCACGGGCTCCACGGGCACCGGTGACCCGCACCCTCGTCCCTCGCGTGGTCGTCGCCGGCGTGGCGTCGGGCGTGGGCAAGACCACGGTGGCCACCGGCCTCCTGGCCGCGCTGCGGGCACGGGGCCTCGACGTGGCACCGGCCAAGGTCGGCCCCGACTTCATCGACCCCGGCTACCACGCGCTCGCCAGCGGCCACCCGCCCCGCAACCTCGACCCCTGGTTGTGCGGCGCCGACGTGGTGCCGGCGCTCGCCGGCCGGGCCAGTGCCGGCAGCGACCTGCTGGTGGTGGAGGGGGTGATGGGGCTCTTCGACGGCGCGGTCGACGGCACCCCGTCGTCCACCGCCGACGTGGCGGCGCTCCTCGACGCCCCGGTGGTGCTGGTGGTCGACGCCGCCTCCGCCAGCACGTCGGTGGCAGCGGTCGTCCGCGGCTTCCGCGACCACGACGCCCGGATCCGCCTGGCCGGGGTGATCTGCAACCGGGTCGGCTCCGACGTGCACGAGCAGCTGCTGCGCGAGGCGATCGCAGCCCTCGACATCCCTGTGCTCGGGTGCGTCCGTCGGGACGATGCGCTGGTGTGGCGGGACCGCCACTTGGGTCTGGTGCCGGTCGCCGAGCAACCGGCCCGGGTGCAGTCGTCGCTGCGCCGGCTGGCCGCGGTCGTCGGGCGTGATGTCGACCTCGACGCGGTGGTCCGCATCGCCCGCTCGGCGCCGCCGCGCCCGGTCGACGCGCCGCCCGTGCCTGCACGGGCCGGCCACTGCCGCGTCGCCGTGGCGACCGGCGCGGCGTTCACCTTCGCCTACCGCGACAACCTCGAGGCCCTGGAGGCAGCCGGCGCGGAGGTGCTCGGCTTCGATCCGCTCCACGACGAGGCGCTGCCTGACGGCGTCGACGGCCTGTTCGTCGGCGGCGGCTTCCCCGAGGTGTTCGGTGAGGACCTCGCCGCCAACGCCGCCCTGCTGGCCGACGCCCGTGGTCGCATCGCCGACGGCCTGCCGACCTGGGCGGAGTGCGGCGGCCTGCTGTGGCTGGCCGAGCAGCTCGACGGCCGCCCCATGGTCGGCTCCGTCCCCACCCACGCCCGGCTGGGCGACCGCCTGACGGTCGGTTACCGGCACGCCACGACCACCGTCGACAGCGTCGTCGGCCCGGCGGGCACCGCGCTGCGGGGCCACGAGCTCCACTACTCGACCTGCGATCCCGAGGGCACGGCGCTGACGCTGCGCAGCCGCTTCGGCGAACGGGGCGACGGCTTCGCCGGCCCCACGCTGCTGGCCACCTACCTCCACCACCACGCCGGCGGCGACCCGTCGATCGTCGAGGCGTTCGTGCGGCGTTGCGTCAGGGCTCGCCGTGCCGTGCCGGCCCGTTGACCAGCCGCCTGGAGGCTTCGTCGTCCCCTCGCACCAGCGCGTCGAGCGCGTCGTCGAAGGGCACGTCCTGGTGACCCCGACGGCCGTCCCGCCGAGGTCGCCGCGCCAGCAGGTGGGCGAGCGCGCCGACCTCCTCGGGCACGGCGCGGGCGATGCGGTCGCGCAGCCAGCGGGCCAGGGCGGGGCTGGCCCCACCAGTGGTCACGCCGATCACCACCGGCGGCCGCTCGACGGTGGCCGCGAACGAGACGCCCCCGCCGTCCCGCCGGTCCGCCCGGGTCACCCACGTCGTGCTGGCCTCGGCGGCCGCCTGCACCCGGTCGTCAATGCTCGGGTCGCCGGTGGCGGCCACCACGAGCCAGGCGCCCGCGGTGTCGCCGGGCTCGAAGTGGCGGGCGGCCACCTCCACGGCCGGGTCGAGGTCGCCGGGCGGCTGCGGGTCGACCACGCGGACGTGGGCGCCGGCTGCGAGGAGCCGCTCGACCTTCTCCCGCCCCGCCGGTCCGCAGCCGACCACCAGCACGTGCCGGCCCGTCACGTCGACGTTGAGGAGCAGCGGCATGGCCAAGGCAACCGTAGCCCCACCTAGCTTCGCCGGGACCGCCCCCGCGCTACCCGGTGGCCCCCGACCGGAACGAGGAGCCCATGCCCCAACGAGACGCTGCCGACATCCCCACCGACGATCCCCGGCCCGACGGCCTGCGGCGGGCGCCGTCGCTGGTGCTGGTGAACACCGGGCCAGGCAAGGGCAAGACGTCGGCGGCGATGGGCGTGGTGATGCGCTCCGTCGCCCGCGACTGGCCCGTGGCCGTCGTGCAGTTCCTCAAGTCGGGGACGTGGCGCACGGGCGAGGAGAAGGTCTGCCGACAGCTCGGCGTGGACTGGTGGGCCGAGGGCGAGGGCTTCACCTGGGACTCGCAGGACCTCACCGTCGACGAGGGGGTCGCCGCCGGGGCGTGGGACCGCGCCCGCTCGCTGATCCGTGCCGGGAGCACCGGTTGGTGGTGCTCGACGAGGTGACCTACCCGCTCAACTGGGGCTGGATCGACCTCGACGACGCCGTTCGCACCATCCGGGAGCGCCCCGAGCACGTGAACGTGGTGTGCACCGGGCGCAAGGCCCCGCAGGCGCTGATCGACGTCGCCGACACTGTGTCGGAGATCGGCGAGGTCAAGCACGCCTACAAGGCGGGCATCCGCGCCAAGAAGGGCATCGACTTCTAACCCACCACGTGCACGGCCTGTTCGAGGACCCGGCGGCGGGGGGGGCACTCACCGGCGTGACGCCCGCGCCCGTGCTCGACGCCACCTCCAACGTGCTCGCCGACGCCGTGGAGCACCACCTCGACACCGGGAGCATCCTGCAGCTGCTCGACCGGCGCTGAGCGGAGCCCGGGGCTCGTCGACGAGCGCCGCGCCGTGCCCGGCAACGGGAGCGCGACGTCAGAAGGAGCGGATCGTGTGCGTCAGCGCCTCGGCGTCAAGGTCCGACACGTGCACGCAGCGGGCGCCCATGGCCTCGGCCAGCCCGGCGGCGAGTCCCAGGCGGCTCCCTCCGGTCTCGCAGTCGAGCACCAGGGCGCGCACACCGGCGCGCCGGACGGTCGATGCGACCTCGAGGGCCCGGTCGAGCTCGCCCGGTGCGCCGTTGGCGCGCCCGTCGGTCAGCACGACCAGCAGCGCCTCGTCGCCGGCGGGGCTGCTGCGGCGGGCCACCTGCAGCGCCTGGGCCAGGCCTGCCGCGAGCGGCGTGGTGCCGCCGGTGGCCAGGCGACCCAGCCGGTTCCGTGCGACCTCGACGCTGCTGGTGGGCGACAGGGCCACCTCGGCGCCGGTACCCCGGAAGGTCACCAGCGCCACGCGGTCGCGGCGCTCGTAGGCGTCGGTCAGCAGGCCCAGCGCCGTGCCCGACGCCGCAGCGGCGCGCTCGGGCGCGCCCATCGACCCGCTCAGGTCGAAGCAAAGCACGATGGTCCGCGACACCGGGCGCTCGCGGATGGCGCCGCGAAGGTCCGACCGCTCGACACCGGCCTGCGGGTCGCGGGAGCGCCGAGCTGCCACGGATCGGACGGTTGGCACGACGGCGAGCCGGTCGCCGCCGGCGGGTTCGTCGCGCACGTACCGACCACGCGCCGCCACCCGCCGGCGTGGGGCCTCGAGCGCCGGCCGTCTCATCGACCCGACGGCGAGCGGTCGGTCGCCGGTCGCCGCCCTCGGGCCGGCGTCGTCATCCGGGCCGTCGGGCCGGCCGTCGGCGCCGTCGGGCCGGTCGCCGGCTGGTTCCTCGCTGTCCTGGTCGCGACAATCGTGGGAGCGGTCGTGGCCGGGCGGTGGGTCGAGCGCGTCGTCGAGCACCTGCTGGAGCTCCTCGGGCGGGACCACGGGCGGGTCGAAGGGCCCTCGCCGGCGGCGGTGGGCCAGCACCAGCGGAGCCACGCGCCGCAGGTCGTCGATCGCGGCCTGCACCCGCCCCTCGAGTCCGGCCAGCGCGGCGGCGGCGCGGCACAGCGTCAGGTCGGCGCGCAGGCCCTCGGCCCCTACCTCGAGCGCGAGGCGCGAGGCTGCGACCAGGACCTCGTCGGGCAGGGCCGCCGGCCCGCCGGTCGGAGGCGGCGCCGGTTGCCGGTCGGACGGGCCGGTGGCGGAGCCGGAGTCGAACGCGAGCCGCCGCCGCACCGCCTCCACCCGCTGGTCGACGTCGTCGGGCGCGTTGACCTCCACGCACAGCCCGAAGCGGTCGAGCAGCTGCGGCCGCAGCTCGCCCTCCTCGGGGTTCATGGAGCCCACCAGCACGAAGTGTGCCGGGTGCCGGTGGGAGACGCCGTCGCGCTCCACCAGGTTCTCGCCGGACACCGCCACGTCGAGCAGCACGTCGACCAGGTGGTCGGCCAGGAGGTTGATCTCGTCGACGTAGAGCACGCCACCGTCGGCAGCGGCGAGCAGGCCCGGCTGGAAGCGGATCTCGCCACCGGTCAGGGCGGCGTACGTGTCGAGCGTGCCGACCACGCGGTCCTCGGTCGCACCGAGCGGCAGCTCCACGAACGGCGCCCCGCCGAGCTGGGCCGCCAGGCCCCGGGCGAGCGTCGTCTTGGCCGAACCCTTCTGGCCGCGCAGCAGCACGCCGCCGATGCGCGGGTCGGCGGCGGCCAGGCGCAGAGCCAGCTTGGCGTCGTCCTGGCCGACGACGGCGTCGAACGGGAACGTCGGGCTCACCGGCCCTCCTCCCAGCCCTCGGCCTCCAGCACGGCGTCGGTGAGCGTCTTGCGGGCGACGTCGGACGCGTCCCACAGCTCGCGCTCGGCTGCCTCGAGCAGCCGCTCGGCGATGGCCCGCAGCGCCCACGGGTTCGACGCCTCGAAAAACGACCGCATCTCGGGGTCACCCACGTAGGCGTCGGTGACCCGCTCGTACATCCAATCCTCGACGATGCCGGCGGTGGCGTCGTAGCCGAACAGGTAATCGACGGTGGCCGCCAGCTCGAAGGCGCCCTTGTAGCCGTGGCGGCGCATCCCGTCGATCCACTTCGGGTTCAGGACGCGGCTGCGCACCACCCGGGCCGCCTCCTCCTTCAGCGAGCGCACCTGCGGGTTGGCCGGGTCGGCGGAGTCGCCGAACCAGGCCTTGGGCGCCGAGCCGGTGAGCGCCCGGACGGCGGCGACCATGCCGCCGTGGTCCTGGAGGTAGTCGTCGGAGTCGAAGATGTCGTGCTCGCGGTTGTCCTGGTTCTTCACCGCCACCTCGATGGCGGCGAAGCGCCGGGTCATGCCGTCGGGGTCGGCGTCGCCGTGCCGGCTACGCCCGTAGGCGAAGCCCGACCACGCCAGGTAGACCTGGGCCAGGTCGGCCTGCGTCCGCCACGATCCGTGCTCGAGCACGGGCAGGATGCCCGAGCCGTACCCACCGGGCGGCGGCCCCCACAGCCGGGCGTCGTCGGTGCCGGCGGCCCGCACGGGGTTCTGCTCGGGTGGCTCGTCGAGCCCGGCGACGAGCTCGACGGCGTCGTCGAGCAGCGCGATCACGTGCGGGAAGGCGTCGCGGAAGAAGCCGCTGATCCGCAGCGTGACGTCGATGCGGGGTCGGCCGAGCTCGTCGAGCGGGATGACCTCGAGGCCGGTGATCCGCCGGCTCTGCCCGTCCCAGGTGGGGCGCACGCCGAGCAGGGCCAGGGCCTCGGCGGCGTCGTCACCACTGGTGCGCATGGCGGCCGTGCCCCAGAGCACCAGGCCCACCGTGGTGGGGTGGTCACCGGTCTCCTCGAGGTGGCGCTCGACGAGGCGGTCGGCCAGCTTGCGCCCCACCTCATAGGCCAGTGGCGAGGGGATGCCCTTGGGGTCGACCGAGTAGAAGTTGCGGCCGGTCGGCAGTACGTTCGCGGCGCCCCGGCTGGGTGCGCCGCTGGGACCGGCGGGCACGTGACGGCCCGAGAGGCCACCGAGCAGGTTGTCGATCTCGTCCGACGTGGACCGCAGATCCGGCACCAAGCGCTCGGCCACCCAGTGAAGCGTCGGGTCGCGCGTGCTGCTGGCGGCCCATCCCGTGGTGGCGAGCTGCTCGACGCGCGCACGGCACTCGGCTTCGATCCGGTCCGTCTCGACACGCCCGGCATCACCGAGGTCGAGGCCGAGCTCTTCGGCGACCGTCGCCCGCAGGGCGGGCACCGAGCCCTGGGGCAGTCGCGTGACCGCGAGGACGAGGTCGATGAGGGCCTCGTCGTCGGGCACCCGGCCCAGTACGTGCAGCCCGCCGCGGATCTGGGCGTCCTTGAGCGCGCAGAGGTAGCCGTCGACGTGCAGCACCATCTCGCCGAAGGCGACCTTGTCGTCGGGCGGCGCGTCCCCGAGGTCGAGGTCGCGGTGGATCTCGGCAGCCACCACCAGCTCCCACACCTGGTTGCGCAGTGCCGGTGCTTTGGCCGGATCCATGGCCTCGGCGTTGGCGAGCGCGTCGAGCAGCTGCTCCAGCCGAGCGATGTCGTCGTAGGTGTCGGCGCGGGTCAGCGGCGGTGGCAGGTGGTCGATCACCACCGCATGGGTCCGGCGCTTGGCCTGCGTCCCCTCGCCGGGGTCGTTGACCACGAACGGGTAGAAGAACGGCACGTCGGCCACCGCGGCGTCGGGGTGGCAACCGGCCGACAGGGCCAGGGCCTTGCCTGGTAGCCACTCGACCGTGCCGTGCTTGCCCAGGTGGACGATGGCATCGGCGCCCCAGCCGCTCTCGTGAGCGGGCGCGGCCAGCCAGCGGTAGAAGGCGAGATAGTGGTGCGGCGGCGGCATGTCCGGCGCGTGGTAGGTGGCGATCGGGTCGGCACCGAACCCGCGGGGCGGCTGGATGGTGACCAGCACGTTGCCGAAGTCCAGGCCAGGGAAGTGGAGCCGCCCGTCGGCGAGGTAGACCTCGCCCGGCGCGGGGCCCCACATCTCGGTGACCTCGTCCTGGGTCGCCGGCGGCAGGGTGGCGAACCACTCGGTGTACGCGTCGGCGGGCAGAGCGCCCACGGCGATGGCCACCTGGGCGTCGCTCAGCGCGGCGTGGTCGTAGGTGAAGCCCGCGGCGAGCGCGTCCATGAGCGAATCGCCGTCGGCTGGGATGCGGTCCACCCGGTGGGCATCGTCTCGCAGTGCCGACAACACCTCGATGGCCGACGCTGGCGTGTCGAGCCCCACCGCGTTGCCGAGCCGGGACCGCTTGGTGGGGTACGCGGAGAGGACGACGGCGACCCGGCGTTCCTGGGCGGGGGTGCGGCGGAGCCGGGCCGTGCGGACGGCGAAGGAGGCGAGCCGGGCAGCGCGCTCCGGGTCGGCGCGAGTGGCGACGATCTCGCCGGCGCCGGACTCCTCGACGACCTCCTTGAATGCGAACGTCGGTCCGATGATGCGCCCGTCGAACTCGGGGATGGCCACGCCCGACGCCACGTCCAGCGGGGTGAGACCAGCGTCGTCTTCCGCCCACTCGGCTCGTGAGCGGCTCGACGCAGGTGATTGGATCACCGGGACGTCGAGGTCGTCGAGCTCGGGCACCTCCCAGCTCTCGCCGCCCTCGCTGGTGGTCCCCGCGGCACGGGTGGAGGTGATGATGAGGTCGACCCCGAGGTCCCGGCAGCGGTCGAGCGCAGGTACCCGACCCTCGGCGTCCTGGCGCAGGGAGTAGGTCCAGATCGCCACCGCATCGGCGCCGGCGACGTCGAGCGCGGCGCACAGCTCACGGACGTACGTGGTGTTCCCTGCCACGAGGTGCGCCCGGTAGAAGATCACGGCCACCAGGGGGCGGTCCGGCCGGCGTTCCACGCCCGCGCCCAGGCCGGCGCCGTCCCACACGCCCACATCGGCTACTGGTGCGGGCGGGTTGAAGCCGAGGCCGGTCATCGCCACGGTGTCGGAGAGGAAGCGCAGGAGCTGGGCGACGTTGGCGGGCCCGCCGGCGGCCAGGTACCGGTGTGCCTCGCTGGCCACGCCGGTGGGCACGGTGGAGGCGGCGAGCAGGTCGGGGTCGGGCTCGGCTTCGCCGCCCAGCGCCACGAGCGGCACGCCTGCTGCCCGGCAGCGCTTGCGCAGCGCGGCGAAGCCCTCCTCCCATGCGTCGGCACCGCCGAGCAGCCGCACGACGACCAGCGACGCGCCGTCGACGTGCGGCACGGCGTCGGTGCGGTCGGGGTGGAACCACCGCACCTCGCTCAGCTCATCGGGCAGGTCGTCAACCACCGACCGGAGGGCCAGGAGCTCGGTGTCGGCGTTCGACCCGAAGAGGATCATGCGTCCAGCTTCGCCAGGGCCTTCCGGTACCGGGCCTGGCGATCCTCCTCGCTCCAGAGCGAGCAGTCCTCGCACGTAAACCCGGACTCGGTCTTGTACCAGAGGCAGCAGGCGCTGCGCTCCCAGGCCCACAGCGGGCCCACGTGCATCAGGCGGCCGGAGGCCTGCACCTCGGGTCGCGCTGATGCGAAGAACTCCTCGGCGCGTTTCCGAACCTCCAGCCGACGATCCTCGAGCGGGCCCATGAACGCGCCGAACGACGAGGCACAACCGGCACCGACGTTGCCCCACAGCAGCGCTTCGCCGACACGGCAGGACTTGTGCGCGGTCACGACGAGGCGGGCGAGGTGACCGTCGATCAGGTTGGCGTGGAGCGCACCGATGCCGTCGCCTGCGGTTCGTGCGTCGTCGAGACGGACGGCGTTCGGCCGGTGACGGCCCAACGCGATCGAAGTGATCGCCGGGTCGCCGTCGAGCACCAGCTCGTCGAGGAGCCACACGCCGATGGCGATCGAGGCGATCCGGAACGCGTAGCCCTGCACGAACAGCGAGGTGGCGACGTCGTCACGGTCGGTGCCCCGGCCTTCGGCGGTCGAGGCCACGAGCGCAGCGAGCGCATCAGGGTCGGTCACCAGTCGCTGACAGCCGAGCCACTCGCCGCCGTCGTCGGTGCCGACGCTGACCCGGAGGTAGTCGACGATGGCGCAGACCCGCTGGATGCTCTGCCGGGCCGGCGTCATGCCGGTGCCGCCGTTCGGTCGTCCGTGCCGTCCATGACGCGCCGACCGTGGCGCTCGAGCAGCCAGCCCAGGCCGACACCCAGCCCGGACCACAGCAACGCCAGCCCGCCGATCGACCGGAGTCGGAAGTCCCAGACCAGCGCAGCTGGGACACGCTGATCGATCTCGTCGGGCGTGCCGGGAAGCGCGACGAGGAGAGCGCCGAAGGCGAGCACCGTCGCTGCCGTCACCGCCAACACGCGGGTCGGGTCATCGAGGCGGCCCCGCAGCAACCCGGACAGCCGGGTGAGCGCCCAGGCCAGCAACAGCGACAGGGCGACGACCACCAGCCACTGCACGGTGCGCTGGCCGACGGTGTCGGGGTCGCCGACGGCGGGTGGGTTGGCCGGATACTTCAGAGCGGGGACGAGCGCGACGCAACCGAAGGCGACGGCGGCGAGCCAGACTGATCGCATGAGGTCCGATCGACCCGGCAGCCGGTGGCGCGTGGCGGCGAGGACGGTGCCGAACACGGCCGACAGGACCACGGCGTAGATGACGCTGGCGGCCACGCCGCCGCCGACCTGCTCCGAACGCGTGAACAGCGCCTCTTCCTCGTCGTGGTGGTGCCCGCCCTGCTCACCGTGTTCCGCTTCGGTGGCGAGCTGCTCCTCGAGCGTGATCGCTTCGTCGATGGTCGGCTCGACGACGAAGAACATGTAGCCGGCCAGCAGCACCCCGACCGGGAGTCCAGCCGTCAGCGCGCGCGTGATGATGCCGCGGTAGGTGAACGACATGGGGACCTCCGTCAGGCTCAGTGGCAGGGCACGCCGAGCGCGTGGCGCCCGTCGTGGAACAGCTCGTGCAGCGTCTCCCAGCTGGTGGCCAGCAGCGCACCGTTCTCCTGCAACATCAGGTAGACGGCGGCGAGGCCGACCATGACGGCCATCCAAGCCAGGAGGGGCACCCGGACCGGGGCGACGGGTACGTGCGTTTGGGCCACAGCGACCATTCGATTGTCTCCATCCTCGTGGTGTTTCCGCGGTCCGCGCGGTCTCTGGCTCCCAGATCAGCGCTCCCCTCCGCCTTCAAGCCGAAACGGCCCTGGCTTCCGATGAGGGTCACTCCCTGGTCACAGTTGCGGGACAGCCCCGGATTCGCACCGGTGTTCCCGAACGGACGGACTTGACCGTAACACAGTGCTCGACTGTCTGCTCAGGCCAAGCACCTATGCGCCCGCCCCTCTGGCCGCCGTCACGAGTCGGCACCGTCGGACCGAATGTCGGCCATAACATCGCCGGTGACCTGACCGACGAGCTCCTTGTCAATTTCCAGGCGCTGACCGACTGCACATACAGATCGCAAGCCCGCCGCTGCCTGTCGGCTTCTGCTTCGGCATGCCAGACCCGCAAGCCGTTGAGGCTCAGGAGCACGCGATGCTCACGGAATCTCGTCGGGGCCTCATTGACCCCGACGGCGTCACCCGCAGCGCGACAGTGGGGCGGCGTCTATGGGCGGGAGCGAGAAATCGGCGGCCCCACGCTGGTGGGCGGCCCCGGTGCTCTGGTGGTGGGCGTGACGGTCGTAGGAGCCCGCCCGGGCCGCGTGGTCGCCGTCGGCGCTCCGGGCGGCGAAGTCGGAGCCGGTGCCGGTGCCGGTGCCGGGCTGGGGGTCGGCGCTGTGGCACCTGGCGGAGGGGTGGACGGCGGGACCGTCACCGTGGCATCTGGCGGAGGGGTGGACGGCGGGACCGTCGGTCTTGTGGTGGCTGTGCTCGTGGCCGGCGAGAGGCCCGGTGTGGTCGGTGCAGTGGGGTTGGCAGCGGGGACCACCCCGAGGTTGCCGAGGGGCCCTTGATCGCCAAGATCACGGCGGGGAAGCTCGAAGCCGCCGGAGCCGGGGGGGGTGGCGTTGGCGCCGCTGAGGGCGATCAGGGCAATCACGCCGGCAAGAAAAACAGCGGCGTTGCCCCTCAACGCTGCTGAAGGTCCTTGTGCCATCGAAACCTCGCCAAGCATCCGCCAGCTCTCGGAAGTAGCCGCCGAGCCAGTTTCCATGTTCGTGGAGGACCGTCGTGACGGTTCCTCCCGGATGGTGAGAGTCGCCTCGTAGGTCCAGACGGCCTCGTCATCAGGACTCGTCATGCGCCGCAGCGTCAGCGTGCGACCGTTCTCGGCCGTGAGTGTCACCTCGGTCACGACCTTGATGTTGGCCGATCCAGCTTCCCGACCAGGTGCAATTTGCCGGACTTCGGCGCCGGCGGCCACGCCGATCAGGTGCTCACGAGCGTTGCCTCGCGCCCGGCGTTCGCACGGCGGCGGTCGGGCAGGGTGCCGGAGATCGCCACTTCGGTTTTACTGGCCAGGCCACCGGTGGCCGGCAGTCAGGCGAG
>JAHWJH010000042.1 GCA_019348555.1 Actinomycetota bacterium
GGTGTCGACCTCGTCGACCTCGCTGGAAGGCTCGGCCGGGCTGAGGCCGTAGCCCACCTTGCCGACAGCGGCGACCAGGTCATCGGCGGACACCTGGTCAGGGTCGAAGGCGATGGTGGCCCTGCTGGTGGCGAAGTTCACGCTTGCCTCGGCCACGCCCGCGTGGCGGGCCAGCACCTTGTCGATGCGGGCCGCACATGAGCCGCAGGTCATGCCCGAGATGGTGAACTCCAGCTCCTCGGTGTGTCCCGACGCCCCCGGAGGGCGGGTCTCGGTTTGGCTCATCAGCTTCCTTCAGCTGCCAGGCTCAGCTCGGGCCCCGGACCAGTGGCGATCCGGTCGAAGCGCAGTGCCTCCATGAGCTCGTCGACGATCTCCTCAGTGCGTCCGGCGACCATGGCGGCGGCGACGCAGGTCTCCATGTGGTTGCGCAGGACGATCCGGCTGGCGCGTTCCAACGAACCCTGTACCGCCGAGAGCTGCTTCATGACCTCCGGGCAGTAGGTGTCGTCCTCGACCATCCTGAGTACGGCGTCGAGATGGCCCCGCGCCGTCTTGAGGCGGTTCACCACCGCCCGTTGGTGAGTTTCCTTCACGCCGGAAGCCTACCCACCCGGGGTGGGTATTGCACTGCGCCGCCATCCTGCGCCCATCCATCCGTCGTCCCGACATCGAACGACTTCGAGAAACGCCGGCGCTCGCCCCACCGCAAGGAGGTCGGACCTGTCGTGAGGCTCGAGCCATGATCGACGACGACCTGGACGACGTGGACAACGACCGGCGTCGCTCTGATGCCGAGGCTGGTGCGGGAGTCCTGGCCATCGGCTGCGCTGGCTTCGTCATGAGCGCTGTCGTCCTCGAGGCGGTGGCAGGCAGCGCCGCCAACTCGCCGGTCCCGTCCTGGGCTGAAGGCCTCTTCCCGATCAGTTGGCCGCAACCCGTCCGGGTCGCGTGGTGGTTTGCCGTTGCCGTCGCCGCTCTCGGCTTCCGCCTGGCTCTGGTGCGGCTAGGACTGGGCCGGAATCGGCTGGTGACCGCCCTCACCGTCCTTCCGTTCGCCGTCCTGGCGGCCGGCGTGGCGCTCGGCGCCGACTGGGCGACCTGGCACTGACGCCGAGAGCTCAGACGCCAACACCATTGCAGCATGAACGACGAGCACCCTGCCGGAGGGACGATCTCCGGTACGCCATCCAGGGTGGTTCTGCCTAACCTCTCGTCATGGGCCTGCTCAACGGGTCTCCACCGTGACCGTGGCCGGCGGCTCGCAGGCGTCCCCCTCGGGAGTGGTCTCGTCGGCGTCAGCCTGGTCGGGGTTGGCAACCAGCAGGCAGTTGTCGGCGTTGTCGCCCACGCCATCCTTGTCGGTGTCCAGCGACTCCTTCGGGTCCAGCGGGAAGGCGTCGGCGGCGTCGAGGACGCCGTCGCCGTCGTCGTCGGTGTCGGCGTTGTTGCCGATCCCGTCCTTGTCGGTGTCCAGCGACTCCTTCGGGTCCAGCGGGAAGGCGTCATCGCCATCGTCGACGCCATCGCCGTCGTCGTCGGTGTCGGCGTTGTTGCCCACGCCGTCCTTGTCGGTGTCAACCGATTCGGCGGAATCCGTCGGGAAGGCGTCATCGCCATCGTCGACGCCATCGCCGTCGTCGTCGGTGTCGGTGCTGTTGGGGATGCCGTCGTTGTCGGTGTCCAGCCCCTGCTCCGCCACCAGCGCCTCCAGCGCGCTCACGCGGTCGGCCAGTGCTTTGTTGGCCGCCACCTGAGCGTCGAGCTCTGCCTGCACAGCCTCGTCCAGTGCCTCGATGAGCTCCTCGATGTCGTCGGACTGAGCGTCGTTGTCCTCACGGGTCACGTCGAGGAGGTTCACGAGCAGCGAAGCCATGGCGGCCCGAGTCACGTTGTCCTTGGGGCAGAACTTGTCGCTCGCACACCCCGCGGTGATGCCCTCCTCGGCGGCTCGGTCGATGTTGCCGTGGTGGACGTTTGATGTCGGCACGTCGCTGAACGACGTGTTGGCGAACGCGGTCACGCCCCCCATCCCCAGTCCCGCCGTGGCAACCAGGATCGCGGCAATGGCTTTGCTTTTCATGATTCTTCTCCTCAGTAGTGGTCCGGTCACCTGTCTCATCACGGCCGGGGGCGGTGAACTCCCCGACCAGCGTCCGGACCGGCCCAGCTGCGCTTCGGCCCTCGAATAGCCAGCTCACGCTCGCGTGTGTTACCGGCAGTAACGACGCTCTCGCTCTTTCCGACAGGCAGGATCGTGCTCGTGCCTGTCCCGCCCGATCCTTCGTCTTGTACGTTCCTTATCGTCTCCCGACCACGCCGACCTGAGTGTTTCCTGCTCGAGAACCAGAGACGGGCGAGCAGGGATGTCTCATTTCCGGTGGGAACAGGTTCAACCTGGCAATGGCCCGCTGCACGAGCTCGCTCCACGGGCCGAGATCCGGCCGATGCACCGATCAGCTGGTGCTGAGACCGGTGCCGCCGCCCCGCTTTGCGTCAGGCGTTGCGGGACGAGCGTCGGGTCGCGGACGACCCCAACGGGTCTGGCCGCGGATGGCCATTGCCGCCACCCCAAGGACGATGTGCTAGTGCTCGGCGCCCTCGTCGTCCGCGGGGGGCCCAGGTGGCCAGATCTTCCAGGTGACGGCCACGACCAGGACCGCCAGGACACCGCCGGCGAACACGTCGCTCGGGTAATGGCCCCGACTGCGGATCAGGGACCAGTGAGCTGCCATGGTGGCGGGGGCGAGGGCGATGAACAGCGCCGGAATCTCCTGCGACGCCGCCAGCGTGAAGGCGAGGTCGGTTGCGGCATGGCCGGATGGGAACGACGAGGTGATCGGGCCGGTTCTGTTCTCTCCGGCCCCCGGAGGCCGCCGCCTCCCGACCAGCGGCTTGATCACGACGTTCCCGAGGATCGCCGTGACCCCGTAGCACAGCGTCCCCCGCACGGCTGCCCGCTGGCCCCTGTCCCCACCACCCAGCGCCAGCAGTCCGGCCACTCCGAGCCAGACCGGGGGTTGCTGGACGATGTCACCCATACGGCCGAACCACGTCGATCCCTGGGTGGCCCCTTTGGGCAGGAGGGAGACCAGTGCGTCTTCTGCCAACTGCCAGCGGCGCATGGCGACCTCCGGGAGGTGCGGGGACAGCTCGGGCCGGGCAGGCATCCTGCCCACGGGGCCGTAGGGGCCAATCCAGCCGCCGACCCGGCATCGGGTCGAGGCAGGTGTCGAACCGCGCTCTACCGTGCCCGGGTGCCCTCGATGCCGGTGGGTCCGACGGGCGGCGGGCTCTGCGAGGGCATTCAGCGCATCCAGCGCACCCAGCGCATCAAGCCGAACGAGCCGATCGAGCCGATCGAGCCGAAGGCTCCGATCGGTCGCGTAAGGGGACCGGATGCAACCTCGGTGCCACCAGCCGTCGCGGCGACCACCTCGTCTCGAGCCAGTTGTACGCACTGCGAGACCGGGCCCGCTGGCTGAACGAGCCCTCGGTCCGGCCCAACCCGGGAACGGGAGCCTCCAGGTTGTCTCCGGCGTGCTCGTCGTCCTGGTCGCTGAGCTGCGAGCGAAAGCCGATCCGGACCAACAAGGCGTCGAGCAGGCGCGGCGAGATGCTCTGGGTGGCCAGGAGCGCCTTGGCGGCGCCACCCGCCACGAGCTCACGCACGGGCCGCTCGGCGGCATAGAGGATCACCGGCGCCACCGTCGTCGGCTGATAGATGGGCGGTATCGGCATGGGCTTGACGCCCAGACGGCTCCGAGCCTTGTCGAACAGCGGCGTGTTGATCGATCCCGGTAGGACGTTGGTCACGCTGATCGGCACGCCCTCTTGGCGCAGTTCGACCCGCAGCGCCTCGAGGAAGCCGTCGATCCCGTGCTTCGAGGCGGCGTAGGCGGCGTGGTACGGGAACGCCCGACGCGCCTCGAGGGACGAGATCGAGATGAAGGCTCCCGCGCCTCGCCGCCGCAGGTGGGGCAGCGCAGCCAGCGCGGCATGGACGTTGCCCATCAGGTTCACGTCGAGAACTCGGCGGAACTCGTCGGGCGTGGTGTCCTCGAACCGGGCGTAGAGGGCGACGGCGGCCGCCTGCACCCAGGTGTCGAACCCGCCGTAGTGGTTCGCCGCCACCTCGGCCACCGCCTGAACCTCGTCCATCTTCGAGGTGTCGGCAACAACCGGCAGCGCTTCGCCTCCCTCGCCCCTGACGACTTCGGCCAGCGAGTGCAACGCCTCGCCGTCGCGCGCCGCCACGACGAGACGGGTGCCCCGTCGCGCCGCCTGCAGGGCGGTCTCCCGGCCGATCCCGCTCGACGCGCCCATGATCACCATGACCTGCTCGGAGAGCGGTTTCAGCGTGCCTGCCTTGCCGCCACCGCCGCGGGCAACCCGCAGGGTCGTGTCTCGCATTGATCCTCCTCGTGCTCCGGCTCGCCCATCATCGGGCGCCACTGCGAGGCGGCTCGCTTCCCAACCTGCCCGTGGGTGGATACCCGCGTGGGGGCTCCCTGATGCTCGAAGATCGCCGTTAGCTGCGGTCCGGCATGGGTAAGCCGGACCGACATTCCCTGAACCTCCATTCGGAAGAGGCCTCGATGAGCGACGGCGACCAGACATTCCCCGAGCAAGAGCAGGACTACCCGGGCACGACCGAGGCCATGAAGCCTCGGCCCGCCGACGAGATGGGGGGCTACGTCGGCAGAGGCCTGCTCGAGGGCAGACGCGCGCTCGTCACCGGGGCCGACTCCGGCATCGGCCGGGCAACCGCCGTGGCCTTCGCCAAGGAGGGGGCCGACGTGGCCATCGCCTACCTCTGCGAAGACGACGATGCCCGCCACACTGCCAAGCTCGTCGAGCAGCAGGGGCGCCGCAGCTTCCTCATACCGGGCGACCTTTCCGTCGAGCAGCACTGCATCGAGGCGGTGGAGCGCACCGTGGCAGAGCTCGGGGGATTGGACCTTCTGGTCAACAACATCGCCTACCAGAACCCCGCCCAGTCGCTCGCCGACATCAGCACCGAGCAGTGGGACCGGACCTTCAGGACCAACATCTACAGCTACTTCTGGGTCACCAAGGCGGCGCTCGAGCACATGCCCGACGGCGGCGCCATCATCAACAGCGGCTCCATCAACGGGCTGCGTGGGAACAAGAGCCTCATCGACTACTCCACCACCAAGGGCGCCATCCTCGCTTTCACCTACTCGTTGGCGCAGTCGCTGGTCGACCGTCGAATCCGGGTGAACTGTGTCGCCCCCGGGCCGGTATGGACACCGCTGATCCCGGCGACGATGGGAGGCGAGAACGCCGCCAAGTTCGGGCAGCAGACACCGATGCACGAGGCCGCCCAGCCGGACGAGATAGCTCCCTCCTACGTGTTCTTCGCCGCCGACCAGCTGTCGAGCTACTACAGCGGCGAGGTGCTCGCTCCCATCGGAGGCGAGACCCTCCCAGGCTGATCGAGCCGCGCAGGCCGCGCCGTCGCCGGGGCAGGATGGCGTTCTCCATTGGATCGAGGCATCTTTCCTCCATGCGGACCTTCCGCAATCCGCTCCACGATCGGCCCTTTGCCGACCCCTTCGTGCTGAAGCACAACGGCCAGTACTACGCGTACGGCACGCCGGTGTCCGGCGGCCTGCCCGTGCTGCGATCGACGGACCTGGTCACCTGGGAGGACGCCGGCGAGGTCCTGGATGCTCCAGGGCCCGGAGTGGAGCACTGGGCCCCCGAGGTTGCCTACGACAACGGGAGGTTCTTCCTCTACTACTCCTCGGGAGGCCACGAGGGTGAGCACCACCAACTCCGCGTGGCGAGTGGCACGTCGCCCACCGGACCGTTCGACCAGGACCTGGGGCTGCTCGATCCCGACGATCCCTTCACCATCGACGCCCACCCGTTCCAGGACGACGACGGCCAGTGGTACCTCTTCTACAGCCGAGACTTCCTCGACGGCGACCACGTCGGTACGGGGATCGTGGTCGACCGCCTCGGCGACATGACGGTGCTGGCGGGCGAATGGGTGACCGTCATGCGGCCCCGGGAGGAGTGGCATCTCTACGAACGGCAGCGCCGTTGGTATGACCGGGTCTGGGACTGGTACACCGTCGAAGGGCCCTTCGTGCGCAAGCACGACGGTCGGTACTGGTGCTTCTACAGCGGTGGGGCGTGGAAGGCGGACAACTACGGGATCGGCTCGGCGGTGGCGGACCACCCCATGGGCCCCTATGAGCCGGTGGTCTCCGGCGACACCGCCGACCTGCTTCGTACCGTGCCTGGAAAGGTTGTCGGGCCCGGCCATGGTTCGGTTGTGGTCGGGCCGGACAACGTCACCGAGTACCTGGCGTATCACGCCTGGGACGTCGACCACACCGGACGCTTCTTCCACATCGACCCTCTGGAGTGGGAGGACGGGCGCCCGGTGTCGCCCGGGCCGAGCACGGACCCGCAGCCTTGTCCGCCCGAGCCGCTGGTCCGGGATTGCATCGGTCGGGGGTCACCGGGTGACGGGGCCCGGGGTTGGCTTCTCGGCGGCGCCTGGACGTCGAGCCGCCATGGGCTTCGTCACCACGGCGGGGAATCGGCGGCCGCCGCCCTGCTCGATCGACCCGCGCCTGCCTCGTTCCTCTTCGAGGTGAACGTGGCTCTGGCCTCCACCGGCGGGCGCATGGCGTGCTACGGCGTCACCACGTCGTACCACGACGAGCACAACCACGCCGTCGTCACGATCGAGCCCCACCGCGGCGAGCTCACGTGGCGGGTCGTCCGGCACGGGGTCGTACGACAAGGCGCAGTCCTCCGGTCCCTGCGAGCCGACTTCTCGGTGACCGCCCATCACCAGCTTGTGCTTCGCCAGGGCCCCGACACGGTCTCCGTGCGCCTCGACGGCGTCGCCGTGGGATCCTTCCCGGCTCCGGCGACGTCCGGCGCCGGGGTGGGACTGTGGACCAACGGGGCGCCGGTCACCGCCGCCGGCATCACCCTGACCGAGCTTCCGGAGGCAGCCACGAGAAGGTGAGCGCCTGCTCGTGAAGTCTGCTCCCCGGCGTGAGCCCATGGGGCGCGGAGCTCGGCATCGCACCTGGGGCCTTGGCCGGGCCCGCAGGCACCCGCCTTTTGGTGGGCTCTCCCGGCACCGTGCACACTCGAACCCGTGGCACAGATGAAGAAGCGCGTGGCTGTGGTCGGTGCGGGGTGGTCCGGGGCGGTCACCGCCGAACGGTTGGGTGCCGGCGGCATCGACGTCGAGGTGTTCGAGCGGGCCGCCAACGTCGGCGGCCATTCCCGGGCCGAGACGCTGAACGGTGTGGTGTACGAACCGAACGGCGCGCACATCTTCCACACGTCGAATGCGGACGTCGCCGACTACGTCGGTCGCTTCGGTCTTTCGCGTCCCTACGAGCACTGCGTGAAGGCACAGGTCCACCTCGGCGACGACGACGCCCTCACCCTGCTCTCGTGGCCGCCGCAGCTCGAGGAGCTGCAGGAGTTGGCGCTGTGGCCCACCATCGAAAAGGAGCTGGCCGCCCTTCCCGAGGCCCCCGCCGGCGAGGACTTCGAGACCTTCGTGATGTCGCTCATGGGCCCGACGCTGTACAACCTGTTCATCCGCGACTACACGGCGAAACAGTGGGGCCGGCCGGCGACGGAGCTGTCGAGCAGCTTTGCCCCCAAGCGGGTGGAGCTCCGCAACGACGGTTATCGCCGACTCTTCCGCGACCGGTGGGAGTTCTTCCCGGCGAACGGGATGAACAGCGTCATCGAAGGCGTGCTGTCCAGGTCGTCGGTGACCTGCGGGGTCGAGGTGTTGCTCGAGGACCTCGTCGGCATGCAGGGCGAATTCGACGCCTTCGTGGTGACGGCGCCGCTCGACCGCCTGCTCGGGCGCGACGGGGAGCTCGAGTGGCGTGGCGTCCATCTCCGGTCCCGCTACATCCCCGTGGAGCGTCCGGAGGAGACGAGCACTCCGGCCTACGTGGTCAACTGGCCTGACCTGAGGTACCCCTTCACCCGCACCGTCGAGACCAAGCACGCCACCGGCCAGAACGTCATGGGAACGGTGGTGAGCGAGGAGTATCCCGGGGCGCCGGCCAGGCACTATCCCGTCCCGACGGTCGACCGGCGCTTCGAGGCACTCAACGAGCGCTACAAGGAGGAGGTCCGCAGCGCTCTGGACCGGCCGGTGTACTTCTGCGGCCGGTTGGCCAACTACCTCTACATCAACCAGGACCAGGCCATCGAGCAGGGCTTCGCCTGCAGCACCGAGGTGCTCGGCGACCTCACCGGCTCGAGGTCATGAGACCGGTTCGTCGCCCGGGCCATCACTTCTCGGCCGGGTGAGGCGCGGTACCGGGACTCGCCGTGTGACAGAGCTGCGGGGTGGACGCCCGTACCGTTCGCCGAAATAGGCTGGCCTCTCCATCCACTGAACAGGAGGCCGCCATGGCGGACCGTGAAGCACGTGCCACGTGGCACGGAGACCTTTTCAAGGGCAGCGGCACCGTGTCCGCCACCAGCAGCGGCCTGTTCACCGAGGCCCCCGTGACCTGGGCGTCACGCACCGAGCGCGCCGACGGTCACACGAGTCCCGAGGAGCTCATGGCCGCCGCGCAGGCCGCCTGCTTTTGCATGGCCTTCTCGAACGAGCTCAGCTCCCGCGGCAACGAGCCGGCCCGGCTCGACGTCGAGGCGACGTGCACCTTCGAGGGCGGCAAGGTCACCACGATGGTTCTCCAGGTCAGTGCCGACGTCCCTGGCGCCGACGACCCGGCGATCACCGAGGCGTTGTCCGCCGCCGAACAGTCGTGCCCGGTCACGAATGCGCTCCGGAACAACGTGGACATCGTGGTGACCCGGAAGACCTGACGGCCTGGTGCCACGACCCTTCCCCTCGGCAGAGAGCTGGCTCTGCACGGCATGACGTCGTGGTGAACGGTGTCGCGGCGGGCTGGACCGGCCTGGTTCGATCAGCTCCTCGAGCGCTTCGAGCTCGATCCCACCCGGTGGTGGGGGCCGTCGCTTTCGAGCGGCGCGATCTCCTGACGGGGACCGTCTCGATGTCGGGGCAGTTCCCGGGATGGTGAGGTTCCTCCTTCGCAGGTTCGTCGGCTATGCCGTGCTCGTGGTGATCGCCGCATGCCTCGGCTATCTCCTCGCCGCGTCCAGCCTCGACCCCCGTTCGAACTTCGAGGGACGCAACCCGCCACCGCCGCCCGAGTCGGTCGATCGGGTGTTGTCCGACCTGAACCTCAACGACGACGAGCCGGTGCTGGAGCGCTTCGGGACCTGGGTGGGCGGCGTGCTGCGGGGCGACTTCGGCCGGACCATCGGAGGGGAGCCGGTGATCGACGAGATGGGCCGACGCATGGGTGTGAGCCTTCGCCTGCTGCTGCTCGCGTCGGTGCTCGGTGGGGTGCTCGGAGTGCTGGTCGGCACGGTCGGCGCGGTCAGGCAGTACCGGTTCAGCGACCACGCCACCACCCTGCTCTCGTTCTTGACCCTGGCCACCCCGGTGTTCCTGCTGGCGGTGCTTCTCAAGCTCGCCGCCTTGCAGCTCAACCGGGTGGCCGGCAGGACGATCGTCTACTACACCGGCGAGGCGACACCCGGCCTGCAGGGGGCGTGGTGGCAAATCGCACTCGACCGCGTCCAGCACCTCCTCCTGCCCACCCTCGCCATCGTCCTTGCCCAGGCCGCCTTCTACAGCCGCTACCAGCGCAACGCCATGCTCGACGTGCTCGGCAGCGACTTCTTGCGTACCGCCCAGGCCAAGGGCCTCCGGCGCCGCCAAGCGCTGTTGAGGCATGGCCTGCGCACCGCCCTCATCCCCATGTCGACGTTCTTCGCCTACCAGTTCGGGCTGCTGCTGACCGGCGCCACGTTCATCGAGAAGATCTTCGGCTGGCACGGGATGGGGGAGTGGTTCGTCGACTCGGTGAACGGCAACGACGTCAACGTGGTGGCCGCCGTCACCGTCTTCGCCGCCGCGCTGGTCCTGGTCGCCGGGATGCTGGCCGACCTGGCACACGCCGTCCTCGATCCGCGCGTGCGGATCCGCTAGGACCGGTGCCGATGGCGATCCCCACCGATCCCCTTCTCGTCGCTGCCGGCGACGCGGGCGACGACGGGCCGCCGGGCGTCGAGGAGCTCTGGGGCGGCGGGCGCGGGCGACTGGTGTTGCGGCGGTTCCGCCGCCGGAGGCTCGCAATGGTGGGCCTCGTCGTGCTGGCGGTCCTCTTCGCCCTGGCCTTCCTCGGCCCGGCGCTCTCTCCATGGGACCACACGTCCAAGGATTTCACCGCCTTCCTGGAGCCACCGTCGTCCCGGCACTGGTTCGGCACCACCCAGATCGGCCAAGACGTCTACGCGCAGACACTGCGAGGTCTGCAGAAGTCGCTCGTGATCGGGTTGCTCACCGCTGTCGTCTCCACCGGCATCGCCGCTGTGGTCGGTGCGTGCGCCGGCTACCTCGGCGGGTGGCCCGACCGGGTGCTCATGTGGGTGGTCGACCTCCTGCTGGTGCTGCCGGCGTTCCTCGTCATCGCCATACTCAGCCCCACGTTCCGCGGCCGGTCGTGGTTGTTGTTCGTCGTGCTGCTGGCCGGGTTCAGTTGGATGATCACGGCGAGGGTGGTACGGGGCCTCGCCCTCGGCCTGCGCGAGCTGGAGTTCGTCCGGGCGGCGAGGTTCATGGGCGTCTCATCGGCCGTGATCGTGTTCCGCCACCTGCTGCCCAACATGTCGTCGATCCTCATCATCGACGCCACGCTCAACGTGGCCGGGGCCATCCTGGCGGAGACCGGGCTGAGCTACTTCGGCTTCGGCGTCCAGCCTCCCGACGTCTCGCTTGGCACGCTGATCGCCAACGGCACCCGGTCGGCGCTCACCTTCCCCTGGTTGTTCGTCTTCTCCGGTGGCCTGCTCGTGCTGACCGTGCTGGCGGTGAGCTTCGTCGGCGACGGGCTGCGGGATGCCTTCGACCCCAGGGCTCCGGCGGCACGGGCCCGTTGATGGTGGGAGCCGGTACCGCGGTCGGGGCGGCCTGCGGAGCCGGCGGTGCCGGCCCGGTCCTGGAGGTGACCGACCTCGCCGTCTCATTCCCAACCGAGGGAGGGATCCTCCGAGCGGTGCGTGGGATGAGCTACGAGGTCCGTCCCGGTGAGGTCCTCGGCATCGCCGGCGAGTCCGGCTGCGGCAAGTCGGTCTCGGCGCTGGCCGTGATGGGCCTGCTGCCCACGTCCGCACAGGTGAGCGGCTCGGTGCGCCTGCGCGGTCGCCAGCTTCTCGGCCTTGACGACCCGCAGATCTCCGCCATCCGTGGCAAGCGCATCTCGATGGTCTTCCAGGACCCGCTGTCGGCGTTCACCCCCGTGTACACCGTGGGCGCCCAGATCGCCGAGGCGGTCAGGGCCCACGCCCACACCTCCCGGGAGCAGGCGGCGCGACGAGCCGTCGAGCTCCTCGACCTGGTGGGAATGCCTGACGCCTCCCGGCGCACCCTGGCCTTTCCCCACGAGCTCTCCGGCGGGATGCGCCAGCGGGCCATGATCGCCATGGCCATCGCCAATGACCCCGAGGTGATCATCGCCGACGAGCCCACGACCGCGCTCGACGTCACCGTCCAGGCCCAGGTACTCGATGTGCTACGCACCGCCCAGCAGGCGACGGGCGCCGCCATCGTGATGATCACCCACGACCTCGGGGTGCTGGCCGGCGTCGCCGACCGACTGGTCGTCATGTACGCCGGCCGGCCGGTGGAGAGCGGGCCCGTCGAGGAGGTCTTCCACGCCCCGCGGATGCCCTACACCATCGGCCTGCTGGGCTCGATCCCACGAGTCGACGCAGCCGCGGGCCGACCACTGACGCCGGTGGAGGGCTCCCCGCCCTCGCTGGTCGCACTCCCGCCCGGCTGCCCGTTCGCTCCCCGCTGCCCGCTGAAGGTCGCGATCTGCGTCGACGTCGAGCCCGCCCTCGAGCCGACTGGCTCGGGCGACCATCTGGCGGCGTGCCACCGCAGCGGCGAGATCGAGGCGGGAGTCCTGGAGCCCGCCGCCGTCTTTCCCGTCCCGCCGCCGGCCGAGCCTTCGGTGATGGGTGCCGGGCGGGAGGAGCGTGCCGTCGTTCTGGAGGTACGCGAGCTGGTCAAGTCCTTCCCCCTCACCCGGGGTGGCGTGTTCCGCCGCCGAGTGGGGACCATCCACGCCGTCGACGGCGTCAGCTTCGACCTCCGGGAGAGCGAGACCCTTGCCCTGGTCGGTGAGTCGGGGTCGGGGAAGTCGACGACGGTCAACGAGATCCTTGCTCTGTCCGAGCCGATGGGAGGTTCGGTGGTGGTGCTCGGCCGGGAGACATCGACGCTCGAGGCGCGGACGCGCAAGGAGATCCGCAGGGATCTCGGCGTCGTCTTCCAGGACCCGTCCGCGTCCCTCGACCCGAGGATGCCTCTCGGCGACATCCTCACCGAGGGGCTGCGAACCCACGGCGTGGGCAGGGACCAACGGCGGCGACGGGTCGGTGAGCTCCTGCGCCTGGTCGGCCTCGACGAGGGCCACATCAGCCGCTACCCAGAGGAGCTCTCCGGTGGTCAGCAGCAGCGGATCGCCATCGCCAGGGCGCTGGCCGTCGAACCCAAGGTGGTCGTGCTCGACGAGCCGGTCTCGGCGCTCGACGTCTCCATTCGTGCCGGCATCGTCAACCTGCTCCAGCGACTCAAGGCGGAGCTCGGCCTCGCCTATCTCTTCATCGGCCACGACCTGTCTCTGGTGCGCCACGTCGCCGACCGGGTGGCGGTGATGTACCTCGGTCGAATCGTCGAGATCGGCTCGGTGGATCGCGTCTTCGACGATGCAGCCCATCCCTACACCCGGGCGCTGCTCTCGGCCGTCCCCGTGCCGGATCCGCAGCGCGAGCGAACGCGGCGACGCATCATCTTGGAAGGGGAGCCGCCGAGCGCCGTCGACCTTCCCTCTGGCTGCCGGTTCCGCCCGCGGTGCCCGCTGTTCGTGGTCGTCGACGCGGAACAGCGGCAGCGGTGCATCGACGAGGACCCCAGCACGCGCCTCCAGGGCGTGGACCACCGGGTCGCGTGCCACCACGCCGAGCTCCGCCACGCCGGATGAGCGCGTCTCTACACTCGGTCGGCTCGATCCTGCGACGAAGGGTGGAACACCGATGGACCTCTCGCGACGAAGGATGAACCTCCTCGGGCCCATCCTGGCCCTCGTCCTGGTGGCCACCGCGTGTGCTGGCGGCGGCAATGGCGGGTCGGTCGCCCCGGATGGCGAAGGCCGGGCCACTCCTTCGGCTTCGGAGAACGACGTCAACGCCACCGATCGGGACCAGCTCCAGGATGGCGGAACGCTCAGGTGGCCGCTCGGCCAGCTTCCTCCCAACTTCAACACCCACGCCGTGGACGGGGCGTTGGGTGACAACGCCGCCGTCATGGGGGCCCTGCTGCTCTCGCCGTTCGACTTCGATGCCGGCGCTCAGCCGGTCCTCGACGAGGACTTCGTGCAGTCCGCCGATCTCACCGCCACCGAGCCCCAGCAGGTCGTCACCTATCGGATCAATCCCCAGGCCAGGTGGTCCGACGGCACCCCGGTCACCGTGGCCGACTTCGAGGCGCAGTGGAGCGCGTTGAACGGCACCGACCCGGCCTTCGAGGTCGCCTCCACCCAGGGCTACGACAAGATCGAGACGGTGGCCATGGGCAGCGACGAGCGCGAGGTGATCGTCACCTTCCGGGAGGACTACGTCGATTGGCGGGGACTGTTCAGCGGCCTGTACCCGGCGGCGACCAACCGCGACCCCGCCGTGTTCAACGACGGCTGGAGGGATGCGCCCCTCACCAGTGCTGGACCGTTCAGGTTCGAGAGCCTCGATCGCACCGCCCAGACCATCACCCTCGTGCGCGACGAGCAGTGGTGGGGCAGGCCGGCCAAGCTCGACCGGGTGATCTATCAGGTGATCGACCCCGACGCCCAGATCGACGCCCTGGCCAACGGCGAGATCGACTTCATCGACGTGGGTTCCGACGTGAACAAGCTCGAGCGGGCCCGGTCCACGCCCGGGATCGAGGTGCGCCGGGCCGCCGGCCCCAACTTCACCCACATCACGATGAACGGCACCAGCGAGGTCCTCCGCGACGTGGGGGTCCGCCGGGCGCTGGCCCTGGCCATCGACCGCGACACGATCGCCCGGGCGCTGCTCGGACCGCTCGACGTCCCTGTCGAGACCCTCGACAACCACATCTTCATGCGGAACCAGCGGGGGTACCGGGACAACACCGGCGACCTCGGCGCCTACGACCCCGAGCGGGCCGAGGCGATGCTCGACGCCGCGGGATGGGGGCGTGCCGGCGCCGTCCGGGCCAAGGACGGCAGGGAGCTGGCCATCCGCTTCGTGATCCCCAGCCAGGTGGCCACCAGCCAGCAGCTGGCCGAGCTCGTCCAGGGCATGCTGCAACCGGTGGGCGTGCGAGTCGACATCGAAGCGGTGCCGGTCGGCGACTTCTTCGAGCGCTACATCACCCCGGGGAACTTCGACGTCACCGCCTTCGCATGGGCGGGCACGGTGTTCCCCATCAGCTCGAGTCGCTCCATCTACGCCCAGCCCAAGGTGGGCGAGGACGGCGAGCTCGACGTCCAGCAGAACTACGCCCGGGTGGGCTCGGACGAGATCGACCGGCTCTTCGCCGAGGCCACGTCGCAGTTCGACGAGGAGAAGGCCATCGAGCTCGGCAACCGGATCGACGCCCTGATCTGGCAGAACGTCCACTCCCTGACGCTCTACCAACGGCCCGAGATCGTGGCCACGAGGGCCGATCTGGCCAACTTCGGGGCGTTCGGGTTCGCCTCCGGCGTCTACGAGGACATCGGTTTCACCCGCTGACGGACCCAGCGGTGCCGGGCGGCGAGGGCTCCGGCTCGGCGTCGCCCACCGGGGCTCCCGCCACGATGACCACGGTCGACCATGGCGTCACCGCGGCGACGAACCACTGCCGGTGATGGAGGCAACCGTCCGGTCTTGCCCTAGGCTAGGAGCGACGAGGAAGTCAGTGGGACTTGCTCGCAATGAAGAGAAGAGAATGCGTTGGCAACTGGAACCGTCAAGTTCTTCAACTCCGAGAAGGGCTACGGCTTCATCTCGCGTGAGCAGGGCGACGATGTCTTCGTCCACTACTCCAACATCCAGGGAAGTGGCTACCGGTCGCTCGAGGAGGGCCAGCACGTCGAGTTCGACGTCGCACCGGGCCGCAAGGGCGAGGAGGCCCAGAACGTCCGGGCCATCTGAGTCCGGGTGATCTGAGAGCCGCCGGCCGCTAGTCCGGCGGCTCTCTCGCGTCGAAAGGAGCCCGCATGGGTGCGCAACGAACCAGCTTCGCCAAGCTGCAGCGTGACCGGGCCAAGAAGGCCAAGGCCGCCGCCAAGCGAGCGGAGCGCCAGGAAAAGATGACCGACGCCGACGACGTGCCCGTCGAGGTCTACGAGCCGTTGTCGGACAGCGATCACGAACTGTCCGCCCCGGAGCTCCTGGCGGCCATCGAGCGGATCCACCAGCAGTTCGACGCCAAGGTGATCAGCTACGACGACTTCGAGGAGAAGAAGGCGGAGCTCCTCGCCCGCCTCCCGATCGACTGAACCCCGGACCTCCCAGAAGCTCATGGTGTCGCGCCGGAGTGGGTACGAGCGCACTTCATCGACGGCGAGGAGGCCAGCATGAGCACGGTGCAGAAATCGATCGAGGTGAACGTCCCCGTCCGGACGGCGTACGACCAGTGGACGCAGTTCGAGGACTTCCCGAAGTTCATGGAGGGCGTCGAGGAGGTCCAACAGGTCAGCGACACCCGGACCCACTGGGTGACGAGCATCGCCGGCACGGACCGCGAGTTCGACGCCGAGATCACCGAGCAGGTGCCCGACAAGCGCATCGCCTGGCGGGCCGTCGACGGTCCCGACCAGGGCGGGGTGGTCATGTTCGAGCCGGTGGGCTCCGGCGCCACTCGTATCCTCGTCGAGATGGACTTCGCCCCAGAAGGCGTGGTCGAGAAGGCGGGCGACGCGCTCGGGGTGATCGACCGACGGGTGCAGGGTGACCTCGAACGGTTCAAGGACTTCATCGAGGGTCGCGGCGTCGAGACCGGGGCTTGGCGCGGCGAGGTATGACCGACGCCGGTGACGGAGCGCTCCGGCGCTCCGTCACCGTCACCGTCAGCTAGCTAGGTGAGACGGGGCGCCAGCTCCTTGCGGTAGAAATCGAAGAACCCGGCCTGGTCCTTGCCCACCTGGCTGATGTAGACCTCGTCGAACCCGGCGTCGAGGTAGGTCCGCACCATCTCCACGTAAGGCTCGGGGTCGGGGCCACCGACGATCATCTCGGCGATCTGGTCCTCGGTCACCAGCTGCGACGCCTGCTCGAAGTGCGCAGGCATGGGCAGCTCTTGGGCGAGCTGTCCCGGGAGGCCGCTGTTGGCCCACAGCTGGTAGGCGGTCCTGCGTGCGGCGGCCTCGTCGGCGGCCCAGCACACCTTGATGCCGGCCTGAGCTGGGCCTGAGCCGCCCTGCGAGCGATACCGATCCACCGTCTCGGCGTCGGGCGAGGTGCTCACCAGGCCATCGGCGATGCGGGCGGCGACGTCGGCGGCCTTGGGACCAAAGGCGGAGACGAGCACGGGGGGCGGCTGGTCGGGAACCGAGTAGATCCGCGCGTTCTCCACCCGGTAGTGCTTGCCCTCGTGGGTGGTGATCTCGCCGGTCCACAACCGGCGCATCACCTCCACCGCCTCCTCGAGCATCTCCAGGCGGATCGCCGTCGGCGGCCAGTGCTGGCCGAGGATGTGCTCGTTGAGGTTCTCCCCGGTACCGACCCCCAGCAGGAAGCGCCCCGGCATCATCACCGCCGAGGTGGCCGCGGCCTGTGCGATCACCGCCGGATGGATGCGCATGGTGGGGCAGGTGACGGCGGTGGTGAGGCGGAGCCGGGTGGTGGCGCCGATCCCCCCGATCACGCTCCAGACGAACGGGGACTGGCCCTGCTGGTCGTTCCAGGGGTGGAAGTGGTCGGAGATCCACGCCGAGGTGAAACCTGCCTCCTCGGCCTGGCGAGCGAAGTCGACCAGCTCGGAGGGCCCGTGCTCCTCGCTCGACAGGAAGTAGCCGATCTCGCTCATGATCGGGGCTCTACCCCTGCGGTGAGCAAGACTCTCCTGCATGGCCGAGCCCGACCCTCTGCTGCCCGCCCTCGACCCTCGCTCCGCCACCGCCATCGAGGCAGCGTCGCTCGCTCGTGAGCTGGTGACCGCCTACCTGTCGGTGGAATCCGATCCCGTCCTGTTGCGGATCAGCCTGCACTCGGCACTCGAAGAGCTCTACCGGGGCCTCCAGCCGACGGTCGCCCACGCCGAGCGAGCCGCCAGCCTGCTGTGCTCGCTGGCGGCGCTCCTGCAAGTGGCGCTCTCGGGCGTCGGGCACCTGATGTCGCAGGCCGACGACGACTCCTTGGACCTTGGCGAGAGTCCGGCCGTGGACGTGGCCACGGTGTTCAGGGAGCTGGTGGCCAGCGCCGTCGACGACGGCCTCACGTTCTAGGAGCGTCCTAGAGGTCCACCCCGAAGCTGGCGGCCATGCGCTCCGCCTCACCAGGGCTCAGGCGGGAGCACCACCCCCCCGGTGGGTGCTCCTCGGGCAGCTCCGACACGTCGCTGATGGCCTCCTTCGGGGCCGGCACCCAGGTGAGGCCCTTGAGGATCTCCCCGTCGGCGAAGTCCTCGGCCGAGGCCCGAAGCAAGAAGCCTGCCCAGCGGTAGTACCGGTACTCGTGGCTCATCGCTCTCCTGCGGGGTGATCCACCCAGGCGATCGCCTGGGTGGACATCGTGTAGCACCGGGCGCACTCGGGGCGGACCCACGCCTCGGTCTCCCAGCCGCAGTGCTCGCAGCGCCACCGTGCGCGGCCGGCGGTGCGCCCGGCTTCGGGGCGGGGCAACGGGTCTCCGGGCGGCGTGTCGGCACGGCTGTCGCCCGGAGCGGGGGCGCCCAGCAGGACGCGCAGCGCTTCGGCGGCCTCGGCAGCGCTCGATGTCGGCTCGCTGGTCACGGCCGCCAGCGTAGGGCGGCGCGGCCCGCCCGGGGGCGCCGGCAGCGGTACCGTTGGATCGGTGTGCGGGCGGTACACCTCCACGACGCCGATGGCCGACCTGGCGCAGTACTTCGCCGTCGACCGGGTGGTGGCCGACGATCTCGGACCCCGCTACAACGTGGCGCCGACCGAGGAGGTGTACGCCATCGCCGTGCGCCACGACGAGACCCGCTTGGGCGCCCTTCGCTGGGGCCTCGTGCCGGGATGGGCCCACAGCCCGGCGGTGGGCAGTCGCATGATCAACGCCCGGGCGGAGACCCTGCTCGACAAGCGGGCGTTCCGCCAGCCCTTCGCCCGCCGCCGGTGCCTCGTGCCCGCCGACGGCTTCTACGAGTGGCAGGCCGGCGAAGGAGGTGCGGCCAAGCAGCCCTGGTACCTCCCCAGTGCCGACGGCTCCCCGCTGGCGTTCGCCGGCCTGTGGGATACCTGGCGGCCGCACGGCCAGCGGCGGACCGCCGGCGACAGCGAGGTCGGTCGGCTCGTCTCCTGCACGGTCGTCACGACCGATGCCAGCGAGTCGCTGATGTCCATCCACCCCCGCATGCCGGTGATCCTCCCCGTCGAGGCGTGGGCGCGCTGGCTCGACCCCGCCTACGACGACGTCGAGGAGCTGCGGGGCCTGCTGGTCACCGCTCCGGAAGGCACCGTGGTGCCCCGCAAGGTCCGCCCCCTGGTCAACGCCGTGGCCAACGACGGTCCCGCCTTGGTCGAGCCACTGGGGGGAGTCCCCCCGGTGGAGGAGGCCGCGGCCGTAGGATGACGACGTGGCGGCGGCTCGGGAGCGGTCGTCGTCTCCCAACCCACGGCGCAGCGGAGAGGAGCGGATCTTGACGGTCCCGAATCTCATCACCACCGCCCGCCTCCTGGCCATCCCCGTCTTCGTGTGGCTCCTGTTCGCTCGCGACAACCGGGCAGCTGCCGCCGTGTTGCTGGGCGTGCTGGGTGCCACCGACTGGGTCGACGGATTCGTCGCCCGCCGCTACGACCAGGTCAGCGAGGTGGGCAAGGTGCTCGACCCCGTCGCCGATCGCCTCCTGCTCGCCGTGGCGGTGGTGAGCATCCTGATCGACGGCTCGGTGCCGCTCGGCGTCGCCGTGGCCACCCTGGTGCGCGAGGGGCTGGTGGCGGTCGCTGCGGTGGGGCTGGCGGCGATGGGTGCCCGGCGCATCGACGTCACCCTCGTCGGCAAGGCCGGTACGTTCTGCCTCCTGACCTCGTTTCCCCTGTTCCTGGCGTCGGCGTCGACGTTGTCGTGGGCCGAGGTGGCCGAGGTACTGGCGTGGCTCTTCGTGGTGCCGGGGCTGGTGCTCGGCTACGCCTCACTCGCCGGGTACGTGCCGCTGGCCAGGCAGGCCCTCGCCGAGCGGGCAGTGAGCTAGGTTCCAGGCGTGAAGGCGGTCATCATGGCGGGCGGCGAGGGCACTCGCCTGCGCCCGCTCACGTCGAACCAGCCCAAGCCCATGATGCCGCTGGTCAACCGGCCGATGATGGAGCACATCGTCTTGCTGCTCCAGCAGCACGGCTTCGACGACATCGTGGTCACGGTGGCCTTCCTGGCCAACCACATCCGCACCTACTTCGGTGACGGCTCGGAGTTCGGTGTCCGCATGGTCTACGCCACCGAGGAGACTCCGCTCGGAACCGCCGGCTCGGTGCGCAATGCCATGGACGAGCTCGACGAGAGGTTCCTGGTCATCTCCGGCGACGTCCTCACCGACATCGACCTCTCGGAGGTCGTCGCCTTCCACGACCGGCGGGGAGCGCTCGCCACCATCGGGCTCACCGCCGTGGAGAACCCCCTCGAGTTCGGCATCGTCATCACCGCTGAGGACGGCGCGGTGGAGCGCTTCGGCCTCACCCCCGGGGAGGACGCATGACCCCCGTCGGACAGCTGCTCGCGACCTGGCTGCCGCACCAGAGGTGGTACGCCGGCAAGGGCGCCGCGGTCTCGCGTGTCGTCGTCGAGCGTGATACGCCCCTCGAGCAGGTCCCTGGCACCTCGCACGTGCTCATGCAGGTCGAGACCGACAGCGGGACCGAGCGCTACCAGCTGCTGCTCGGCCGGCTCAGCGGCGACGTCCCGCAGCGGCTGCAGTCCGCCGTCATCGGCGACGTCGACGGCGACGTGCTGTACGAAGCGGTGCACGACCAGGAGGCGGCGTGCGCGCTGCTGGCCCGGCTGACTGCGGGCGGCGAGACCGACGGGCTGCTGTTCACGGCGGCGCAGCAGCTCGACCCCTCAGATCG
>JAHWJH010000043.1 GCA_019348555.1 Actinomycetota bacterium
TGCGGACCGGGAACTCGAGCTTCTGTACGGCGGCGACGGCGACCCACACCTCGCTGCCGGTGGCGATGATCGTCGCTAGGGCGTCGCCCGCGGCGGCGAGCACGTAGGCGCCCCGACCCACCCCGGCGGCCGAGGCGTAGCCGCCGGATGAGCGGTCGAGGACCGGTAGGTTTTGCCGCGAAGGGGCCAGCACTGCCGGCCCCTCCAGATCCTCGAGAATGACGCGCCACGCCTCGGCCGTCTCGGCCGCGTCGCCCGGACGCAGCACCACGAGCCCCGGGATGGCGCGCAGCGCGGCGAGGTGCTCGATCGGTTGGTGAGTCGGGCCGTCCTCGCCGAGGGCAACCGAGTCGTGGGTGAAGACCCACGCGACCTTGAGGCCCATGAGGGCCGAGAGGCGGATGGAGGCGCGCATGTAGTCGGAGAACTGGAGGAAGGTCGACCCGTAGGGCCGCACGATGCCGCCGTGGGCCGCGAGCCCGTTGACCGCGGCGCCCATGGCGTGCTCGCGCACGCCGAAGAACAAGTTGCGTCCCGAGTGGTCGGTGGTGAACCGGTCGGATTCCGGGAACACCGTCATCGTCGAGGAGGTCAGGTCGGCGGCACCTCCGAGCATCGTCGGAGTAAGGGGCTCGAAGGCGGCCATCACCTTGCCGCCAGCGACGCGCGTCGAAAGTTTCGCCTTTTCCCAGGAGGCCGGGAGGTGGTCGGCCGGCCCTGGCAGCGGCCGACCCTCCCAGGCGAGGTCCCATTCGCGGGCGCGGGAGGGATCCTCAGCGCGCCAGCGCTCGAAGCGCTCGTTTCACTCCCGGTGGGCGCGGGCGCCCTCCTCGACCATGCTGAAGGCCTCGTAGACCCCGTCGGGCACGAAGAAGGTCCGGGTCGGGTCCCACCCCATGACCTCCTTGGTCAACGCCACCTCGTCCTCGCCGAGGGCCGCACCGTGAGCCTTGCTGGCGGAAATGGACGAGGGTGGGCGGCGGCGGCTCGTGCGCCTCCGGTTCCCGACCGACGACGCAGCCGCGCTGTCGGCCCTTCACACCCGCAACTTCATGTGACATGACCGGGGGAAGACCCGCTCGTGTCGCCCTTCGCGCGTACTCGATGAGTTCTCGGGGTGGCGACGTGGGCGGATGTGCGACGAGTGGCACTAGCCCTGCCGGAGAGTCCGAGCGCAGCTCGCGGGACGGCGTGTCACATGGCGCGTGGCGGTTTCCTCTTCGCGTGGGAGCGCCCGTTGCGTCAGCGCGATCTCGAAGAGCGGGGGAAGGCAGCTCCAAGCGGTCCGGTGCTCGCCGCCCGGGTACCGGGCCTCGAAATGAAGGAGGCGCTGCTGGGAGAGGACGCCTGCGTCTACTTCACCACCTCACATTTCGGCGGGTACCCGGCGATCCCCGGGCGACTCACTCCGGGTCATCGAGAAGTACGACGTCGGGATGGGGGTGGCTGAGGAAGTCGTGGTGGGAGATGGACCAGCCGTAGGCGCCGGCATGGTCGAACACGAGCACGTCGCCCACCCGCACGCGTTCGACAGCTACGTCGCGGGCGAGCACGTCCTTCGGGCTGCACAGTTGACCGGCAACGGTGAGGAGGCAGTCGTGGAACTCCGGGCGGGACGAGCCAGGCCGGCGCTCGTCCAGTGCGACGACCCGGAACGGGTGGCTGTGCCCCCACGAGGCCGGGAGGCGGAAGTGGTGGGTGCCGCCGCGGACGATGGCGAAGTGACGGCCATGGTTGACCTTGAGGTCGATCACCTCGACGACGTAGGCGCCGGCGGACGCGGCGAGGAAGCGCCCGCACTCAAAGACGAGGGTCACCCCCCGGGCCCCGGGGCGGTTGGCCAGCTCCGCCTCGAGCCGGCCGGCGAAGAGGGCGACGTCGAACTGTCGCCCCGGATGGGCGTAGTCCACACCGAACCCGCCGCCTGCGTTGATCATCGAAAGGGGGATCCCGTGCTCACTCGCCCAGGCCAGGGAGTGGTCGAGGTAGCGCGCCACCAGGCCGGCGTGGGCGAGGGGGTCGAGCTGGTTGGACAGCAGGTGGAAATGAAAGCCACGCAGCGACGCCCAGCGACACTGCCGGGCCAAGTCGACGGCCGCGGGTAGCTGCGCTTCCTCGATGCCGAACTGGGTGGGCCCTCCCATCGTGAGGGTGGCGCCGGGGAGACCCTCTGAGAGGTTGACTCGCAAGAGGACCTCCACCCTTCGCCTCTGCCGCCGGCCTGCCTCCTCGAGCCGCGCCAGCTCGTTGACGCTTTCGACGTGGACCACCTCGACGCCCTGCTCGAGGGCGCGAGCCAGCTCGGCCTCTGTCTTCCCCGGCCCCCCGAAGGCGATCGGGGCGTCGGCGCTCGCCTTCCGCACCCTCTCGATCTCACCCCCAGAGGCGACCTCGAAGCCGTCCACGACCGGTACGAGGGCCTGGAGCACGGCGGCTTCGGCGTTGGCCTTCACGGCATAGAGGAGGCGGGACCCAGGTGGCAGCGAGCGCCGGGCGTACTCGGCCTGCCGTCGCAGGTGGGCGAGGTCATAGACGTAGGCGCAGACCGGCCTCGCGGCCGAGGCAAGAGCGTGGGCCGACTCCTCGAATCGACCCAGGTCGGGTCCCTGGTGCATACCGCTAGCCACCGATGCTCCCCCGGGAGCGATGAACGTGTTCTCCCAGGGCTCGGGCGGCGATGCTGCGCGCCTCACCGGCCACGAACGTGCGCACACCCCGGGCCAACCAACGCCCGGTGTCCTCAGAACGGCGGGGGATCGCCCAAAACGCGAGACCACGCGCCGCGCACACCTCCTGGACCCGTTCGAGACCGGCCTGGACCGCGGGCGAGGCCGTCTCCCAGGGCAACCCCAGCGATTGCGAAAGGTCGGCCGCGCCCTCCAGCACGGCGTCGAGGCCGGGAACCGCCACGATGTCGTCGATCGCCTCCACCCCTTCCCGGTCCTCGACCATCACCACGAGGAAGACGTGGGCGTCCGCGCTTCGCACGAACGCGCCCAAGTCGCTCTGGCCGTACCTCGTTGCCCGGCCGGCGTCGAGGCCGCGACGGCCGAGGGGGTGGTAGCGTACGGCCCGCACCGCGGCCTCGGCGTCGGCTTTGGACCGCACTCGTGGGATGACGACTCCCGCGGCGCCGGCGTCGAGGACCGGCGCGACCAGCTCCGAGTCGGCGCTTGGGACACGTACCAGCGCGGGCAGCCCCACGGCCGCCGCGGCCCGCAGGAGGTGGGCCAGATCGGAGGGACCGACCAGGGTGTGCTCGGCGTCGAGAATGACGAAGTCGAACCCGGCCCAGCCGATCATCTCGACGACGGCTGGGGCGGGCAGCGAGCAGAACAGCCCGACGGACGCTTCTTCGGTTCCCGCCGGGCCACCCACCCTCACCGCCGGAACTGCCCGGCGGCGAGGGGGTTGACCACCTGGTGCAGGCGTACCGCGGTGTCGGGAAGGAGTCGGCGGGCGGCCAGCTGCTCGACACCCACCCGGGGGGCGAGGACGTCGAAGAGGGCAAAACGCTCGGCCAGCGCCGGAAACCGGCGACGGTGGGCGACGACGACAGCGCGCGCCAGGTCCCAGAAGTGGCGCTCGGGCAAGCCGTAGTGGTCCTCGAGGAGCATGGCGATCTCGGCCAGGTTGACGAAGCACAATGCGTCGAGGGTGAAGTCGCGCACCTCGGCGGGGTCCGTGGCCTCGAGATAGGAGTTGCGGTTGACGCGGAGGTGGGACGCCGGCACCCCCTCCAGGTGCGGACGGCGAGCGGGGTCGCCCAGCAGGTCAGGGACGAAGCGCACGCCGTCGTGGAAGTCGCGCAGGGCGATCCGCGAGGGGACCCCGCCGCGGTGGATGAGGGTCATGTTCTGGGCGTGCGCCTCGACGCCCACGCCATGGGCGCACAGCAAGTGGAGCACGGGCGGGAGGGCGACCTCGACGAGCCGGCGCGCCCACGTACCGACGCCCTGCTCCTCGACCCACCGGGAGACGAAGGGCCGGCCGGCGCGGTCGAGCTGGGCGAGCGCCGAGAACGGCGCGGCATCCTCCGCCGGCTCGAGGTGGGGGTGCAGGCTCTCCCGCCAGATCGCACCCAACTCCGCGGCCGGGAGGAGCCCGGGGGAGCGGTAGGAGACGCCGAGGACCTCTCCCAGGAGCACGGGGCGCAGCTCGGCCGAGAGGTAGGGGTCGCGGGCGACCAGGTCGCGGAGCCAGGCGGTGACAAGGGGGGCGTTGGCCACGGTGTGCGGGGCGAGGGTGCGGACCGTCGAGGTGTTGACGATGGAGAGGGCCAACTTGATCGAGGCCTTGGCCGGGGTGGTGACGTTGGCCAGGGTGCGGATGGACTGCTGGGGGCAGTAGTCATCAGAGCCGACACCTACGGCGACGACCGTCGCATCGCGCAGGTCGCCGACGAGGCGGGGTAGGAGGCGCTCGCGCCACTGCCAAGGGTGGACGGGAACCGGGAGGTACGCCGCGGCGTCCAGCCGCGCCGATCCGAGGCGCTCGACGATGCGCCCGTGGGCCACAGGGCCGAGCTCGGCGGCGAGGAAGGAATCGACGTCGAGCCCGGGCAGCGCGCTCACCGCCAGCGCGTCCCGTCTGGCTGCCAACCACACTGGGCGGAGGCGGGGGGAGCCCTCGGGAGCGAAGGCCAGGTTGTCGAGGAGGTCGAACCCGACCCGTGACTTGTAGGACGGGTGGTAGGGGTGCCCGGCGCTGGCGGCCGACTCGAGCGTTTCGTAGCTGACGTCGTCGGCTCCCGGCCCGCCCCCCGCCTCGTCGGTCAGCCCGTCGTTGAGAACCGTCCGCGACAGCTCTTCGGCGAAGGCGGCGAGGCGATCGGCATCGACACCCAGGGCGGGGCCGATCTCGCGGAGGAACCGCTCTGGTGAGGATGGCTCCAGCCGCTCGCACCCGTCGCGACGCTCGACACTGCCCGGCACCGTACGGAGGCGGCCGAAGCTGTAGCGGCGCCGGGCCCGCCACGTGTACATGGCTGGACTTACGGCGTCGTGGGCGATGACGGTGAAGCTCTCCTCGTCCCCGTCGAAGCGCGCCTGCGGTCGCAAGATCCCCTCGTAGGTGAGCGCGTCGAGGAGCCGTCCCATCACGCGCTCGGAGGCAGCGGCGAGGGAGGCGACGGGAGGGACCAGCCAGGCCCCGTCCCCGGCGTCCACACCACCGGCGTTCGCAGGGCCGAGCCCGCTCACAGCCGGAGGGGGTTCGAGATAGCCACGTACATCGGCTCCTCGCTCCGCTCTAGGAACCGGCTGGCGAAATTGGCCTTGGCCGGTAGCTCGGGTGCTGAGACAAGAGCGTGGACGCGCCGCTTCCCCTCGTCGGGAAGTCGGCCACCGAGTGCCACCAGGCACCCGCGCACCTCCCTCCACAGCTCGCCCTCGTCCGGCCCGGTGGACCGGGCGAGGGTGGCGACGAGATCGCCGAGGTGGTTCACGACGACGTAGTAGGCGAAGCGACGCCACACCTCGTCGGTGCTGTAGAGCGCGGGGCTGGCCGACGGAAGGATTCCCCCGTAGCCACCGGCGGCGAGCGGGTGGGCGCCGTCGACGCTGGTCCCCTCCAGGTCCCGCACGTGCATGTGCGCGGGCCATCCGTCCTCGAGGGTCACGAGCGCGTTCTGAGTGTGGGCCTCCAGCCCGACCCCGCCCTCGGCCAGAAGCCTGACCAGGGGGACGAGGGAGACCTCCAGATAGCAGCGGAGCCAGGGGACAGCGACGGTGTCGGGGGGACGTCCCGCGGCCCTGCCCGCGGCGTGAACGGCGGCAGCCAACAGCGGCTCGCCGGTGCGGGCCGAGGGCTCGAGCAGCGCGGCCACCACCATCGGCGCCTGCCGGGTGAGGGCGGGTCCTTGGCGTACGAGTACCGCGGAGGCGGCGATGAGACTGCTCGCCCCCTCGGGAGCGAGGCAGGCAGGCCGGAGGGCGCGGTAGCCCTGTTCGAGCAGGATCGACAGTCCCGGCAGGCGCAGCCGAGGCAGGACCCAGGCCAGGACCCCGCTGGCGTGGAGGCTGCGGTCGAGCTGCACCGGGGGGTTCACGCGCACGAAGTTCGTGATGCGAACGGCGAGGGGGAGCTTCAGGAAACTTCCTGTGCTCGGGTCCCACACTGTGCGCACCGACGACGTGGGCGTGACTGCGCCGCCCAGGGGGCCGAGCGGGACGACGAGCCCGTCCTCCACGAGGGATCGCACGTCGGGGATGTCGTGGAGGTAGGCGGCCTGCCAGGGGTGCACGGCCAAGAGGGGCCAGTCCCGTCTGCGCCCACCGAGGCGGGCTCTGGCCTCGGGACGGACGGCGTCGAGCGGGCGGAGACCCGCTCCTCCGTGGACCGTCACGGTGGTGGTGACCTCGGGGGCCAGCGCCAGCCAGTGGAGGGCGAACACGGCGCCGAGCTCCGGCGCGTACCGCTTCAGGTCCTCGTCGCTGAAGCCGTCGACGCTCTTCGGGGTGGGGTGAAACGGATGGCCGGTGCGCAGCGCCTGCTCCGCGTTGAGGAAGACGTCGGGGGAGCCGGGTACGGGCACGGGCACGGTCCCCCGCAGCTCGGCGTCGAGGTAGCGGGCCGTCCGGGCGGTGCTATCGGCGACCTGGGCGAGGAGCGAGCGTCGCCGTTCCTCCCGCCGGTCCTGGTCGGGGTCGGTGGCTGCGACTTCAGCCACGAGGAGCTGGGCTGCCGCCATCGCCCCCACCGGCCGCCAGCTGCCCTCGACGGTCTCCCACCAACAGGGCCCGAAGCGGTGGTGGCCGGTCGGGGACAGATGGGTGGGAACGGTGGCCAGGCATGCTCCGGTCAGGGGGAGACGCACGCACATCGCCCCCGGCGCCTCGGCCGGAGCATGAGCGAGAGGAACGGGCACAGATCCGCTCTCCCGCAGGTAGGCGTTCAACAACCGCTGAACAGTGGCGCCCTCGGCCAGGTCGGTGGCTCTCATGCCGGCACGACGGCCGGCGGGCGTACCCGCGACCCCTCAAGGGCGAGAACGGCGGCGCCCGCCACGACGGCGCCAAGGGCGACAATGACGACGGGCGAGGGCACCAGAGCGGAGGCCGCCCCGCCGACCAGCGCACCAACCACCTGGCCCGCGGTCAGCACCCCGCTCGCGGCCCCGATGAACGCCCCCTGCTCGGCCGGCCCAGCGGCTCGGCTGGCCGCGAGGAGGACGGCGGGAACGAGCGCGCTCGAGCACCAGCCCTGGACGACGCGAAGCGGGACGAGCGCCGCCGCGTGGGGGGATACGCCCTGGAGGGCGATGACGACGGCCATGACCGCGAGCCCGACCGCGACCGCGGTCTGGCGGGGTCCCCGATCGAGCCGCGCTCCCCACCACCCCGCCGACCCGGCGGCGGCGGCCCACGTGACCGCTTGGAGCCCCCCGATCCAGGTTCCCGCCAGACCGGCGTCAGGCAGGAGGTCGCGCACGTGGGGGGCGAACACAGTGACGAGCCCGTAGGCCCCCACCTGAGCGAAGAGGCCGGCCAGGAGCCAAGCGCGGGTGCTGGGGCAGGCGGCCAGCGTCCGGGCCCGCCGGGCGGGGGGCACTCGTGGCGGGCCGGCATCGAATGAATTGGGCGCGCCGGCTGGCTCTCGCAAGGCGGTCGCGGCAGCAACGGCAGTCACGGCGGTGAGCACGGCGGCGCCGGCAAGGACGGCGCGCAAGCCGACCGCGTCGGCGAGGGGTCCGCCGGCCAGGGGGCCCAGAAGGGCGCCGGCCGCCGTGGCCCTCTGGAGGCGCCCCAGCCCCGCGGCCCGGGCCTGCGGAGCGGCGGCGACGACGAAGGTTCCGCCCGCATCGGTGATCCCCCCGGTCGCCCCCTGGAGGAGTCGGGCGGAGAGCAGCTGCAACGGGGTGCGGGCGGCGGCCATGAGCGCGAGCGAGACGCCCAGCCCGACCAGGGCGCGCACGACCATGGTCTTGCGGCCCCAACGGTCGGCGGCCCGGCCCCAAAGCGGTGCGGCCACCGCCAGGGTCACCGCCGGCGCCGCGAGGATGACGCCCGCCCACAGCTGGCGCGCCGAGCCCGTCGCCCCTAACGCCTCGAGGTGGAGCGGGAGGAGCGGCACGACCACCGTGAGGCCAGCGGTGGTGACGAGCTGGCCGGCTACGACCACGCTGACGTTACGTCTTCCCCCGCTCACCGGGTGGCCACTCCCTTTCCCACCATCGGGCGGTCGCCGCCGAGAAGTGGGTTGGCGGCCTCACCCCTGGCACTGGGCATGCTGGCGCTTGGCTGCCCCGTCTGCTCGAGCAGGGGCGTGAGGACGCGTTTGGCCGGCCACCTGGGACTGCCGAGGAGCTGGTAGCGGGCGATCCTGGCGGCATCGGCGGGGAGATCGAGCGCGCCCAGGGCTTCCCGCACGCCGGCCACCACCGCCTCCCATCCCTCGTCCTCGTCGTGCCCGGACGCCGTGGCCTCCGCCTCCACCGCGGCAGCAAGAGCCACCTGCAACCCGAGGGTCTGGAACCACGACAGGAGCGCCTCGGGCGTCTCGTTCACGAGCGTGTTCGGCGTACCGGGCCGCACGACGTAGTCAGGCTCGTCCACCCCCGCCTGACCGAGCCACGGGCGATGGATGCGGACGGTGTCGTGGTCACGCAGGACGAGGAAAGCAACGCCGGTGCCGCGTACGGCGAGCACGACGTTCTGGCCGTGCAACTCGGGCATCGCGCCGGCGGCGAAGCAGGACAGGGCGACCTCGGTGAGGGCGCGGGCGACGACGGTGAGGACGTCGGTGACACCGAGCCGGAGGACGGAGCCGAGGTGGGTCAGGCCAGGCGCGGCACCGTCGGGTGTCGTCACACCCAGAGCGGCGAGCGGCACCAGGGTGCACTGCGGGTCGTCGACGAGGTCGGGCGGATAGTGGCGAACGAGGCAGCCGAGTTGGCCGGCGACGTCCTCAGGGAGGCCGTCGCGGTGGAAGACCCACCACGAGCGCTCGTCGCACAAACGCAGGCGGGCGCCGAGAAGCGGGTCCCGGGCGGCGACCGCGGTGAGCAGGCGCTGTCCCTGTCCGCCGTTGTAGAGGTAGCGGGCGGGAAGCAGGCGCAGCGCCCCCAGCGAGGAGACACCGAGTGGGAGCTTCAGGTGGACACCTTCGCGATCGGGCGGAGCCAGGGTGCGCACGGAGGCGGTGGGGACGAACGAACCGACGCTCCGGGACAAGGGGGTGCAAAGGCCGTCGGCCAGTTCGGCGGCGAACCGTTGGGGCAGCACGTTGGCCCGCTGCCACGGATGCACAGGAAGTGGGAGGTAATCGCCGCCGTCGAGCCCCGCCTCCGCCATCGCCTCGGACAGGACAACCGCCTCGACACTCGACAGCACGCCGACCGCCTCGTCGCCCGGCCCTGGCCCCCGCGCGCCGGCGCGCGTGCAGTCGCGGCGAACGGCGACCCAGTCGAGGGACAGGACCGGCGCCGCCTCGGGCCCGTAACGGTCGTGCTCGGCTTCGGTCCACCCCGAGCGGACCCTGGCCGTAGGGTGGAACGGCCGGTCGCGCAGCGCCGCGAGCCGCTCCCAGCCGAGCATAGAATGAGGACGAACGGCGATGGTGGCGAGGCACTGAGCCGCCGCCCGCGCCGCCGCCTCGACCCGGCCCGGCGCGAGGACGAGGTCGGCCAGGACGACCGGCAGCGCCGGCCAGCGCGCCGGGTCGGGGAGCAACTCGGCGAGCACGGTGAGGAGTTCGTGGGCCGGCAGCGAACGGGGCGGGACGCCTCGAGAGACGTGCAGCACCGGCGGGCGGCTCAGCCGCGACGGCGACCGGGACCGGCTCGGGCGAGCCCGGAAGACGATGGCGTCGCCGTCGGGAAGGGGCACGCGGAGACGCCATTCGCACGGCGCGAGCGGCAGGTCGAAGTGCTGGCCCTCTACGACGGCGAGGCTGGCGACCCCGGCCAAGTCCTCCGCCAGTGCCATGTCGATGAGGTCGTGGAGGATCGCCTCTGCGCCAGTCACGCGAGGTCGAGCCAGGTGCCCACACCGGCGTCGAGGGCGAGGTGGTAAACGGCCTGGGCACACGCGACGTCCTCGATGGCCATCCCCATCGGGTTGAGGACGATCACCTCGTCGTCGTTCTCGCGACCCGCCCTTTCGCCGACCACGACCTGTCCGAGCTCGGCGTGGAGCTCGGCCCTGGAGAAGAGCCCAGACGCAACGAGGCGATGGATAACCTTGCCCTCACGGTTGCATTGGTCCCAGTCGTCGACGACCACTTTGTCGGCTCGGACGTAGACGTCGTCGTGGGTGTCCATCAAAGAGACGTTGCTGAGCAGGCATCCCGGCGAGAGCCAGGCGAAGGGCAACCAGGGCGACTCGGTTACCGTTGCCGTCACGACTACGTCGCCCGCCCGTACCGCCTCCTCCGCGGTCGCGGCCACAGTGACGGCCGCCACGGGGAACCGGGCCGAGAGCAGCATCGCCGCCGCCTCGGCCACGTCTCTGCGGGTGTCGAACAGGTGGACGGTCCGAACTCCCTCGAACTGCTCCAGCAGGGTGGTCACCTGCGCCGTGCCGATCGGGCCACAGCCGATGCAGGCGATCGAGCCGAAGTCACGGCGGGCGAGTCGCCGGGCAGCCACGGCCGTCACCGCCGCGGTGCGCCAGGCGCTGATCAATCCCCCTTCCAGAACGGCTATGGGGTAATGCGTCTCGGCGTCGTTGAGAACGATGACTGCGCTCGCCCGGTCGAGTCCGAGGCGGGGGTTGTCGTGCTTGCTCCCGATCCACTTGAGCCCGGCCACAGGCTCGTCGCCGTCTAGGTACGCCGGCATGGCGATGATGCGATCGGCGACGTGCCCGTTCGGGCGCCACCGCAGGTAGGGCTTCAGGGGCTGGGCGAAGGCGCCGCTGGCGTGGAGGGCGAGGGCGCGGGCGACGGCTTCAACGAACAGGTGGGAGGAAGACCCACCGGCGGCGGTCACGTCGGCGCGGCTCAGGTACAGGATCCGGCGAGGCACTGCGCTCATGCGGTGCTGGCGCCGGCCAGCACGGCGCGATCCGCGACGCTGGCGTCGTCGAAGCCAACCTCGGGCAGGGCGGCGACCCACTCGTCGTCGTAGACAAGATCCAGGTAGCGCTCGCCCCGGTCGGCGAGCAGGGTCAGGATGCGGGCGGGCCCAGACAACCGGGGTATGAGCTTCTCGATGCCGGCGACGACGGCGCCGGACGAGCCGCCGGCGAAGATCCCCTCGGCCGCGAGGAGGGAGCGGCACCCCGATGCCGCCTCCCGGTCCGACACCACGACCACGTCGTCGATCTCGTCCGGCGAGAAGAGCTCGGGAACGCGGCTGGCGCCGAGCCCGGGGATCCGTCGGGGCCCCGAGTGGCCGCCGAAGATCACCGAGCCGGCTGCGTCGACGGCGATGACGCGAAGGCAAGGGAACACCAGCCGCAGCCGGCGGGCCAGCCCGAGAATGGTGCCCGAGGTGCTGATCCCGAGGACCAGGACATCGACGGGACCGTCCAAGTCGGCGAGGATCTCTCGCGCCGTGAGGTGATAGTGGGCACGCCAGTTGCGGGCGTTGGCGTACTGATTGATCCAGACGGCGTCAGGAAGGGAGTGCAACAGTTCCTGGACCCGCCGGACGCGTGTCCCGAGGTAGCCGCCGCACTCGTCTTGCTCGAGCACCATCTCCACCCGGGCGCCGAGACACTCGAGGAGGCGGAGGTTCGCGGGGGCGATGTTGGGGTCGACGACGCACGTGAAGGGCAGCCCGTGAACCCGGGCGGCCATGGCCAGCGCAATCCCGAGGTTGCCCGAGGTGCTCTCCACCAGGTGCGAGCGGTGGGTGAGGGCCCCCGACCGCAAGCCCTGCTCGACGATGAAGTGGGCCGGCCTGTCCTTGACGCTTCCCCCCGGGTTAAGCAGCTCGAGTTTGGCAATCACCGGGTGGCCGCTCGAAGGGAAGAGCCGGCCCAGCCTGACGAGGGGGGTGGTGCCGATGCAGCTCAGGACCGAATCGTGGACCATCAGTCTTAGGATCTCCTAACGGCGGCTGTTAGGATCATCTTATCCCTCGTAGGCCAGGGACGCCAAACTCCTCAGCCTCGGCCGAACGGCGTCACGACATCCCCGGCGCTGGGCCGGGTCGCCGAGCGCGCTGAACCAGGCGCGCCGGTCGAACCCTGGGCCCGACGGAGCGCCGATCTGATCGAGAAGGGCTCACTCGGCGCGTTCCGGTCAGCACACGAGTGCTGAGGACACGTCTTCATCGAGCTCGGCCGAGCCTGTAACGGGAAAAGGGGAGGGTTCCTAGCTCGAGGGTCGCCTAGACGAGGTGAGGACCCTGCGTACAACTCCCCCTGCGAAAAGAGCAGACCCGGCGGCGTGACGTTCCGGCGTCGCCGGGGCGTCGACTTGACGGCATTCATTCAGTAGGGTTCCCTAACATCATGGATTCGCCCGGCCGACGAGCGGCGACCGATGCCGATAGACGCTGCACCGTCTGCATTCCGGTCGGCATGCGTCGGGTCAACTGGTCCGCATCGTGATATCGGGGACCGCCGTTCTCTGCGACGTCCACGACATCGGTCATCGGCTGCCGTGCCGGCGACCGCTGAACCTGGCCTCCGCCCTGGCCCTACGAGCTGCCGGCGTGCCCACGGTCATCCGTACCGAGTCGCCGGACGGGCGGCGACTGCTGAAGCCGGAGGGCGGAATGTGAGCTCGCCACAGTCGTCGCGCACTTCAGCCGTCGCGCCACCTCCCGAGGAAGGCGGGCCCGACGTCGCTGTGGTGGTGGCGTCGGTTCGGGAACGGCCACGACCCGCACGTGGGCCATCGCTGGAGCGACTCGGGCGGGTCGGCGTGCTCTGGGGTTGGGGGTTGCGGGCGCTGGGCCTGACGATCACCGCTGTCGGTCTCGTAGCTGTCGCCCTGGGCAGCGCCGCCTACGGGTCCAAGCCCATCGCCCTCGGCACCGTCCTAGACGCCTTCTTCGCCTTCGACGGGTCCAACGACCACCTCATCGTGCGCAGCCTGCGTCTGCCCCGCACGCTCATCGGCCTCGGGGTGGGCGCCGCCCTGGGCCTGTCGGGGGCCGTCATGCAGGGCGTCACCCGCAACCCCCTGGCCGGCCCCGGCATCCTCGGGATCAACGCCGGAGCCGCCTTGGCCGTGGTCATCGCCATCTACGCCCTGGGCGTCGGCAGCCTGTCGGTCTACGTCTGGTTCGCCTTCGTTGGCGCGGCAGTAGCCAGCATCCTGGTCTACGCCCTCGGATCCCTGGGTCGCGACGGGGCGACGCCGGTCAAGCTGGCCCTGGCCGGCGCAGCGGTGAGCGCCCTGTTGGGCGCGCTGACCACGGCGGTGCTGCTCATCGACGTGGCCACCCTCGACCAGTTCCGCTTCTGGGCGGTGGGCTCCCTCGCCGGGCGCGACGCCGACATCCTGGCCCGGGTCACCCCCTTCCTGGTGGGAGGCGCGGTGCTGGCCTTCGGCTCGGCCCGGGCGCTCAACACCCTGAGCCTGGGCGACGACGTGGCTCGCTCACTCGGCCAGAAGGTGGGTCTCGCCCGCTTCGCCGGTGCCCTGTCCGTGATCCTGCTCACGGGCGCGGCGGTTGCGGCCGCGGGGCCCATCGGCTTCGTGGGACTCGCCGTCCCTCACGTGGCTCGCGCCATCTCTGGCCCCGACTACCGCTGGGTGCTCCCCTACTCGGCCGTGCTCGCCCCCGTGCTGCTGCTGACCGCCGACATCATCGGCCGGGTCGTGACCCGCCCCGGGGAGCTGCAGGTGGGCATCGTCACCGCCGTGTTGGGCGCCCCGTTCTTCATTGCCCTCGTGCGTCGGCGAAAGCTCGCCGAACTGTGACGGTGAGCGCCACCAGCTCGTTACTGCGTCCCCGCGGCCGGGTCGCGCTGCGCGTCCGTCGGCCGTCGCTGTCCACCCAGGTCGACCTGCGGGTCGTGGCTGTGTGCGCCGGGCTGGTGACGGTCATCGCCGTGGCCTTCGCCGTGAGCGTGAGTGTCGGCGACTTCCCGATCCCGCTGGTCGACGTGGTACCGGCCATCTTCGGCTATGGCGATCCCGACGCCGACTTCATCGTGCGCACACTACGGCTCCCTCGGGCGCTCACCGGCTTGCTCGTGGGCGCCGCCTTCGGGCTGTCGGGGGCCATCTTCCAGAGCCTGGCGCGCAACCCGCTGGCCAGCCCCGACGTCATCGGCGTCACCGCTGGGGCCGGCGTGGTGGCCGTGGCCATGATCGTGCTGGTCGGCGCGGCCAGCAGCCTCACCATCTCGCTGGGCGCCTTCGCCGGGGCCCTGGCCACCGCCGTCACCGTGTACCTGCTCGCCTACAAGCGGGGCATCACGGGCTACCGCCTCATCCTGGTGGGCATCGGTGTCACCGCCGTGCTCGCCAGCCTGACTGAATGGCTCCTCACCCGGGCCGAGATCTACGACGCCGCCCGGGCCACGGTCTGGCTCACCGGGAGTCTCAACGGGCGGGGCTGGGAGCACGTCCGCCCCGTGGGAGCCGCCCTGTTGACTCTGCTCCCCGTGACGCTCGCCCTGGCGAGGCCGTTGCGGGCACTCCAAATGGGTGACGACACCGCCCGAGGCTTGGGCGTGCGGGTGGAGCCGGCCAAGCTGGGACTGGTCGTCACCGGGGTAGGCCTGGCCGCCCTGGCCACGGCCTCGGCCGGGCCGGTCGCCTTCGTGGCCCTGGTCGCTCCCCAGATCGCCCGACGCCTCACCAACGGGACGGGTGTCTCCATGGTCGCGGCGGCGCTGACGGGAGCGGCGTTGGTGTTGCTGTCAGACCTGGTGGCCACCCAGGCCTTCGCCCCGGTGCAGCTTCCCGTCGGTGTGGTCACCGCCGTCGTCGGAGCCCCCTACCTGTTGTGGCTGCTCGCCCGGGCCAATCGGATCGGACGTGGAGGATGACGGTGGGAACGCCCAGGCCAACCCAGGCAGACCATGGGGACACCCACCTGGCGCCCTCGGCCACCCCCCCGGTCGAAAGCAGCGCCGGACAGCTGCGCTGCGACGATCTGCGACTGGCCTACGACCAGCGCCTGGTGGTCCAGGGCCTGTCCCTCACCATCCCACCCGGCAAGGTCACCGTGATCGTCGGCCCCAACGCCTGCGGAAAGTCCACCCTGCTGCGAGCGCTGGCCCGGCTGCTCAAGCCCAAGGCCGGCGCCGTGCACCTCGATGGTCAGCACATCTACAAAATGCCCACCAAGGTGGTCGCAACTCGCCTCGGCATCCTGCCCCAGTCCCCCATCGCCCCCGAGGGCCTCACCGTGGCCGACCTGGTGGCCCGGGGCCGCTACCCCCACCAGCGTTGGTTCCAGCAGTGGTCCGACGAGGATGAGGCCGTGGTGGCGGCGTCCTTGCTGGCCACCGCCACTACCGAGCTGGCCGATCGTCCGGTGGACGAGCTCTCCGGTGGGCAGCGCCAGCGGGCCTGGATCGCCATGGCGCTGGCCCAGGGCACGCCGATTCTGCTGCTCGACGAGCCCACCACCTTCTTGGACCTGGCCCATCAGGTGGAGGTGCTCGACCTGTTGGCCGACCTCAACGCCCGCGAGGGCCGCACCGTCGTGTTGGTGCTGCACGACCTCAATCACGCCTGTCGCTACGCCCATCACCTCGTGGCCATGGCCGACGGCGCCATCGTGGCCGAAGGGCCCCCGGGGGAGGTCGTCACCGAAGAGCTGGTGGAGCGAGTGTTCGGCCTGGCCACGCGCATCATCGCCGACCCGGTCACCGGAACCCCGCTGGTCGTGCCCATCGGCACCCACCACCGGCCCATCGATCTGGCCGGCGGCCACGCCGAACCGACCAGGACCAGCCGAATGACGCCACCGCCACCACCCGGAGGAGATCGGATGGCCACCACCCTCATGGGCGCAAGCAATGGGCGGCGGCGAGGATCGCGTCCGACGTGGTCATGACGATCAGTTGTCGACAGCTCATCGCCCGGGGCGTCTCCATAGCTGTCTTCTTCGCCGCATGTGGCAAGACCGAGGACGACAACAGCGTCACTGAGCAACGCCGGGCCGACGGCTTCCCGCGAACGATCGAAACCGGCCTCGGCTCCGTGACTGTCCCTGCTCGCCCGTCACGAGTGGTGACGCTCGGCTACGAGGTCGCCGTGATGCTTGACCTCGGCATCGTGCCGGTAGGCATGGCGAGAGAACCCTTCGACCCCACAGGCGTCGCCCCCTACAAGAGGGAGCCCATCGTCGGCCACGTCGTCGACCTGATCAGCTCGGACACTGGCCTTACCTACGAACAGATCGCCGGCCTGCGGCCCGACCTCATCCTGGCAGGCACGTACTTCGATATCGACAACGAGTTCGATCGACTCTCAGCGATCGCTCCTGTATCGACAGCTGGGGAACAGGCGACGCTCATCGGTGAGGTCCTCGGAAAGGAGGAGGAGGAGGAGGCGGCGGCAGCCGTCGCGTCCGCCGAAGACCGCATCACCAGCATTGCCGCAAACCATGCCGGCTGGGCCGGGAAGACCTTCAGCCTGTCCTTCAACTTCGACTTCGGCCGGTGACGACGATCGCCAACCCTGAGGACTTCGCCGTCCGGTTGATCAACCAGCTCGGCTTCGTCCTGTCTCCGACGGTGTCGACGCTTACCGACGACGTCACGCAACAACCAACGATCAGCTACGAACAGATCGAATCCCTGGATGCGGACGTCATGCTCGTTGCCCACGCCTCCCCCGACGTCCGGGCCGACCTTGAGAGCCTGCCCCTGTTCGTCAATCTTCCGCCCGTGCAAGACGACCGCTACGTCGTCGTGGATCTCGTCGCGGTGTCCGCCCTTCGTACGCCCATGCTGCGGCATCCGTCACGCCCTGGACCAACTGGTCCCCGCCTTCGAGCGTGCTCTGCAGTGAAGCGACGATGAACACGAGGAGCCCCTGATGCCCATCACCCTGTGGGAACGCCCAGCAACGCCGATAGGTGGTCACACCACGAACACCGCCCCGGCAACCAGGCGCCGGTTCCTGATCGGTCTCGCCGCCACGGGGCTGATTGCGGCATGCGGCAACTGGGACAGGGACGAGGTCGCTGACCCGCCGGCCCGTCGCACGGTCATGACCGACAATGGGCCCCTCGTTGTTCCCGCTGACCCGCAGCGGGTCGCCGCCGCCATCGGGTCCTTCGAGACCGACATGGTGGCGGTCGGGTTCATGCCGGTGCTGACCTCCAGTTTCGCCGGGCCATGGGTCGAGTTGGACGATTCGGTGACGATCACCGAGGACATTCCCCCGACCCCTGAAGAGCTCCTGGCCGTGCGGCCCGACCTCGTGGTCGGCTGGAACTGGGTCACCGAGGAACCGAGCTTCGACGAGCTGAGCCAGGTCGCTCCCTACGTCGGGTTGGGGGAGACGGCGGCCACGGCAGGTCCTGGCTTCGACGGCAGCCAGCCGATGAGGTCCTGGGACACGCTCTTCCTCAGCCTCTGCGAGGTGCTCGCCAAGCGTTCGGAGGGCGAGGCCCTGGTCGCCGGCTTCGAACGCCGCCTCGACGAGCTGCGGGAGCGTCGCAGCAACGAGCCGGCGACGAGCGTCGCCCGCATCGAGTTCTACGAGGCGGGCTCGTTCAACTACCGGGGCCAGAACGAAGATACCGCCGAGCTGATGCGCCGGATCGGGCTGACCGTCGTCGGCCCGGATGAAACGGTCAAGGACGAGAGCCTGGAACGGCTCCCCGAGATCGACGCCGACTGGCTCGTCGTTCCCGTCGGCAACGACAACATTCCTCGGAGCCTCTACGACGAGGTTGCCGCCACCGAGGTGTTCCAGGCCATCCCCGCCGTGCAAGCCGGACGTGTCCACCTCGTCGACGCCACACTGTGGCCAGGACTGGGCCACCTCTGGGCCAAGGCCCTGGTCGACGACCTCGAGCGACTCTTCGTCCCCGCATGACCAGGCAGAGCGCGGTCTTACCGCCCTTCGCGGCGCGTTGCTCAGCTGGCACCGACAGGGGAGCTCGTAGCCAGGCAACACCATGAACGCGCTTCACGGCGGACCTGTGGCGGTGACCTTTGCCCGGCTCCGCCACCTCGACGAGCATCTGGCCGCCGAGGTCGGCCAACCCGAGGGCTCCGAGTGGTACTCGCTCGACACCGTGGTCAGTGGTGGCCACCTCGACTCCTGGCTGGAGAGCCTGGTTCGCGAAAAGGACGGCCAGCGAGACGTGGCCGGCGCCTACCTCGGATCCTGGCTCACCGGGGCACTGGTGAGCGTGCCGGTGTCGGCGCTGGTGCTGGAGCGCCGGGTGCCCCACGTTGGCGCCGGACTGTGGCTGCACCGGCACCAGGAGGGCTGGTTCGACCGGGTTGCCTTCGCCTCGGCGCGCGTCGATGTCCTCGCCGATGATCCCCAGGCCGACCACCCCGACGCGGTGGTGCTGGCCGACGAGGCCACACTCGCCGACCGTTACGCCGAATCCCTCGTGGAGACGCTGACTCCCCTGCTGGAGGCGGTGCGCCGAGGCGCGGCCTACGGCCTGCGAGGGCTCTGGGGAGCGGTGGCCGACGACATCACCGGTACGGCGCTGCGAGTCGCACGCCAAACCGGCACCGACGGGTGGGCCGCCTGGAACCTCTCCCAAGCCGTTCTCGACCACCTGGCCGCCCGCCAGACCCTGCTGCGACGTCGCCCGACACCTTTTCCGGTCACCTGGAGAGGAGGCGAAGCGCTGTTCCAGGTCAAGGGCACCTGCTGCCTCTACTACAAGACACACGACGGCCCGCTCGACCCCGACGGCGACAGCTACTGCATCACGTGTCCATTCCGCTACGACGACAACCGGCTCTCCCGCCTGCGACGTCAACTCGAACATCCCGAATAGGAGGGTGGGTTCAACCGGTGAGCGCAAGAAGCTCGGACAGCCGCTCCGATGGTTTCATGAATCCGAGCGTCTTGCGTGGTCGGTTGTTAAGACTCCGGGCGAAGTGGTCGAGGTCCGCCTCGCTGAGCAGCGAGAGGTCGGTGCTCTTGGGCATGTACTGGCGCAACAGCCCGTTGGTGTTCTCATTCGAGCCGCGCTGCCAAGGGCTGTGGGGGTCGCAGAAGTAGATCGGGACGCCAGTGTCGATGGTGAAGGCGGCGTGGCGGGCCATCTCCTTGCCTTGGTCCCAGGTGATGGTCCGGACCAATTCACCGGGCAGCCGGGCGATGGCTCGACGCATGGCGGCGTCGACCTTGTCCGCCTCCCGTCCGTTGGGCAGATGCAACAACAGCACGAAGCGGGTGGTGCGCTCGACGAGAGTTCCAACGGCTGACTTCCCGCCCTTGCCGATGATGAGGTCGCCCTCCCAATGCCCGGGAACGGCCCGGTCCTCGACCGCAGCAGGCCGTTCGCTGATCATGACCATGCCCGGGAGCGACCCCCGCGCCTCCTCAATCCGGCGCTGGGGCCGGCGCTGTGCTCGTCCCGTGCGCAGGCACCGCGTCAGCTCCCGGCGCAGCTCGCCGCGGCCCTGCACGAACAACGACTGGTAGATCGTCTCGTGCGACACCCACATCATCGGATCGTGGGCGAACTCGAGCCGCAACCGCCGGGCGATCTCCTCCGGCGACCACCACTGCTCGAGCCAGTCCTCGACCTGGGCCACCAGTCGGGGGCAGCTGAGCTTCGCCCGCTTGGGGCGACGCGTTCGCTCCCGCGCCCGGCCGTGCGCCCGCCAGGCTCGGTAGTCGTTGCAGCCGCCGTTCGCACCAACCTCCCGAGACACCGTGGACACCGAACGGCCGAGCCGGCGTGCGATGTCGGTGAAGCTCTCGTGCTGATGAAGCCCGAGGAGGATCTCCTCCCGCTCCTCGAGCGTCAGCCGGCCCCGTTGTGGGGTCCACTCGTGACGTGTATGCGGTCGGACCGGCTCGCCACGAAGGAGGACCCGAACGGTCTCATGCGAGCAGGCCACCTCCGCGCCGATCTCGCGCAGGCTCCATCCCTGCACCTGCAGTCTCCGTGCCAGCTGTCGTTGCTCCGCTGTCAGCCGTGATGCCATCGAACCCTCCCTCAGTCGAGTCAACAAACGTCGTTGACTGGCCGAGGTTTTGCGCGGACCCCTTGAACCCACCGGGTCAGTATTCAGCCGTTGCTGACAGCATTGCGTCGCAGCGCCGTCATCGCTGGACGAAGCGAAAGGCGGCTGGTCGCGGAGGTGCAGCGACGGGCGGACGACATAGTGCAGGGAGCGACGTTCGAGTCCGACGCACAGGGCAACTCGATCCTCGTTGCACCTCAGGGCGCCGATCGCGAACGACATGAGGCAGCTCTGGCTGAGGCGATCCAGTCTCTCGAAGCTCATCTCGAGCGCAAGATCGGCTGAGCTGGTCAGCTGGTCGAGGTCGTTGTCCA
>JAHWJH010000044.1 GCA_019348555.1 Actinomycetota bacterium
CGGCGCCGTGGCCTCCTTATATCCGGCGCGGGCACCGCCGCCGTTGCCGTCGGTTTCGTCCTGACTGGGGGCGGTGGTTCCCAGCCCCGCCCCCATCCGGTCTCGGTGGTCACCACCTGGTCGCCTGCTCCCCCGTTGCCCAGCACCGTGGCCACCTCTCCGGCGCCGGCTGCAAGCCCGGACCAACCGGCCGACGTTGCACTGGAACCCCCGCCCGAGGCCCCGCCGCCCGGGCCGGGCGCCCTTCCTGCGCTGACCGCAGCCCAGGCGGCTGATCCCGAGGCCGTTGCCGCTCGCTTCCTGGTCACCTACGCCACCTTCCACGCCGGCGAGGACCCGGCCGCCGCCGACGCCCGGCTGGCCGAGCTCGCCACGCCGTCCCTGGCCGAGGAGCTCCAGCGGGACTCCTCGGCTTCGGCGGCTCTCGAGGACCTCCGAGCACGCAACGTCGCCTTCGCCGGCCAGGTGGTGGAGATCAGCACCTCCGAGCGATCGGGGTCCCGGGCCACCGTCGTGGCCGTGGTGGAGCACACCACCGTCGTCGACGGCGTCGTCGACCCCGACTTCCGCCTCGTGCCCTACACCGTCACCCTCGTTCCCTCCGGGCCGGGCTGGCTGGTGGCCGGCCTCACCTCATGAGCAAGGGTCCCCTCCTCGCCCTGGTGTTGCTGTTCGCGGCGCCGGCGCTGGTCGTGACCACGCTGCTGGGCCTGGTCATCACGGTCGTCACCAGCGCCGCCTCGGCCTCTTCGGTTCCCTCGGCGGCAGCCCTGGCCGACATCCCTGGCAACCTGCTGCCCGTCTACCAGGGCGCCGCTGAGCGCTGCGGCATGCCCTGGGCCGTCCTCGCCGCCGTGGGCAAGGTCGAGAGCGACCACGGCCGCTCCCAGGCCCAGGGCGTGCACTCCGGGGCCAACTTCGCCGGGGCCTCGGGACCCATGCAGTTCCTCGCCGGCACCTGGGCTGCCTACGGCGTCGACGGCACTGGCGACGGGGTGGCCAGCGTCTACGACCCGGTCGACGCCATCCACGGTGCCGCCAACTACCTCTGCGCCAACGGAGCCGGTGAGGCGGACCTGGCCCGCCTGCGCAGCGCCATCTGGCACTACAACCACGCCGAGTGGTACGTCAACAAGGTCCTGGCCCAGGCGGCTGAGTACGAAGCGGCCGCCGCCAGCGTCGTAGCCGGCGACTACACCGTGCCGCTGGGGGCGTCGACACCCGGGCTCACCGCCGCGGCCATGGCCCGGCGGCAGCCCACCATGGCCGCCTTGGCCTGCAGGAGGTCGAACACCGTCTCGATGACCAGCAGGTCGACCCCGCCGCTCAGCAGTGCCCGGGCCTGCAGCTCGTAGGCGTCGCGCAGCTCCGCGAAGCGGATGTTGCCGAGCGAGGGGAACTTGGTGCCCGGTCCGACCGAGCCGGCGACCCAGCGGGGACGGTCGGGCGTGGCGAAGTCGTCGGCCACCGAGCGGGCGATGCGGGCCGCCGCCAGGTTCAGCTCCTCGGTCCGCTCGGGGATGCCGTACTCGGCCAGGGGGACGGCGAAGGCCCCGAAGGTGTCGGTCTCCACCACGTCGCAGCCCACCTCGAGGAACGAGGCGTGCAGCTCGGCGACGACGTCGGGGCGGGTGACCGGCAGGATCTCGTTGCACCCCTCGAAGGCGGCGCCACCGAAGTCGTCGGCGGTGAGCTCGCGGAGCTGCAGGTTGGTGCCGGTGGCGCCGTCGAACACCACCACCCGCTCTCGCAGCGCCTCCAGGTACCCCACCGCGCCAGCGTACCGACGCCCCTGTGGCCGTCGGGTTGCCCACGAGACGGCGTCGCCGTCGAAGCGGCCTTCACAGCGGACCTCGTAGCCTGGCGTTCTGATCCCCCAACCTGGAGGAGGCGCCATGCCCCTGCCGACGACGCTCGCCGCCGCGGTGCCCACCGATGTCGAGGTGCTCGGTGTCCCCGTGGCCAAGGGCCCCGACGGGCCCGAGCTGTTCGGGCAGGGGAGCGGCATCGACGTCGACGACCTGGTCGCCCGCCGCTTCGACGGCAAGGTCGGCGAGACCGTCACGGTGGCCGGCTCCGGCGCTGCCACCGTGATGGCGGTGGGGGTGGGGGATGCCTCCGAGGTGGGGCCCGACGTGCTGCGCCGCGCCGCCGCCGCTCTGGTGCGAGCCGCCTGGAAGCGCGGCTCGGCCGCCACGACCCTGCTCGACGCCACCCCTCCGGGGGTCGACCGGCTCGCCGCGGCTCGAGCGGTGGTCGAGGGGGCGGGTCTGGCGTCCTATCGCTTCACCCGCTACAAGTCCGACCCTGAACCCTGCCGACTCGAACGGCTGGTGCTGGTCACCGGGGACGACGACGACAGCGTCGTCGCCGCCGCCGTCGAGCGCAGCCAGGCCGTGGTGGGTGCCGTGTGCCTCGCCCGCGACCTGGTCAACGAGCCGGCCGGCTCCCTCAGCCCCACCGAGCTCGCCGACCGGGCCGCCGAGGTCGCCCAGCGGGTCGGGCTCGGCGTCGAGGTGATCGACGAGGCGGGGGCCGAGGCCCTCGGCCTCGGCGGGTTGCTTGGGGTCGCCCGCGGCTCCGACCAGCCCCCCCGGCTCATCAAGCTCACCTACGACCCGCCCGACGCCGAGCGCACCGTGGCCCTGGTGGGCAAGGGCATCACCTTCGACTCCGGGGGCCTGTCGATCAAGACGGCCGACGGGATGATGACCATGAAGACCGACATGAGCGGAGGAGCCGCCGTGATCGCCGCCATGTCGGCACTGCCCGCGCTCGACGTGCCGGTGAAGGTGATCGGCTTCGTGCCGGCCACCGAGAACATGCCGGGGGGGCGGGCCATCAAGCCCGGCGACGTGCTCACCACCCGCAACGGCACCACCGTGGAGGTGCTCAACACCGACGCCGAGGGCCGACTGGTCCTGGGCGACGCCCTCGCCTGGGGCATCGAGACCTACAAGCCCGCCGCCGTCGTCGACCTGGCCACCCTCACCGGGGCGTGCATCGTGGCTCTGGGCCCGAAGATCGCCGGGCTCATGGGCAACGACGACGAGTTGGTGGAGCAGGTGCGTTCGGCGGCCGAGCGGGCCGGGGAGCCGGCGTGGCCCCTGCCGCTGCCCAAGGACTACCGCAAGCAGATCGACTCCGACGTGGCCGACCTCAAGAACATCGGCGGCCGCAACGCCGGGGCGCTGACCGCCGGGCTGTTCCTCCAGGAGTTCGTCGGCTCGGTCCCCTGGGTCCACCTCGACATCGCCGGGCCGTCGCGCTCCGACGACGACGACGGCGCCGCCGTCAAGGGCGCCACCGGCGCCGGCGTGCGCACCCTGCTGGAGCTGCTGGCCGGCGACGCCGGTTTCTCGCCGTCGGGTGGGGGGAACACCACCCAGTCGTAAGCCGTCGAGCGAAAGAGGCAGCCATGGAGACCAATCCGCAGACCGGTCACGACACCACCCATCAACCCGGTGACGACCAGACGCACGAGCCGGCCGAGCACGGCGGAAAGAGCGCCAAGACGCTCAGCTCCGACCTGGCCGAGGAGGACGTCAACACTCCGGAGCAGCGCAACCAGGCCTGGACGCCGGGTCCCGGGCGCGAGGGCGGCGATCCCCTGCGCATCGAGGGCACCACGGCACCTCCGCTCGACATGCCCCCGGCGCTGGAGGACAAGATGGACGACGTCATGGCCAACCCCCACTCCGACGCCCAGGACACCACGGACACTCAGGGCGATCCCGAGGAGAAGCTCGGCGGCCTGCCGGTGAGTGGCGACGTCGCCCAGGACCCGGGAACCACCACCGGCGGAAGCTCCCACTAGGCCCACTTTTTTCCGTCCAGGTACCGGTTGGCGGCGTAGACGGATGGTGCCCGGTCGGAAAGCCAGCGTCGGCGATGTGGTGGCCGACACGTGGGGTTGGGGCCTCGCCGGTGCGGCCGCCGTCGGTCTGGGCGCCTACGCCGTCAAGGGCGCGCAGTACCGGCGTGAGGCCGAGCAGACCTTCCGGCTGAGCGACCCGCCCGCACCGGGCAGCCCTGCCTTCGCCGCCCTGGTCGAAGCCTGGTGCGGCGGCCCGTTGCGGGCCGGAAACCGGGTCGACGTGCTCCGCAACGGCGACGAGATCTTTCCGAGCATGCTCGACGCCATCGCCTCGGCGTCGCGTACCGTCGACTTCTCCACCTACATCTTCTGGAAGGGCGACACGGCCACCCGCTTCGCCGAGGCGTTCATCGAGCGGGCCCGAGCAGGCGTCGAGGTCAACGTACTCGTCGACGGTTGGGGGTCTGCCCCCATGGACCGGGCCCTGGTCACCAGGATGGAGCAGGCGGGCGTCAACTTCGTCTGGTTCCGCACGCCGCACTGGTACACCACTCAGAAGCTCAACAACCGCAGCCACCGTCGCATCATGGTGATCGACGGCACGGTCGGCTTCACCGGCGGCATGGGGATCGCCGACGAGTGGTCGGGCGACGCCGAGAGCCCGCAGAACTGGCGGGAGACCCACCTGCGCATCGAAGGCCCGGCGGTGCGCGAGCTGCTCGGCGCCTTCACCGACAACTGGGTCGAGGAGACCGGCGTGGTGCCGGCGGGTCCACGCCTCACCGAGCTGGCTCCCATCGACGGTGGCGTCGAGGTGCAGGTGAGCAAGAGCTCGGCTCGCCAAGGCCGAGCAGCGGCCGAGGCGCTGTTCTTCGCGGCCATCGCCGGCGCCCGGGAGCGGCTGTGGTTCACCACCGCCTACTTCGCACCCCGTCAGGCACTCGTCGAGCACCTGGCGGCGGCGGCGGCGAGGGGGGTCGACCTGCGCATCCTGGTCAACGGGCCTCACATCGACAAGCAGGTGGTGCGCCGGGCCGGTCACCGGTCCTATGGCGAACTGCTCGCCGCCGGGGTGCGGTTGTTCGAGTACCAGCGCACGATGATGCACGCCAAGGTGGTGGTGGCCGACGACCGCTGGGCCAACGTCGGCACCGCCAACTTCGACAACCGCTCGATGGCACTGCAGGACGAGATGAACTGCACGGTGCTCGACGCCGGCGTGGTGGCCGAGCTGGAGAAGCACTTCCTCGACGACTTCGACGACAGCGTGGAGATCGACCTCGAACGCTGGCGCCGTCGGCCGGTGCGCTCGCGTGCCTTCGAGCTGATCAGCGGCGCGGTGCGCCACTCGTTGTAGCTGCGTCCGTGGGTAGGGTTCAGGCCCACCCCACCAAAGGAGACCTTATGGGGCTCGTCGTCGTGTTGTTGATCCTGGCGTTGCTCATCGGAGGGTTGGGGCTGTTTCTGGAGGGCCTCAAGTGGCTCCTCATCATCGCCCTGGTGCTCCTCGTCGTGGGTGCCGTCACCGGCTCCCGCTTCCGCTCCCGACTCTGAGCGCAGGGACACCGGTCCGGACCACCGGACCGGATGTCCCGGCACTCTCAGGCGGCGGTCGGGTCGCCCTCCGTCGGTGCTTCGCCGCCCGCCAGGGCGGCGGTGTGGCGCTCCCAGGCCCAGCGGGCCGACTCCTGGCACAGGGCCGGGTGGAAGCGCCAGCGCAGGAGCTGGCGCTCGGTGGCTTCCAGGTCCTCTCCCAGCTCCAGCAGCGACAGTGCCAGGCGGCGTGACCGCCGCCGCAGCTTGTCGACCGTGGGCGTGCGCAGGTCGTCGTCGAGCCAGCGCTGGTGCTCCACCTGGACGGGCTCGGGCAGGCGGGCCAGCTGTCGCCGGTTGAGGGGCGGCAGCTTGCGGCGCACGGCCAGGACGCTGTCGTCCTCGGGCGTGGCCAGCTGGAACTGGCAGCACCGTGCCAGGGCCCGTACGAACGGCGAGCTGCGGCCCTCGCCTCCGAGGCCGAGCGAGCGGGCGGTGTCGGCCAGGGGAAGGTCGAACCCGGCGGGGGAAGCCTCGAGCTGGCCGGCCAGGCGGCGGAGCAACAGCGTGGTGGAGGGACCGAGGATCCCGAGCCAGAATCGCTCCACGTAGGTGGAGCGGGGGTCGTGGCCGACCCGGTCGATGACCGGGTCGGGCCAGGGGCGGATGTGCAGGGAATCGGCGGTGGGGCAGGGGGTGAAGGCGGTGGTGGCCATGGTTCCTCCGAGCTGGGCACGGTGTTGGAGTGGCAGAAGGAAGTACGGGAGACCATAGAAGACCACGAGATAGGCCGCAAGGGCCTGGAGGTCCTCAGGCGTCGAAAACCTGACCCCGCAGGTAGGCTTTCGCCATGGCCAGCTTCCGGGATCTCCTCACCGCCACCAAGGGCCGCATCCGCGAGGTCGACACCGCTGCCGCCGAGGAGGCGATCGCCGGTGGTGCCGTCGTGCTGGATGTGCGCGAGCCCGACGAGTACGAGCAGGGTGCCCTCCCCGGAGCGGTGCACATCCCCCGGGGCCACCTGGAGAGTCAGATCGAGAACCGGGTGCCCGACCATGACGCCCCGCTGGTGGTGCACTGCGCGGGGGGCACCCGTTCGGCGTTCGCCGCCGAGACGCTCGCCCAGCTGGGCTACACCGACGTGGTGTCCATGGCCGGCGGGTTCAACAAGTGGAAGGACGAAGGGCGAGCCTGGCTGACCCCGCGGACGCTTTCGACCGAGCAGCGCAACCGCTACCAGCGACACCTCCTGCTGCCCGAGGTGGGCGAGGCGGGTCAGCAGCGTCTGCTCGACGCCAAGGTGCTCCTGCTCGGTGCCGGTGGCCTCGGCTCGCCGGCTGCGCTCTACCTGGCGGCAGCGGGCGTGGGCACCCTCGGCATCGTCGACATGGACGTCGTCGACCAGTCGAACCTCCAGCGCCAGATCCTGCACAACATGGAGCGCATCGGCGAGCGCAAGGTCGACTCGGCGAAGAAGACGCTGACCGCCATCAACCCCGACGTGAACGTCGTGCCCCACGACGTGCGCCTGGGTGCCGACAACGTGCTGGAGGTGCTGGCCGGCTACGACGCCATCGTCGACGGCACCGACAACTTCCCCACCCGCTACCTGGTGAACGACGCCTCGCTGAAGCTGCGCATCCCCGTGGTCCACGGTTCGATCTTCCGCTTCGAGGGCCAGGCCACGGTGTTCAACCCCTACGTCGGCCCCTGCTACCGCTGCCTCATCCCCGAGCCCCCACCAGCGGAGCTGGCGCCGTCGTGCGCCGAGGCGGGGGTGCTCGGCGTGCTGCCCGGGATCATCGGGTCGATCCAGGCCATGGAGGCGATCAAGCTGGTGCTCGGCCTGGGCGACACCCTCACGGGCCGCCTCCTCGCCTACGACGCCATGGACGAGACGTTCCGTACGTTCAAGGTGCCCCGCGACCCGCACTGCCCGGCGTGCAGCATCGACCCCGACGACCTCGTCATCGCCGAGTACGACGACCTCTGCATGCCGCACTGACAAAGCTCCGAGCGGAGCGAGGCTTGCCTTGTCGCAACGGCGCTGAGCGCCGCCGAAGGCGCCAGCAAAGCTTTTGCCTTTCCGGCGACCGTAGCGAGCCTGATGGGTAGCGTGAGGGGGTGACGGCACCGGTCCGGTTCGTGATCCTCGGCGGGGGGCCGGCGGGCAACACCGCCGCCACCCACGCCGCCCGCCTGGGTGCCGAGGTGACGCTGGTCGAGCGCGACATCGTGGGTGGGGCCGCCCACCTGTGGGACTGCATCCCCTCCAAGGCGATGATCGCCACCGGGGGCGCCATGGCCCTCACCCGGCGCTCGGGGGGCCTCGGCCTGGCCGACGTCGACGCCTCCTTCGACCTCGAGAGCCTCGGCCCCCGCAATGCCGCCATCACCGAGCGCCTCAGCCGGTCGGTCTCCACGCTCCTGGAGAGCCAGGGGGTACGCATGCTGCGGGGCTCCGGTCGCCTCAAGGGCCCCCACCAGGTGGTGGTGGAGACCGACACCGACGTGATCGAGATCGATGCCGACGCCGTGCTGCTCGCCACCGGCAGCCGGCCCCGGGTCCCGCCGTGGGCCGAGGTCGACGGCGAGCGCATCCTCACCACCCGCGACGCCTATCCGCCCCCGGAGATCCCCGAGCACCTGGTGGTGATCGGCTCGGGTGTCACCGGCGTCGAGTTCGTGCACATGTTCGCCTCGTTCGGCTCCAAGGTGAGCCTGATCGTGAGTCGCCAGCAGGTGCTGCCGGACAAGGACGCCGACGTGGCCGCCGTGCTCGAGGCCGACTTCCTCGCCCGGGGGGTCATGCTGCTCAAGGGGGCCAAGGCCGAGGCCATCGACCGCGGCCCCGACAGCGTGGTGGTGCGCTGCGACGACGGCCGGCGGGTGGCCGCCTCCCACGCCCTGCTGGCGATCGGCTTCGTGCCCAACTCCGAGAACCTGGGTCTCGACGCCGCCGGGGTGGAGTCCGACCGCGGCTTCGTCCCCGTCAACCACCACGGCCAGACCAACGTGGCCCACATCTACGCCGCCGGTGACCTGTCGGGGAAGCTGCCCCTGTCGTCGGTGGCCTCGATGCAGGGGCGCAAGATCGCCGAGCACGCCATGGGCCTGCACACCAGGGCCCACCGCCACCTCGATTACGACAAGGCCGCCTCCGCCATCTTCACCGAGCCGGAGATCGCCGACGTGGGCCTCACCGAGTCGGAGGCCTTCGCCGCCGGGCGCAAGATCAGGGCCACCAAGGTGCCCTTCGCCGCCTCCGCCCGGGCCCTCATCGACGGCGACGCCCGGGGCTTCGTCAAGATCGTCTCCGACCCGGCAACCGGCGTCGTGCTCGGCGGGTCGATCGTGGGCCGCAACGCCTCTGAGCTGATCTCGGTCCTGGCGCTCGCCGTCACCGCCGGACTGCGGGTCACCGACATCGTCGAGAGCCTGCTCGTGCACCCGTCCCTCGCCGAAGCCCTCGCCGACGCCGCCGAATAGTCGGCCGGCGCAGGGGGCGCTACTCCGAGGCGGCGTCTCCTTCCTCGGACTCTTCCGGCTCACGTTCCTTGCGGCGAAGGAGATACGACGAGACGGCGAGGACCAGCAGGACCCCCCCGAGCACGCCGATCTCGGTCATCACGTGGGTGAAGGCCTGGGGGTCCTTGCCGGCGAGGTCCTTGGCCTCCAGGCTGCCGACCACGATCTCCTTGATGGTGGCGATCATGCCCACCAGCAGGAACGGCTCGGCCAGCAGCTGGCGCTCCACCAGCGTCGTGCGCACGGCGCTGAGCAGTTCGATGAGGATGAACACGAGCAGGAGGGTGTCGAGGATCCCGCTGACGGTGACCTTCACCCCGGCCTCGCCGCCGGAGACCAGGTCGTAGCCCGCCTTCACGAGCAGCCACCCGGCCGCACCGGTGAGGACGATGCAGATCAACACGTAGACGACGTCCTCGACCACACGCAGCGCCCGGTCGGTGAGGGAGTTGTGGTTCTTCTTCTCGGCCACGCCTACCCGATCACCAGGACCACGTCGCCCGACGCTACGGCCTGGCCGGGCGAGACCCGCACCTCGGCGACCGTCCCCGAGCGTCCGGCGGCGATCTGGTTCTCCATCTTCATGGCCTCCAGCACGCACACCGTCTGACCGCCCTCCACCTCGTCGCCCACCGCCACCAGGACGGCCACGATCGTGCCCTGCATGGGCACCGTCACCGTGGCGTCGTCGGTCCCGGACGCGCCGCCACCGCGGCCCCGGGAACGGGCGGCGCCGGGACGGGCGACCGGCGAGGGCGCTGCTATCACGTCGGGGACCCACAGCGCCACGTTGAACCGCCGCCCGTCGACCTCCACGTCGACGTCTCGACGCACCCGGGCGGGCTCGTCGTCGGCCGGTGCGGGAGCGGGGGCGGCGACCGAGGCGGTCAGCGACGACAGATCGAGGCGCTGTTCCAGCCACGCCGTGGAGTGCGTCACGTCGATGAAGTCGGGGGCGGCCAGCACCAGCTGGTGGGCGGGAACCGTCGTGGCCACACCCTCCACCACCAACTCGTCGAGCGCACGCAGCATGCGCCGGCGGGCCTCCTCCCGGTCACGGCCCCACACGACGAGCTTGCCGATGAGGTTGTCGTAGTACTGGCTGAGCTCGTCGCCGCTGGTGAAGCCCGCGTCGAAGCGGCAGAACGGCCCTCCAGGCGCCGCCAGGAAGGTGATGCGTCCCGGGGAGGGGGAGAAGCGCCCGCCGGTTGGGTCCTCACCGTTGATCCGACACTCGATGGCGCACCCACGTGCCACGAGCTCGTCGGCAGTGAACGACAGGCCGAGACCGGCGGCCACCCGCAGCTGCTCGGCGACGAGATCGAGGCCGTACACGACCTCGGTCACGGGGTGCTCGACCTGCAGGCGGGTGTTCATCTCGAGGAACCAGAACTCGCCGTCCTCCACGAGGAACTCGACCGTTCCCGCTCCGATGTAGCCGCAGGAGGAGGCCACGGCGACGGCGGCGTCCCCCATGCGCCGGCGCAGCTCCTCGGACAATCCCGGCGCCGGGCACTCCTCGACCAGCTTCTGATGGCGCCGCTGCACCGAGCAGTCGCGCTCGCCGACGGCGAGCACGGTGCCGGAGCCGTCGGCCATGACCTGCACCTCGACGTGGCGCGGCCAGCTCAGGTACCGCTCGACGTAGAGCTCGTCACGGCCGAAGGAGGCCATGGCCTCCCGACGGGCAGACGCCATGGCCTCAGCGGCGCCTTCGGCGCCGGACAGCACCTTGAGGCCTCGACCCCCGCCGCCGTGGGCCGCCTTGACCGCCACCGGCCAGCCGTGGCTGGCGCCGAACGCCAGGACCTCGTCCACGGACGTGACCGGGTCGGGGTTGCCGGGCACCGGGGCCACACCGGCGGCGGCGGCGGCCTGGCGGGCGGCCAGCTTGTCGCCCATGGTCTCGATGGCAGCCGCCGGCGGGCCCACGAAGACCATGCCGGACTCGGCCACCGCCCGGGCGAAGCCGGCGTTCTCCGACAGGAAGCCGTAGCCGGGGTGCACGGCGTCGGCACCGCTGGCGCCGGCCACGGCCAGCACCTTGTCGACGTCGAGATAGCTCTCGGCGGCGGCGGTACCGCCGAGGGCGTAGGCCTCGTCGGCCATGCGCACGTGGAGGGCATCTCGATCGGGGTCGGAGTACACCGCCACGCTGGCGATGCCCAGCTCCCGGCAGGTTCGGATCACGCGTACGGCGATCTCGCTCCGGTTTGCCACCAGGACCTTGGTGATGGGGCGGGGGGCGCTCGACATGGGCGCCCTATCGTTCCAGACGATGCCACCGGGGGGGCAACCCGCTCGCTTCGTCGACCTCCGGCGCTTCGACCAGCTCGACTCCACCAACCGCCTGGCGCTGGAGCTGGGGGCCGCCGGTGCCTCCGAGGGGGTCGTCGTCGTCGCCGACCACCAGACGGCGGGACGGGGGCGACGGGGTCGTATCTGGAGCGCACCACCGCACTCGAGCCTCCTGGCGTCGGTGCTGTTGCGCCCGCCGGTCGCTGCCGACTCGGCGCCGGTGGTCGGCATGGCCGTGGCCCTGGCCACCGCCGACGCCTGTGCCGAGGTCGCCGGGGTGGCACCGGCGCTCAAGTGGCCCAACGACCTGGTGGCGCCCGACGGGTCGGCGAAGCTGGCCGGCGTGCTCGGCGAGGCGGTGATCACCGGTGAGCGGCTGGCTGCGCTCGTCGTGGGCGTGGGGCTCAACGTCACCCCCGCCTCGGCCACCGTGGACGGGGCGGTGGCCCTGGAGGACCTGGCCGGCCGTGCCGTCGACGGCGAGGCCCTGCTCGCCGGCTGGCTGGTCCATCTCGAGCGTCGCTACGCCGAGGTGGTGTCGCCGGGCGGGACCGCCGCCGTGCTCGACGCCTACCGCCAGGCGTGCACCACCCTCGGCCGGCGGGTGCGGGTCGAGCTGGCGAGCGGGTCCTTCGAGGGCCGCGCCGTCGACCTGAGCGACTCCGGCCACCTCGTCGTCGCCACCTCCACCGGCCGCCGGCAGGTGGCCGCCGCCGACGTGGTCCACCTCCGCCCCGCCTCCTGAACCCGGCGTCGCTACGGTGAGGCGGTGAACCCGACCGACCTGCCGGACGCGGCGCGCGCCCTCGGCCGGTCGCTGGCTGGCGAGGCCGAGCGGGTGGAGCGCCACGGCGTCGAGCGATCGACGCTCGACCGGCTGGCGGCGGCGGGGCTCCACGGGCTGGCGGGGCCCTCCTGGGCGGGGGGGAGCGACGTGGCTCCCATGGTCTACCGGGAGGTGGCCGAGTGCCTCTCGGGAGCCGACGGCAACACGTGGCTGGTGTGGTTCCAGCACCACCCGGTGGTCAAGATGCTCGCCGCCAGCGCCAACGTCGGGCTCGCCGAGCGCTACCTCCCCGACCTGTGCTCGGGCGCCGTGCAGGCCGGAGTGGCCTTCTCGCACCTGCGCAACCCGTCGCCGTCGGTCGTCGCCACCGTCGACCGCGCCGGCTGGCGCTTCAGCGGCACCCAGCCCTGGTGCACGGGCTGGGGGCTGATCGACGTGGTGCTGGTGGGTGCGGCCACCGACGACGAGGTGGTCTTCGCCCTGATCCCGGCGGACGACGGCCCGGAGATGTGCTCCGCCGGCGAGCTCGACCTGGCGGCGATGGCCGGCACCCGCACCGTGGCGCTCACCCTCGACGGCCTGGCCGTGGCGCCCGACGACGTCGTGCTGCGCATGGCGCGTGCCGACTGGCTCGCCGCCGACCACCTCCGGGCCGCCAACGCCCAGCCGTCGGTCTTCGGCATCCCCCTCGCCGCGCTGGCGCACCTGGGCCGCACGGCGCCCGAGGTGGCCGACGCCCTCGCCTCCCGGCTCCACGACACCCGACAGCGGTCCTACCGCCTGGCCGACGCCGATGCCGCCGAGGCGTCGGTCGACGCCCGTCTGGCCGCCACCGCCGAGGCGGTGCTGCTCGGCGTGGAGATCACCTCGGCGTTGGTCACCAGCCTGGGTGGCAAGGCCATGGTGCGCTCGCACCCCGCGCAGCGCTGGGCCCGGGAGGCCATGTTCCACCTGGTGTTCGCCCAGACCGGCGCCCTGCGCGCCGCCACCCTGGCCCAGGTGGCGACCGCCCCTCGCTTCTGGCCGGCGGAACGTCGCGCTTTCCCCGACGTCTGACCGGCCAGAACGGAAGGGGAGTGGTCAGGGGTCGAGGTCGGAGGCCACCAGGGCGGCGAAGGCGGCGATGGCCCCGGCGGTGAGGGGCCCCGGGGCCGAGGGCAGCGGGCGGCCGTCGACGGCGGCGATGGGCTGCACCTCCCGGGTGGTGGAGGTCAGGAACGCCTCGTCGGCGATCTCCAGGGCGGCGAGGGGCAGGTCGACCTCGGTCACCTCGCAGCGCTCGAGCACCAGGGCCCGGGTGACCCCCGCCAGGCATCCCGACGACAGGGCCGGCGTCACCAGGCCCCCGTCGACGGCGAGCACCACGTTGCTGCCGGTGCCCTCGCACAGCTCGCCCCTGGTGTTGGCGAAGAGCGCTTCCGACGCGCCCCGAGCCACGGCGTAGGCCAGCGCCACCACGTTCTCGGCGTAGGAGGTGGTCTTCAGCCCGGCCACGGCGCTGCGTTCGTTGCGGGCCCACGGCACCACCGCCACCGATGCCGTGGGACCGAAGGGGTCGAGCGGCGCCACCGCCACGATCACCGTGGGACCGGACGTCCCCCGAGCGGAGCCGAGCGGAGCAGGTCCGCCGGTGACGGTGATCCGAAGCCGGCCGTCGGTCAACCCGGCGGACGCCACCGCCTCCTCGACGGCGCCCTCGAGCACCGCCCGCTCGGGCGCCATCAGGCCGAGCCCGGCAGCGGATCGGGCCAGCCGGTCGAGGTGGCGGCGCAGGGCGAAGGGCACGCCCCGGTACAAGCGCAGCGTCTCGAACACCCCGTCGCCCACGGTGACTCCGTGGTCGAAGGCCGAGACCAGCGCATCGCCGGGCGCCACCAGCTCACCGTCGAGCCACACCGAGGCGGCCCCGAGCGACGCATCGAGGGGCCGCACCCGGCCACCTTACGACGCGTGCCCTCCGGCCGAGGAGGGCCAGCGCTAACGTTGCCGGCAAATGGTCACGGCCGCACCTGAGGCGCGCCTGCGTCGGAGCTGGCCGCAGCGCTTCCTCATCACCTTCAACTGCGTGCTGATCGCCACCTGCGTCCTGGCGGCCAGCGCCGTGGGTTACTCCTACTACCGCTTCGGCAACATCCCCCGCCTCGATCTGGGCGGGATCCTCAACGACGAGGTCCCGGGCCGGGCGCAGAACTACCTGCTGGTCGGCAGCGACTCGCGTGCGTTCGTCGAGGGCGGCGACGACCAGGAGTACTTCGGCGACGCCGCCGATTCGGGCGGCCAGCGTGCCGACACCATGATCCTGGTGCGGGTCGATCCCGAGACCCAGACGGCGTCGATGGTGTCGTTTCCGCGCGACCTCATCGTCACCGTTGCCGGCACCGGTCAGCGCACCCGCATCAACGAGGCGTTCCAGGGGGGACCGTCACAGTTGGTCGAGACGATCCAGCTCAACTTCAACCTTCCCGTCCACCACTACGTGCAGGTCGATTTCGAGGGCTTCCAGGCCCTGGTCGACGCCGTGGGCGGCATCGAGATCTACCTGCCGGTGCCGGTGCGGGATCGGGACCCCAACGGCAACAACGTGAGCGGCCTCGACATCGATCAGACCGGCTGCGTGACCCTCGACGGCTTCCAGGCCCTGTCGTACGTGCGCAGCCGCCACTACGAGGAGTTCGTCGACGGCCGCTGGCAGTCCGACCCCACCGCCGACGTCGGTCGGGTGCAGCGCCAGCAGAAGTTCATCCGCCAGGCCGTCAGCGAGGCCCTCGCCAAGGGACTCACCAACCCGAAGAAGCTGGCCGACCTCATCGGGGTGGCCGAGAACAATGTCGCCTTCGACCAGAAGCTCGACGCCGGCGACATCCTCGCTCTCGGCCGGAGGTTCCAGACCCTCGAGCCCGGCGCCTTCCAGCAGTTCACGCTGCCGACCCGTCTGGGCAACCTCGGCGCCCGCCAGGGGGTGCTGTTCCTCGAAGAGGACGAGGCCGACGAGATCCTGGACGTGTTCCGAGGGGTGGTGCCGGGCGAAGAGGTGCTGCAGCCTTCGGCGGTGGTGGTGCGCGTCCTCAACGGCTCGGGGCGCACGGGTGAGGCGGCCGCCGCCCGGGAGCAGCTGTCGAACGCCAAGTTCAACGTGTCCGGCTCCGACGACGCCGGGTCCCGCTTCCAGACCACCACCATCCGCCACGCCCCCGGCAAGCAGGCCGAGGCAGAGCTGCTCAGCCTCTACCTCGCGACCGCGCCCACGCTCAAGGAGGACCCCCAGCTCGAGTTGGTCGACGCCGTGCTGGTCACTGGGGCGGACTACACCGGGATCCTGCCCACCCCGCGTGCCCCCCAGCAGGCCGCTCCTTCCCCGGAGGCGCCACCTGCGCCCGCGCCCGCGCCCGCACCGGCGCCACCCGAGCCCGAGGACCCCGTCGAGCCGCCCTGCTGAGCCCGCTGGCGGGTCCGCTCAGGAAGGGGTGCGGGTGGCGGGGCGGGGGCGGTTGGTGATGGGGGCGTCCCGGCCGGTGCCGCCGGACGGGTTGCGGTCCTTCAGCTCCCCCTCCTCGTGGTAGTCCTCCTCGACGTTGACCTGCCAGATGTCGTGGGAGGCGCCGAGGATGTTCTCGACGGTGAGCATGGCCGTCAGCATGGAGTGGTCCTGGTTGTTGTACTTGTGCATGCCGTTGCGGCCAACCGGGTGCACGTTCGGCGTGTTGTCGGCCAGCCACCGGCGCAGCACGTCGACGTTCTGCTTGTAGGAGTCGTCGTACACCGGGTAGGCCTTCGGCATCCGCACCACGTAGCCCGACTCGACCAGGGCCGGATCGACCAGACCCAGAGTGGCGAGCTCGCGCTTGCCCAACTCCACCAGGTCGGCGTCGTCGGCCTCCCACAGGTCGTCGCCTTCGAAGACGAAGTACTCGAGGCCCAGGCAGGTGCGTCCGTCCTTGACCAGATACGGCGACCAGGACCCGAAGTTCTGGATCCGTCCGACCCGCACGTCGGGGGAGTGCACGTAGATCCAGTTGTCGGCGAAGCCCGCCGACTCGGGCATGACCAGGGCCACGGTGAGGAAGTCCCGGTAGTGCAGGTCGTCGGCGGCGCGCTGCACGTCCTCGGGCACCGGCGGGTCCATCGCCCGTACCAGCGAGCTGATGGGCATGGACGACACGACGTGGTCGGCGGGGTACTCGCGCTCGCCACTCTCGCCGCGGGCCAGCACCGCCGTGGCGCGACCTGCGGCGTGGCGGACCTTGGTCACCTTGGTCTGCATCACCACGTCGGTGCCGCCGGCGAGCACCTTCTCCGTGGCCCGCTCCCACATCATCCCCGGCCCGTACTTCGGGTACTGGAACTCCTCGATGAGGCTGGTGATCTCCGTCTGGTTGCGCTTGGGCAGCACGGCGTTCATCACCGCTCCCATCAGCGAGAGGTTCTTGATGCGCTGGGCCGCCCAGTCGGCGGAGATCTCCTCGGCCGACACCCCCCACAGCTTCTCGTTGTAGGTCTTGAAGAAGATCCCGTAGAGGCGACGACCAAAGCGCGCCGAGACCCAACCCGCCAGGTTGGTCTGGTCGGCCGGGGGATGCACCCGGGCCCAGGCGTAGGAGGCGACGCAGCGCAGGGCCTCGATCACCCCGAGGTTGCCCAGCGCGTTGGACGCCTTGAGGGGGTAGTCGAAGAACTTGCCGTCGTAGAAGATCCGGCTCATCCGCGGGCGCAACATGAAGTCGCCCTCGTCGAGGATCTCGTGCCAGAGCTCCTCGACCGCCTTGACCTTGGTGAAGAAGCGGTGGCCGCCGATGTCGAAGCGCCAGCCGTCGGCCTCGACGGTGCGGCTGATGCCGCCGACGACCTTGTCCGCCTCCAACACCGTGGAGCGCACCCCCTGTTGGAGCAGCTGGTAGGCGGCGGTGAGTCCTGCCGGTCCGGCGCCGATGATGACCACCTTCGGCGACGGGTCGGCGGCGTTCGCGGCCGCCGAGGTCTCGAGCCCCTCAGTGTCGGGCAGAGTGGGTTGGCTCATGTCAGCTGTCGACCTCCGGGTGCGTAGGCTCTCGCACCGTGCGGAACCACCTCCTGGGCACGTTGACCCGCCGGCTTCCGGAACGCTGGCGGAACTCGTGCAGGCGGCAGCGTACGCGTCGGTCGAGGTGACCGGGAAATCCTCGAGCGGTCGCTCGTCGGCCAACGGGTCAGGGTGGGAGGGTCCTTGAGCCAGACCGTCGTGCCCACCACCCATGGCGATGACGACCTCAGCTCCGTCGAGCCCGCGGTCGAGACGGCCCCGGCGCGCCGCCCCGAGGCCACCGGCCAGCCACGCAGCGGCGCCGTCGTGGCGCTGTGGCTGGCGGCGCTGACGGTGGTCTCGGCGGTGTTGCGACTGCCCGGCATGGGCATCTCGATGTGGATCGACGAAGGCCTGTCGGTGGGCATCGCATCCCATCCCTGGGCGGACATCCCGGGGCTGTTGGTCCAGGACGGGTCACCTCCGTTGTACTACCTGGTGCTGCACGGCTGGATGGAGGTCTTCGGTCGCTCGGTCGAAGCGGTACGGGCCCTGTCGCTGCTGTTCGCCACCGCCACCGTGCCGGTGGCCTTCTGGGCGGGTGACCGCCTGTTCGGCCGGAGGGCCGGGTGGGTGGCGGCGAGCTTGTTCGCCACCAGCTCCTACCTCACCGTCTATGCCCGCGAGGCCCGCATGTACACGCTGGTGCTGCTGCTCGGGCTGGTGTGCACGACCGCCTGCGTCCGGGCCCTCGTCTTCGGCCATCGCCGGTCGCTCCCGGTCTTCGTGGTCGCGCTGACGCTGCTGCTCTACACCCACAACTGGGGCCTGTTCCTCGGCGTCGCGCTGGCGGTGGTGGTGGTGGTCGCCAAGCGCCTCGGTGCGGAGCTCGAGTGGCGCGACGCCGTGGTCGCCTTCGGTGCGGTGGCGCTGCTCTACGCCCCGTGGCTGCCGACGTTGGCGGTCCAAGCCGCCCACACCGGCGCGCCGTGGTCGGCAAGTCCCGACCTGGGCGATCTGCTGGGAGCGTTCCCTACCCTTCTCGGCGACCGAGCCGTCGGGCTGCTGCTCGTGGTGATCGCAGGTCCGGCGCTGCTGGCAGGACGACGCGTGCGCTCGCCCGGTGGCCTGGTGGTGACCGTGCTCGCCATCCTCGCCGTGGCCACCGTGGTGGTGGCGTGGCTCGCTTCCCAGCTGTCGCCCGCCTGGGCCACCCGTTACTTCAGCTTGGTGCTCGCTCCCCTGCTCCTCCTCGCCGCCGCCGGCTTGGCCCGTGACGGCAGGCGAGGCCTGCTCGCGCTCGGGTTGGTCACGCTGCTGTGGGTCGACCCCGGCGGTCGCCTGGGCCTGTTCCACCGGCCGTCGATCCCGCGCAAGAGCAACGTCGGCCCGGCGGCGGCGCGCATCGCCGACCGGCTGCAGCCCGGCGACGTGGTGGTGTCGACCCACATGGAGCAGGTGCCCCTGCTCCACTACTACCTCGGTCCGGACCTGCGCTACGCCGACCCCATGGGCCTTGTCCCCGATCCCGGCATCGTCGACTGGCGCGACGCTCTGAGCCGAGTGGAGGCCGCCTCACCCGACGAGGGGCTGGTTCCCCTGATCGACGACCTCGACACGGGCGGTCACGTGGTGCTGGCCTGCGCTCGCCTCTCGCCCACCTCCGACCGCGCCCGACTGCGTCTGCCGTGGTTCGAGGCCTCCGCCCGCAACTGTGCCGAGTGGCGCTCGGCGCTCGACGATCAACTGTCCATGGAGCTCGTCGAGGGCCCGGTGGCGCCGCCGCCCCGCAACGCCGCCGGCTCCTCGATGTTCCTGCTCGTCTACGAGAAGCAGGGCTGAGGCGATGTCCCAGCTCAGGGTGGCCGGCGACGGCGACGCCGTCGGCGAGAAGGAGGCGGCCACCGGGGCGCGGGCACCCCGTCCCCGCCCCGCGCCCCGGCCGGCCAGGGTGCGCCGGCGACGGGCTCGACGGGTGGGCAGGGTGGAGCTCTTCGGGCTCGTCGCCCTGCTCGCCGCCTCGGTGGCGCTGCGCCTGGAGGGCCTCAGGGTGTCGCTCTGGCTCGACGAGGGCATCTCCATCGGGATCGCTTCCCATCCGTTGGGCGACATCCCCCGCCTGTTGGCCCAGGACGGCTCGCCGCCGCTGTACTACCTGGTCCTCCACGCCTGGATGGAGGCGTTCGGGCGTTCGGAGGAGGCGGTCCGGGCCCTGTCCCTGGTGTTCGCGCTGGTCACGGTGCCGGTGGCCTTCTGGCTCACCGGGACGCTGTTCGACCGCCGGACGGCGTGGGTCGCCGCCACCCTCGCCGCCACGAGCGGCTACCTCACCTACTACGGCCGGGAAGCGCGGATGTACAGCCTGCTGGCCCTGCTGGCGCTGGTGGCCGTGGTCGCCTTCGTGCACGTCGTGGTCCTCGGCCGGCGCCGCTGGCTGCCCCTTCTCGTGGCCGGCCTGGCCCTGGCCCTCTACACCCACAACTGGGCGCTGTACCTGCTGGCCGGCCTGGGGGTGGCCACGGTGTGGCTGCTCGTGACCGGCGCCGACCGGCGGCGGACCTTCGTCGACGCGCTGGTCGCCTTCGGCTCGGTCGCCGTCCTCTACGCCCCGTGGGTCCCGACCCTGTTGTTCCAGGCCGCCCACACCAGCGCCCCGTGGTCCCAGCGCCCCGACCCCGCCTACCTGCTGGGCGCGCTGGGATCGGTGCTGAGCGACCAGCGGGTGGTGCTCGCCCTCGTGCTGGTGGCCCTGCCGGTGCTGTTCGAGGTGGTTCGGCGGGGCGGCGACCGGGCCACGGCCTCGGCCGTCACCGCGCTGGCCGTGGTGCTGGTGGCGACGCTGTTCGCCGCCTGGGCTTCCTCCCAGCTCCGTCCGGCGTGGGCCAGTCGCTACTTCGGACTGTTCCTGCCCCCCCTGCTCCTCCTCGCCGCCCTCGGCCTTGCTCGGGCGGGACGGCGGGGGCTGGTCGCCCTGGTGCTGATCGTGGGCTTCTGGGCCCAGCCGGTGGCCGCCTCCTTCGTTCCCGACCGCCAGCTGCCCCAGAAGAGCAACGTCCGGCGGGCGGCCTCGGTGGTTGCGCCCGTCCTGGAGGACGGCGACCTGGTGGTCTCGGTGCACATGGAGCACGTGCCGCTGCTGCACTACTACCTCGGGCCGGAACTGCGCTACGCCGATCCCACCGGACTGGTCGCCGACCCCGCCATCGCCGACTGGCGGGACGCCGTGGAGCGCCTGGAGTCGGCCGAGCCCCGCACCGGGCTCCTCCCGCTGGTGGCCGAGCTCGACGCCGGCGGCCACGTGGCCCTGGTGTGCCCCCGCTACGACGTCGACCCGGACGATCTCGAGTGGTTCCAGATCATGGACCG
>JAHWJH010000045.1 GCA_019348555.1 Actinomycetota bacterium
GACATCGTCGCCGCCGTGCGGTCGCTGGTGGTGCCCGACGTGTTGATCGGTTGCACGGCGTCGTCGATCGTCGGCGGCCAGCGCGAGGTGGAGCAACGGCCCGCCATCTCGCTGTGGGCGGCCCGGATGGGTGCGGTCGCGCCGCTGCGCCTCAGCGCCGTCCGCCACGACGGCGGCGTGGCCATCACCGGCTTTCCGCCGGCCGAGGAGCTACCGGACGACGCCGGCGCCGTGCTGTTGCTGGCCGACCCCTTCAGCTTCCCTGCCGACAACTTCCTCGAGGGTCTGCGCGACCAGGCGGAGGTCGACCTACCGGTGATCGGCGGCCTGGCCTCGGCAGCGAGAGGTCCCGGCGGCAACCGCCTGGTCCTCGACGGCACGGTCGTCTCCGACGGGGCGGTGGGGGTGATCCTCTCCGGCGTCGACGTCACGACCGTCGTGTCGCAGGGATGCCGCCCCATCGGCGACCCCATGACCGTCACCCGGGGTGAGCGCCAGATCGTCTACGAGCTCGCCGGGCGCCCGGCCCTGGAGCGGGTCCAGGAGCTGGTCGCCTCACTGGGCCCCGACGATCTGGCCCTGGTGGAGCACGGGCTCCACGTGGGTCGGGTCATCGACGAGCACAAGCTCGACTTCGGCCGAGGTGACTTCCTGATCCGCAACGTCCTCGGGGCCGACGAGGAGCACCGTGCCGTGGCGGTGGGCGACGAGGTCGACGTGGGCGACACCCTGCAGTTCCAGGTGCGCGACGCCGACTCCGCCGACGAGGACCTGCGGGACCTGATGGCCGGCGAGCGCGCCGACGGTGCCCTGCTCTTCACCTGCAACGGTCGCGGCTCGCACCTCTTCGGGGTCGCCGACCACGATGCCGGGATCATCTCCGACGCCCTGGGTGGAGCCCCGCTGGCCGGGATGTCGTGCGCCGGCGAGATCGGTCCGGTGGGAGGCCGCAGCTTCCTCCACGGCTTCACCGCTTCGGTCGTGCTCTTCTCGGACGGTCGTCGGGCCTGAAGGCGTCGCGCCGCCCCCGCGTCCGCCGAGCGGATTTCTCGCCGGTCGGAGCGACGAGGGCTAGGGTGGCTCCGTCCGGGGTTTTGTGGCGCATCACGAGGGGACGGGGCGATGGACGACCAGCAGCAGTGGGAAGAGCTCGGTCAGCAGCTCAGGGTCGATTCGGTTCGGGCGGCGGCGGGGCCGAAGTCGGGCCACCCCACGTCTTCGATGTCGGCGGCCGATCTCATGGCGGTGCTCATCAGCAAGTACCTCCACTACGACTTCGACGACCCCGAGAACCCCAACAACGACCACCTCATCTTCTCCAAGGGCCATGCCTCGCCGCTGCTGTACAGCATCTACAAGGCGGTCGGCGCCGCCTCTGAGGACGACCTGCTCTCCTTCCGGGTCCACGGCAGCCGCTTCGAGGGCCACCCGACCCCGATCCTGCCGTGGGTCGACGTGGCCACCGGCTCGCTCGGGCAGGGCCTGCCCATCGGCGTGGGGGTGGCGCTGGCCGGCAAGCAGCTCGACCGCCTGCCCTACCGGGTCTGGGTCCTCTGCGGCGACAGCGAGATGGCCGAGGGGTCGATGTGGGAGGCGTTCGAGCACGCCGCCCACGCCGGTCTCGACAACCTGACCGCCATCATCGACGTCAACCGCCTCGGGCAGCGGGGCGAGACCATGCACGGTTGGGATGTCGACAGCTACCTCGACCGGGCACGCGCCTTTGGCTGGCATGCCATCGGCATCGACGGCCACGACGTCGGGGCCATCGACGCAGCCTACGCCGAGGCGGTGGCCACGACCGGCAAGCCCACGGTGATCGTCGCCCGCACCAAGAAGGGCAAGGGCGTGGCCGCCGTGGAGGACAAGGACGACGCCCACGGCAAGCCGCTGGCCGATCGCGACGACGCCATCGCCGAGCTCGGTGGCGAGCGCAACCTCACCGTCGAGGTCCCCAAGCCCGAGGGCACGGGGCAGCCGCACACCTTCGAGACCGCTGCGCTGGAGCTGCCCCGCTACGAGCTGGGCGACTCGGTGGCGACCCGCAAGGCCTACGGCGAGGCGCTGGCCGCCGTCGGCTCCGCCCGCGGCGACGTGGTGGCGCTCGACGGTGAGGTGAGCAACTCCACCCACGCCGAGATCTTCAAGGACGCCCACCCCGAGCGCTTCTTCGAGATGTACATCGCCGAACAGCAACTGGTGGCCGCCGCCGTCGGCATGCAGGTCCGCGGGTGGACCCCGTTCGCGTCGAGCTTCGCCGCCTTCTTCACCCGTGCCTACGACTTCGTGCGCATGGCCGCGGTGAGCCAGGCCAGCTTCTCGCTGGTGGGGTCCCACGTCGGCGTCTCCATCGGTGAGGACGGACCGTCCCAGATGGGCCTCGAGGACCTCGCCTCGCTGCGCGCGGTCTACGGCAGCACGATCCTCTACCCCTGCGACGGCAATCAGACCGCCGCCCTGGTGGCCCGGATGGCCGATCTGGAGGGAATCTCCTATCTCCGGACCACCCGGGGCAGCACCGAGGTCATCTATGGGCCGGACGAGACCTTCGAGGTCGGTGGCAGCAAGGTGGTACGCGAGAGCGATGCCGACCAGGCCCTGATCGTCTCCGCTGGCATCACCCTGCACGAGGCGCTCGAGGCTGCCGAGAGCCTGGCCGCCGACGGCATCGCCGTGCGGGTCGTCGACGCGTACTCGGTCAAGCCCATCGACGCCGAGGGCCTGCGCGCCGCCGCCCGGGCATCGGGGAACCGGGTCATCACGGTGGAGGACCACTGGCCCGAGGGCGGGCTGGGCGACGCCGTGCTCGAGGTCTTCGCCGACACCGACGTCCACACCCGGGTCACCAAGTTGGCGGTGCGGGAGATGCCGGGCTCGGGCAAGCCCGACGAGTTGATGGCCGCCGCCGGCATCGACGCCGAGCACATCGCCGCAGCGGTGCGCAAGCTCGTCTCCGCCTGAGGTCGCACATCGGCGTCTAACCGAGGCGCTGGCGGGATAGGTAGCTGGTCGACCGGATCGCACTCGCGAGGAGCGCCATGTCCACCCTCCACGACCTGTACCACCGCTACGGCCAGAGCCCCTGGCTCGACGACCTGCGTCGCGACTGGCTGCTCGACGGCACCCTCCAGCGTCGCGTCGACCAGGGCATCCGCGGCATCACGTCGAACCCTTCGATCCTGCAGAAGGCCATGGCCGCCGGCACCGCCTACGACGACCAGTTCGCCGAGCTGGCCAAGGATGGGTGCTCGGCCACCCGTGCGTACTGGGCGATGGCCATCACCGACGTTGCCGACGCCCTGGACGTGCTGCGCCCCCTCTACGGCGACAGCGACGGCGGTGACGGCTTCGTCTCGCTCGAGCTGGCCCCCGACCTGGCCCACAGCACCGAGGGAAGCGTCGAAGGTGCCCGCAGGCTGCACACCGACATCGCCAGACCCAACCTGTTGGTGAAGATCCCCGGCACCACCGAGGGAGTGCCGGCCGTGCGCCAGATGATCGCCGAGGGCTGCAGCATCAACGTGACGCTGATCTTCAGCCTCCAGCGCTACGCCGAGGTCATGGAGGCCTACCTGTCCGGCCTCGAGGAGCTGGTGGCCTCCGACGCCGGCGCCTCGTCGCTGCGGCGGGTGCACAGCGTGGCGTCGTTCTTCGTCAGCCGTGTCGACACCGAGGTCGACCGCCGCCTCCGGGCGCTGGGCACCCCCGAAGCGCTGGAGCTCCAGGGACGGGCGGCGATCGCCCAGGCCAAGTTGGCCTACCGCCTCTTCGTCGACACCTTCTCCGGACCCCGATGGGAGGAGCTGGCCGCCCGCGGGGCTCGCCTGCAGCGGCCCCTGTGGGCGTCGACGTCGACCAAGGACCCGAGCTTGCCCGACACGCTCTACATCGACAGCCTGATCGCCCCCGACACCGTCACCACCATGCCCGTCGCCACCCTGGAGGCCTTCGCCGACCATGGGACCCTGGGTCGCACCGCCGACGCCGGCCTCGACGAGGCAGACGCCCTCTGGGAGCGCCTTGCCGAGGTCGGCGTCGACCTCGACGACGTCGGCCGGGTGCTCGAGGACGAGGGCGTCGCCGCCTTCGCCAAGGCGTTCGACCAGGGGATCCAGGCGCTGGAGGAAAAGGCCGCCGAGCTGGCCACCCGCTGATGGCCGACGACACACATCCCCTCCTGGAGGGGCTGGGCGTCGAGCGGGTGTCGGAGCCGGTGGCCGTGGTGATCTTCGGCGCCAGTGGTGATCTCACCAGCCGCAAGCTCATGCCGGCCCTGCACGCCCTCATGGCGGGCAACCAGCTCTCCCCGGCCACCGCCGTGGTGGGCGTCGGTCGCAGCGAGCTGTCCGACGACGACTTCCGTGAGCGCATGCGCAAGGCGGTGGAAGAGGCCGGACCGGTCGACGAACGAGCATGGCAGGCGCTTGCCGCTGGGCTGCGCTATGTGAGCGGCGGCTACGGCGACGAAGACACCTACCGACGCCTGGAGGTCGTGCTCGACGGCCTCGACGAGCGGATCGGCACCTCGGGCAACCGGCTCTACTACCTCTCCACCCCGCCGAGGGTGTTCGCCACGGTCGTGCACCGACTCGGCCAGCGTGGCCTGCACCGTCCCGCCGGTGAGGGGAAGTTCGCCCGGGTGGTCATCGAGAAGCCGTTCGGGCGCGACCTGCGCAGTGCCGTCCAGCTCGACGAGGCCCTGCACGAGGTGCTCGACGAAGAGCAGATCTACCGCATCGACCACTACCTGGGGAAGGAGACCGTCCAGAACGTCCTGGCCCTGCGCTTCGCCAACAGCATCTTCGAGCCGGTGTGGAACCGCCGTTACGTCGACTCGGTGCAGATCACCGTGGCCGAGGCGTCCGGGGTCGGGCACCGGGCGGGCTTCTACGAAGAAGCCGGGGCGCTGCGCGACATCGTGCAGAACCACGCCCTGCAGGTGCTCGCCCTCATGGCGATGGAGCCCCCGGCGTCGATGTCACCGAAGGGGATTCGCGACGAGAAGGTGAAGGCACTCGAGGCGGTCGATCTCCTGACGCCCAGCGAAGTCGCCACCGAGACCGTGCGTGGCCAGTACGGACCCGGCTGGGTCGCCGGCGAGGAGGTGCCCGGCTACCTCGAGGAGCCCGACGTCGACCCGTCCAGCCACACCGAGACCTATGTCGCCATGCGCCTGCGCATCGACAACTGGCGATGGGCGGGCGTGCCGTTCTACCTGCGCACCGGCAAGCGCCTGCCCAAGCGGGCCACGGAGGTGGCGCTGGGATTCAAGGCGGTCCCCCACCTGCCCTTCGCTGCTACCCAGGCGACCGAGCTCGGCCCGAACGCGCTGGTCCTGCGCATCCAACCCGACGAGGGCATCACGCTGCGGTTCGGCGCCAAGGTGCCCGGCCAGGCCTTCGAGGTGCGCAGCGTGTCGATGGACTTCTCCTACGGCGCCGCCTTCATCGAGGCGCCGGCCGAGGCCTACGAGCGTCTCCTCCACGATGCGCTCTTGGGCGACCCGACCCTGTTCATCCGCACCGACGAGGTGGAGCAGGCGTGGCGCATCGTCCAGCCCCTGCTCGACGCCTGGGCCGAGGACCCCCACCCGCCCGCGCCCTACGCCGCCGGCACCTGGGGTCCTGCCCGGGCCGACGAGCTGTTGGCCGAGGACGGGCGGACATGGCGCCGGCCGTGAGCGCCGGAGTGATCAGCGTCGGGACCTGGCGGGAGGCCGACACCACCATGGACCGGGTGCTCTCGGCGCTCACCCGACTTCGCCGCGCCGACCAGCGTGGTGCGGTGCGCGCGTCGTCGCTCACGCTGGTCGCGGTGGGCGGTGAGCAGATCGAGGTCGACGACACCTTCGACACCGTCCACCGCCTCGGCGTGCTGCAGCCCACCCGCGTGGTGGTGGTGCGGGTGGTCGGCCGTGATCGGCACCGTCTCGACGCCCGGGTCGGCGTCCACCTCCAGGAGCGTGGCGAGCGCTGCCTCAGCATCGACGACGTCGCTCTGGAGGTCGGCGGACCGGTGACCGACCACCTCGATTCGGTGGTCGAGCCGCTGACGCTCAGCGATCTGCCGATCGTCATGTGGTGCCGTGAGCGCCTGCCGCCCGCCCGCAGCCGCCTGATCGACCTGGCCGACCACCTGGTGGTCGACACCGCCCGGGCCGGCGGAGCCTCCCGGCTGGCGGCGCTCGAGCGACTTCGCGCTCGCGTCCCCGTGACCGATCTGGCGTGGCTGCGGCTGTTCCCCTTGCGCCGGCGGGTGGCCGAGGCGGTGCGCGGGCGAGAGCTCCTGGCGCGCCTCGACGACGTGCGCTCGGCGACCGCCCACGGCCCCGGTCCGGAAGGGGTGCTCCTGGCATCCTGGCTGCGCTGTGCGTTGCCCGGCACGCCCGTCGACCACGACGAGGGCGACGGCGACGACGAACCGGCGCCGTTGTCGGTGGCGCTGGCCGGTGCCGACTGGCGGCTGGAGGTCCGCCATCAGGGCGGCTGTCTCTCGTGCCGGGTCGAGCTGGAGGGCCAGGCGCCCCGGGCCATGGCGGCCACCGCCCCGTCGTTGCAGACCGAGACGTTGCTCGGCCACGTGCTGTTGCACCTCCGGCCCGACCCGGTCTACGACCGCAGCCTTTCCGCCGCTGCGGCGCAGGCGGGGTGACGCCCGCCCACCGCCGGTGAGATCGACGGTCGCCACCCCCGGGACGAGCCCCACCGGCTTGCGGCGCTCCTGCACGGCGACATGCACGTTGTCCTGAATCCGGCCGCCCGAGCACCGACGCCGCCCGGGCAGGTGGTGGCCCGTGATGGTGAGGAGCGTCCCCCCATGGTGGCGGGCGACGGCGGCGTCGGCACGGGTCTGCCGTAGGGTCGTCGGGATGCGCGGCGCCGGTTTGCTCGATGCTCCGTTGGATCAGCTCCTCGAGCAGGCCTCCGACGTGCGTGTGCGCGCCCACGGGCACCGGGTCACCTACTCGCCCAAGGTCTTCATCCCCCTGACCCGGCTCTGTCGCGATCGCTGCGGCTACTGCAGCTTCGCCCGGCCGCCGGCGCGGGTCGACGCCCCGTTCCTCGCCGCCGAGGAGGTGCTCGACATCGCCCGGGCCGGCGTGGCTGCCGGCTGCCACGAAGCCCTCTTCACGCTGGGCGAGCGTCCGGAGCTGCGCTACCCCGAAGCGGCCCGTTGGCTCGCCCACCGGGGCCACACCAGCACCGTGGAGTACCTGGCGGCCATGTGCCGGCTGGTGCTCGACGAGACCGGGCTGCTGCCCCATGCCAACGCCGGGTCCCTCGATCGTGACGAGCTGGCCCGGCTGCGTGAGGTCAGCGCGTCCCAGGGGATGATGCTGGAGTCGCTCAACCCCGACCTCGACGCCCACGCCGGCGCCCCCGACAAGAGCCCGGCCCGTCGCCTGGCCACCCTCGACGCCGCCGGCGAGCTGTCCATCCCGTTCACCACCGGGGTGCTGGTGGGCATCGGCGAGCTCCGCCACGATCGACTCGAGGCGCTGGAGGCCATCGCCGCGTCGCACCGCCGGCACGGCCACGTCCAAGAGGTCATCGTCCAGAACTTCGTCCCGAAAGCGACCACGGCGATGCACCGGTGGGCGCCGTGCTCTCCCGACGAGCACCGCTGGACCCTCGCCGTCGCCCGCCTGGTGCTGCCCGCCGAGATCCACCTCCAGGCGCCCCCCAACCTGAGCGACGACTTCGGGGCCCTGCTCGATGCCGGGATCGACGACTGGGGCGGGGTGTCGCCGGTCACGCCCGACCACGTCAACCCGGAACAGGCGTGGCCCGCCGTCGAGCGGCTGCGCGAGGTCACCGAGGGCCGCGGGTTCATCCTCGCCCCCCGCCTGACGGTCTACCCCGAGTACGCCACCGCCGCAGAGCGCTGGCTGCACCCCCACCTCCGCTTTCCCGTGCTCGACCGCAGCGACGCCGAGGGCCTGGCCCGCGACCATCCCTGGCACGCCGGCCTGGAGACCCCTCCGCCGGAGCTGCTCGACCCTTCAGCCTCTTCTTCTTTGTCGCATGCGCCACCCCCACGGTGGCCGACGCGACAAAGAACAGGAGGGGCCAGGACGGCGGTGGCCGAGGTGCTCGACGGGGTGGCGGCCGGCCAGGAGGTGGGCGAGGACGAGATCGTCACCCTCTTCTCCGCCCGCGGTCCCGAGGTGCGGACGGTGGCCGAGGCGGCCGACGACCTGCGGGCCCGGACGGTGGGCGACACCGTCACCTGGGTGGCCAACCGCAACATCAACTACACCAACGTGTGCACGTTCAAATGTCGGTTCTGCGCCTTCTCCAAGGGCCCCCTCTCGCTGAACCTGCGGGGCGCTCCGTACCTGCTGGGCATCGACGAGATCCAGTCCCGGGTGGTGGAGGCAGTGGCTGCGGGAGCGACCGAGGTGTGTCTCCAGGGCGGGATCCACCCCGACTTCGACGGCGACTACTACGTCCGGGTGGCGCGGGCCGTCACCGAGGTGGCACCGGGTGTCCACCTCCACGGCTTCACCGCGCTGGAGGTCACCGAGGGCGCCCGCCGACTCGGTGAGCCGCTGGCCGGTTACCTCGCCCGCCTGGCCGACGCCGGTCTGCGCACGCTGCCCGGCACCGCCGCCGAGATCCTCGACGACGAGGTGCGGGCGGTGCTGTGCCCGGACAAGGTCAGCACCGAGGAGTGGCTCGAGGCGCACCGCGTCGCCCACGGGGTCGGGCTGCGCTCCAACGTCACCATCATGTTCGGGGCGCTGGAGCGCCCCCGCCACTGGGCCCGTCACCTGCTCCGCACCGCTGCGCTGCAGCGGGAGACCGGTGGGTTCACCGAGTTCGTCCCTCTGCCGTTCGTGCACATGGCGGCGCCGATCTACCTGCAGCGCTCCAGCCGCCGTGGCCCGACCTTCCGGGAGGCGCTGCTCATGCACGCCGTGGGCCGCATCGCCTACCGGGGCCTCATCGACCACGTCCAGGTCTCGTGGGTGAAGATGGGGCGCTCGGGAGCCCGCCAGGCCCTGCAGGCCGGCGCCGACGACCTGGGCGGCACGCTGATGGACGAGAACATCTCTCGGGCGGCGGGGGCCACACACGGCCAGCACATGACCGAGGCCGCCTTCGCCGAATGGGTCGCCCCTCTCGGTCGGCCGCTGGCCCAGCGCAGCACCCTGTACGGGCGCGTGGCCGGTCCCGCCCGCCGGTGAAGGGGTCCACGCCGCAGTACCGCACCGGTGACGACGTCCTCGACGCCAAGCTCGTGGAGGTGCTCGACCGCGCCGGGGCCACCAGGGACCGCGACCAGCTGCTCGAGATCTTCACCTCGGCCGCCCTGCTGGCCGGCGACGAGGCCCAGCGCCTCGACCTGAAGATCACCAACGCCGCCCTCAAGGAGATGCGGGCCGCCTTCCAGATGTTCGCGCCCTACCGCCACGTGCCCAAGGTGACGATCTTCGGCTCGGCCCGCACCCGGCCCGAGGACCCGCTCTACGCCCAGACTCTGGAGCTCGCCACCGCCCTCTCCCGCCAGGAGTGGATGGTCGTGACCGGCGCCGGCCCGGGGATCATGGCCGCCGGCATGGAGGGCGCCGGTCGCCAACGGGCCATCGGGGTGCTCATCCGGCTGCCGTTCGAGGGTGGGGCCAACCGCTTCATCGAGGGCGACGACAAGCTCATCGAGATGAAGTACTTCTTCACCCGCAAGCTCATGCTGATCAAGGAGTCGGCTGCGTTCGTGGCCCTTCCCGGCGGCTTCGGCACCCTCGACGAGACCTTCGAGCTGCTGACCCTGGTGCAGACCGGCAAGGCGGAACCCGTTCCGATCGTGTTGCTCGACACGCCCGGGGGCGGCTACTGGCAGGCGTGGCAGCGCTTCGTCGAGGAGCAGGTCGCGGGCAACGGGATGATCTCCGCCGATGACTTCCGCCTCTACCGGATCACCGACAGCGTCGCCGACGCCGTCGCCGAGATCGAGGGCTTCTACCGCAACTACCACTCGATGCGCTACGTGGGCGACCGACTGGTGATCCGCCTGCGCGCCGCGCCCACCACCGACGAGCTCGACGCGCTGGGTACCGCCTTCGCCGACGTGGTCGACGGCCGCATCGAGTCGAGCGGGCCCTTCCCTCCCGAGGTGTCGAGCGACGACCACCTCGACCTGCCGCGCGTGGCCATGCGCTTCGACCGCCACGGCTTCGCCCGCCTGCGCTCCCTCATCGACGCCCTCAACGCCCTGCCCAGCGCCCCAGATCGACCCTCCCCCCCGCCCACCACCGCCGAAGCCGAGGCCGTCGTCGGACACGAGGCGACGAACGGCGCGTCCGGATCCCCCGGCCGCCGGGATGACCCGCACTCCGCCTCCTGACCAACGACCGTTACCCTCCCGCCGGTGGACGCGGTCATCTTCGACGTCGATGGGACCCTGGTCGACAGCGAGCGCGACGGGCACCGGGTGGCGTTCAACCTCGCCTTCGAGGAGCACGGCCTGCCCTACCGGTGGGACGTGCAGCCCTACGGCGACCTGCTGGCGATCACCGGAGGCCAGCAGCGCCTGCACGCCTTCCTCGAAGGCCAGGGGATGCCCGCCGAGGAGCGCCGCGACCTCGTCCCGCGGCTCCACGCCCGCAAGACCGAGCTGTTCCGCCAGCTGGTGGCCGAGGGCCAGGTGAAGGCCCGCCCGGGTGTCCACCGGCTGCTCGTCGACCTGCTGGAGGCCGGCGTGCGCCTGGCGGTGGCCACCACGGGGTCCCGGGGTTGGGTCGAGCCCCTGTTGGAGCGACTGTTCGCAGGCATCCCCTTCGACCCGGTGATCACCGGCGACGAGGCGCCCATCCGCAAGCCCGACCCCAGCGCCTACCGGATGGCCCTCGGAGGACTGGGGCGGCCCGCCTCGGAGGTGCTGGCCGTGGAGGACTCGGCCAACGGCCTGGTGGCCGCCTGCGCCGCCGGGGTCGCGTGCGTGGTCGTGGTCAACGACTACACCGCCGACGACGACCTCTCCGGCGCCGCCCTGGTGGCCACCGGTTTCGAGGAGCTCGACGTGGCCACGCTGCGGCGGGCGCACGAGGCAGCGCAGCGGGGCTGAGGCCGACGACGTATCCTCGCCCGGGATGGACGACCTGCACGAGTGGCTGTCGTTCGACGACCCCGACGAGCAACGCACCTGGGTTTTCGACCTCACCTTCCTGCTCAGCCGCTGGACCTGCATCTACGGGCGGGGCTGCCCCGGCATCGCCGACGCCCCTGCTGCGGAGCTCCAGATCGGGTGCTGCTCGCACGGCGCCTACTTCAGCGACGACGACGACGAGGCAGCGGTGGTCGCCGCCGTCGCCGATCTCACGCCGGCGCAGTGGCAGTTCGCCGGCATCGGTCGGCGCCGCGGCATCGTCGTGCGGGCGGAGGGCGGTGGCCGGCGCACGCGGCGCCACCAGGGCGCCTGCATCATGCTGAACCGGGCCGGCTTTCCCGGCGGCGCCGGCTGCGCCCTGCACCAGGCGGCGCTGGCCGTCGGGCGCCACCCCATGGAGCTCAAGCCCGAGGTGTGCTGGCAGGTACCCTTGCGCCGGATCGACAGCACCGACGAGGTGGGACACGTCACCTCCACCGTGCGGGAGTGGAAGCGCCGCGACTGGGGCGAGGGGGGCCAGGCGTTCCACTGGTGGTGCATCGAGCAGGCCGAGGCGTTCACGGGTGAGGTCAGCGTGCTCGACTCCATGGGCGCCGAGCTGGCGGCCATGGTCGGGCGACCGGTCTTCGAGCTGCTGGTCGCCGCCATCGCCGAGCGGGGCGCGTCGAGGACCGTGATCCCCCATCCCGCCGTGCGGGCCGGCGCCCGCTGAATGGCGGGCATCGACGACGTCGTCGAGCTCGTCGAGCGCCAGCGGAGCGACGGTCTGCACCCCTGCGCCCAGCTCTACGTGAGCCTCGACGGTGAGGTGGTGCTCGACACCGCCGTGGGGGAGGTCCGCCCCGGCCTCGCTCTGCGGACCGACGACGTGATGATGTGGTACTCGGCCACCAAGCCCCTCACCGCCGTGGCCGTCGTGCAGCTCCTCGAGCAGGGCCGCCTGTCCCTCGACGACCGGATAGGCCGCTTCGTCGCCGGGTGGGCTGGGGGCAAGGAGACCTGCACCGTGCGCCACGTGCTGACCCACATGGGCGGCTTCGCCCGGGCGGAGACCTTCGACGACGACATCGGCTGGGACGAGGCCATCACCCGCATCGCCGCCTATCCCGCCGAGCATCCCCCCGGTCTCGCTGCCGGCTACCACGCCACGTCGGGATGGATGGTGCTCGGCGAGATCGTGCGGGTGGTCGACGGTCGGCCCATCGACGTCTACCTGCGCGACGAGGTCCTCGTCCCGGCAGGCATGGCCGACACCTGGCTCGGCATCCCCCTTCCCGAACAGGAGCGCCTCGCCGATCGCCTTGCCCCGGTGCACTGGAGGGGCCTGGTGATGCCCGTGATCGAGGACGGGGCGTTGTGCATGCGCCCCTACCACATCGAGCAGATCCACGATCAGCCATGGCACCGGGCCAAGGTGCAGCCCGGGGCGGCTGGTCGAGGCCCGGCGTCGGACCTCGGGCGGTTCTACGAGGCCCTCCTCGCCGACGGTGGCGCTCGTCTGTTCCGCCGCCCCGAGTCGGTCACCCTGCTGGGCGCCTGCCATCGGGCGGGTGTCGTCGATCACACCTTCCTGTCCACACCGCCGTGGGGACTCGGTGTGCAGATCGTCGGCAGCCTCAGCGGGACGATCGGCTACCGCGCCTTTGGGCACGGAGGCATGGCGTCGAGCCGGGGACTGTGCGACCCGGTCGAGGGCCTGGTGCTGGCGTTCGTGTGCAACGGCCTGACCGGCCCGGTCGAGAACGAGCGCCGCATGAGAGAGCTGACCAACGCCGTCTACGCCGCCGTGTGCCCCGACCCCAAGGGCCCGAGGGTCGGCCCGGCGATCAGCCTCGCCGGCTGAGGTCAGCGGCGGAAGGCCCTCAGCTCGGGCCACAGCCCCGGGGCGGTGGTCCGCCAGTCGTAGAGCGACCCCCCGAGCGCCCCGCGTTCGGCCGAAGCCGCCACCATGCCGGCCACGTCGCCGGGCGTGGTGGCGTCGGCGATGCCGCCCACGCTGTGCACCGGGGCGTTCGGGTCGCCGAGGTTGGCCCGCACCCGGTCGATGTTCTCGGCGGTGTAGCGGTAGCCGTCACGCAGCCCCGAGGCCTCGGTGCGGAAGCTCTGGTAGGACATCGGCACCCACGCGTCGTAGTACGGGGCCAGGGCCTGCCACGGGAAGCTCGGCCAGAACCCGGGGTTGACCACCTCCATGACGACCGGGGGGAAGACGATGGCCCCGAGCGCCATCTCCGGGAGGGCGTCGTGCAGGGCGGCGCTGAGCTCCACCAGGCGTCGGTTGCGCTCGGCGTGCTCGGCCAGGTCTCGCGACTCGATGTCGACGGCAAGGCTGTCGACGTCGAGCCGGCCGGCGGCCACCAGACGGCGGAGGTCGGTGGCGGGATCGACGAAGGTCGGCAGGTACCAGGCCACCACCCGCAGCCCCCGGGCGCGGGCACGAGCGATCAACGGGAGGAGGCGCTCCGGCTCGAGGATGTCGTCGGCGGCGTTCCAGCGAGACGTCTGCACGTAGAGCGTCTGGACGCCCAGCTCCGCCATGCGGTCGATGTCGTCGGGTTGCACCAAGGGCCCGTCCTTGCCGAACTCGAGGCTCCAGTCGTAGGCGTCGATCCACGTGCCGAGCCCGGAGTAGGCCGCCACCCCCGCTGGGGCGGGAGCGGGCAGGACATCGGGCACGGACGCCGGCGGTGCGGGCGTGGTGGTCGGCGGTGCGGTCGTTGTGGTCGCCACCGCAGGCTCCGGTCCGGCTACCACCTCGTCGGCCAGCACCTCGGAGACGATCGGGACGTCCTCGACCCCGGCGAGGGCCGCCGGTGGCGCCGCCGGGGCGCTCAGCTGGCGCGTGACCGCTGGGGCGCGCCGCAGCGCCGCCTCACCGCCGGTTCCCGACCCGCAGGCGGCGACCAGGACGAAAGCAACAGCGAGGGCGAGGAGCTTGGCGAGGATGGGCCTCGGTCGCAGCCCTACCCCTGGACTTCGAGGTCGTCGCCGACGTCGGGATCCTCGTGGAGGCACCAGCCGGCGTGATCGGCATACGGCTCCGCCCCACACTCGGGACAAGGCTCCACCTCGACGAACCCGACGTCGCCCAGCCGGAGCTCACTCGTAGCGTGCTTGACCGCCCGAGCTTCTTCGTAGCGCCGATGGCGGCCCTTTTTCACCACGTTCTCTCCCGTCTCGCCGCTCCTCGCGAAGCGGCAGTTCCGTCTCGAACGGCAGCGGGGTGAGTTTATCGCCTGCCCGAGGGCTCCAAGGGAGCCGCTTTCCCCTCCGTTCCGGCGTTCCCCAGTTGCGGTTTCCGGAACCGGATGACGTCAGAACGGGCGGTGGGTGGATTCGCCGCCCAGGGCGATCCACCTCCCGGCGTCAGCGCCTCCGCAGTACCACGGCGGTGTCGGGCCCCAGCCGGCTGGGCCACGGTCGCCCCTCGTGGCGTCCGTCGCTGCTCACCTCGATCGCCCAGTCGCCGGGCAGGGTCAGTGCTCGCTCGGCACCGGTGAAGTTGACGGCCACCGCCCGCACGTCGTCGCCCTCGGAGCGGGTCCAGGCCACCAGGCCGTCGGGCGACGCCAGCCGCTGCATGGCCCCCCGCTCCAGCGCCGGGCTGGCCCGCCGGGCGGCCAGCAGTCGCCGGTACAGGTGCATGATCGAGGACGGGTCGGCCCGCAGGCTGTCCACGTTGCGGCGCTTCGGGTCCGGGGGCCACGGGAGCCACGGCTCGGCGTGCCACCCGTGGCCCGGCGCCGCCGTCCAGGGCAGCGGCGCCCGGCAGCCGTCGCGCCCGCCGGGGTCCAAAGCTCGTTCGGGAGGCACCACGGCGTCCTCCAGACCGAGCTCGTCGCCGGCGTAGAGGAAGGGTGTGCCCTGCAGCGTCAGCAGCAGCACCGCCGCCGCCCGGGCCCGGTCCTCGCTTCCGTAGCGGGTGCGCGGACGGGGGTTGTCGTGGTTCGACAGCACCCAGGTCGGCCATCCGGCGGGTGCCAGGTGGCGCTCCGCCTCGTCGAGGCGCTGGTGCCATGCCGACGCCTCCCAGGGCGTGTACAGCGGCGGGAAGTTGAACGCCAGGTGCAGCTCGTCGCCGTCGCCGTAGTAGGTGGCGACCTTGGCGGTGTCGAGCAGGTAGACCTCCCCCACCACCACACGGTCTCCGGGGTAGCCGTCGAGGAGCCGGCGCAGCGCCCGCAGATGGCCGTGGGTGGCGGGATCGTCGTTGGTCGACGACCGCGGCAGGCCGGCCGACCCCGGCGGGTCGTCGGCCAGCGCCGGGTCCTTGCCGATGGCGTGGATGGCATCGGCCCGGAACCCGTCGACGCCCCGGTCGAGCCAGAAGCGGATCACGTCGTGCATGGCCTGCTCCACCGCCGGCTCCGACCAGTTCAGGTCCGGCTGCTCGGGGAGGAAGAGATGGAGGTAGTACTGCCCGCTGGCCTCGTCGAAGGTCCAGGCCGGCACGTCGGTGCCGAACGCCGCCCGCCAGTTGTTGGGCGGTCCTCCCCCCGGCGCCGGGTCCCGCCACACGTACCAGTTGCGGTGCTCACTGTCCCGGGAAGAACGGGCGTCGACGAACCACGGGTGACGGTCGGAGGTGTGGTTGGCCACCCAGTCGACGACAACCCGCAGGCCCCGGGCGTGGGCCTCGGCGATCAGCCGGTCGGCGTCGGCCAGGGTGCCGAAGATGGGGTCGACGTCGCAGTGGTCGCTCACGTCGTAGCCGAAGTCGGCCATGGGCGAGCGGTAGAACGGCGACAACCACACGGCGTCGACCCCGAGCCAGGTCAGGTGGTCGAGGTGGCGGCGGATCCCGTCGAGGTCGCCGACGCCTCGTCCCCCCGGAGAATCGGCGAACGACCGGGGATAGATCTGGTAGATCACCGCCGAGCGCCACCACGGCACCGGAGCCATTCGGTGCGTCCCCGGTCAGTCGCCTCCGACCCAGGGGGCCGTGGGTCGGGGCAGGGCGGGCACGACCGGGTCGTGGGACCGGCGTTCGAGGGCGAGGCCGGAGTGGCCGTCGAAGGCGAGGGCGAGCTCACCGTCGACCAGCCGGCGCGCCGGTCCGCCCACCAGCTCGGCGCGCCAACCGCTGGCCAGCCGGGCGTCGGGGTCGTCGTTCAAGAAGGCGACGAGGTCGCTGCGGGTGGCGAGCAGTCCGGCGTCGATGGACTGGTCGCGTGCCAACTGGCTCACCCAGGCCGCCAACAGGGCCACCGCCGGGCGCTTGCGCCGGTCGACGTCCTCCCGGTGCGGCTGGCGGGCCTCGGCGTCGGGCAGGCTCCTTCCCTCCTCGACGGCGGCCAGGATCTCCTTGCCCTGGGAGCCCCGGAGGTGGCGCTGGTCCACCCCACGGATGCGCCGCAGCTGGTCGAGGGTGCGGGGTGGTTCGTTGGCGATGCCCACGACGGCCATGTCGGACAGCACGAAGCGCACCGGCTGGTCGGTGGCCGCCGCCGTGCGCTCCCGCCACGCGGCGACGGCCCGGGCCACCCCCCGGGCGCGGCCCCGAAGCGTTCGGCTCTCCTTGAGGCGCAACCAGGCGTCCTCGGGTGCCGGCGGGCCCCACGATCGGGTGCGGAGCTCCTCGCACTCCGCCTCCACCCAGCGCAGGCGTCCGCTGGCCACCAGCTCCTGGCGCAGCAGCCGGGCCAGCTCCAGCAGATGCTCGACGTCGGCGGCGGCGTAGCGCAGCTGGTCGGCGTCGAGGGGGCGCCGGAGCCAGTCGGTCAGGCGGCTGGTCTTGGGAAGGTGGACGCCGAGGACGCGATCGGCCAGCGATGCCAGCGAGGGGGTCGAGAAGCCGACGAAACCGGCGGCCAGCTGGGTGTCGAACAACGTGGTGGGGATGGTGCCGCAGGCCCGCTGGAGCACCTCGAGGTCCTGGCTGGCGGCATGCATGACGGCCAACCCTGGGCCGTCGAGCACGGCAGCGAAGGGAGCCAGGTCGACGGCGAGGGGGTCGACGAGCAGGCACGACCCCGGCCACGCCAGCTGCACCAGCGCCAGCTTGGGGTAGTACGTGCGCTCCCGGTGGAACTCCGTGTCGACGGCATAGGCCTCGACCCCCTCGAGGGCGGCCACCGCGGCCGCCAGCCCGGCGTCGTCGTCGATCAGGCGCGGTCGGGGCCCGGCAACGTCCCGGCGGTCGACGTCGGTGTCGCCGATCTTCAGGTCGGGCCCGGCCCAGTCACGACGGGGTTGCCGGCGTCGACCCACCCGCGGGTCCCACCGGCCACGTTGACGGCGCGGTAGCCGGCGCCGTTGAGGGCCTCGGTGGCCGCCGCGCTGCGCCCCCCGCCACCGCACACGACGTAGACCTCCCGGTCGACGGGCACCTCGGTGTGGCGCTCGGACAGCTCACCCAGGGGGATGAGGTGGGCGCCGGGCACGTGGCCGGCCTCGTACTCGTCGGGCTGGCGCACGTCGAGCACCCAGGCGCCTTCGTCGCGGAGCTCGGCCAGGCGCTGCACGTCGATCTCGGGTTGGGCGTCGCTCATGGGGAGCAAGTCTGGCGCATCCGGCGTTCGATCCACCAGGCGGGCCGCCAGCAGCGCGGCCGGCTCGTCGACGTCGGCCAGCGTCGTGGCGTCGAGGCTCTCCACCACCACCCCGACCAGTGACTCCATGGCGGCACGCACCGAGCGCTCGCCGGCGTCGAACGCCGCCTGAAGGCGAGCCTGCGCCCGCCGGCGCCAGGCGGCGTGGAGCGGCTGGAGGTGTCCGTCGACCACCGGCGCCGCCCAGTCGGCCGCCGGGGCGCCGGCGAGGGCGGCGACGACCTGGCGCACCGACCGGACCTCGGCGCCGGGCAGGTCGCAGGCGAGGACGGCCACGACGTCGGTGGGGGCGTGGCGGAGGGCGGTCAGCAGCCCGCCGAGGGGCCCCAGCGAGGGATGGTCGTCGGCCACCACCGCCAGCCCGAGGCGGGCCAGGGCCCGGGCGTCGCCGCCGATCGCCACCACCGGGTCGGCCCCCGCCCCCCGGAGCGCAGCCGCCACCACCGCCGCCAGGGCTCGGCCGCCCACCGGCGCCGTCGCCTTGTCGTGGCCCATGCGCCGGCTCGAGCCACCGGTGAGCACCGCCCCGGTGAACGGCGGCAACATCGGGGGGCGGAGCGTCACCGGGCGTCGCTCAGGGATCCACCAAGGACCGGCCCAGCGCCAGGCCGGCGACGGCTCCGGCGACCCCCAGCACCACCGACGCCACCACGTAGGTGCCGGCGGCGACCGACCGTCCGGACTCCTGCAGGGCCACCGTGTCGATGGCGAACGTGGAGAACGTGGTGAAGGCGCCCAGGAAGCCGACGCTCAGCGTCGAGACCGCCACGGCGCCGAGCCGGGGACCGGCCAGCGCCAGGACGAGGCCCAGGGCGAACGACCCCACCACGTTCACGACGAGGGTCCCCAAGGGAAGGCTGCGCTCCCCCACCAGGTTGGCCACCCCCAGACGGCACAGGGCCCCAGCCGCGCCCGCAGCGGCGATCAGCACCAGGCGCACGATGGCGGACGCTCAACCGCCGTAGTTCATGCGGGTGTCCTCCATGCGCAGCACCGGCGTGGCCTCGTCGGCCTGGAAACCGGCGTCGACGATCTCTCCGATGAAGAAGGTGTGGTTGCCGGCGTCGACGTCCTGGCGCACGGTGCAGTCGAGGAAGCCCGGTGCCTGATCGAGGATGGGAGCACCGGAGGTCCCGTCGTGGAAGGGGAAGCCGTTGAGCGTCATGGCCGTGAGGTCGACCTCGACCGGCTTGGTGAACTTGCGCACGATGGCGCGATCCTCGCGGGCGACGGTGCACAGGCTGAACGCCCTGCCCTGGGTGATCAGACGGTGAGTGAGGGACTGCTTTTCCACCCCGATGCCCAGAAGCTTGGGCTCGAAGGACATCTGCGTGGCCCAGTTCAAGGTCATGAAGTTACGTTCGGCGTGGTGGTCAGTGGAACCGACCACGTAGAGGCCGTAGGGCATGGTCCAGAGCACCCGCCGGCGGAGCTTGTCGTACTCCTCCCGCTGCTCGTCGGTCTCCACCCCGGGAGGGAATGGGCCAATGGGTCCGGTGCCACCTGGTGCAGCCATACGGCGACCCTAGCCAGGCGGCCAGAGTGGGCGTAAAGGCCCCCGACGACGTGAGCGGCCCGGGCGGTGCGGCAACCAGCCCCGCGCCCGGCCGAGACCCCCGGCTCGCGGGCCCGTCAGTCCCTCGACCGCCACGCCACCTACATCGTCGCCGTATTCGAAAGCGAGGACGCTGCCAACGGCTTCCGCGACATGCTGAAGGACATAGTTCCGGAGGGAGTGACCTTCGAGGACGCTGAAGTACGCGAGGTCGTAGCGCACGCCTGAGACGACCTGACCGCCGAGCCCGAGGTTCGCGGCGCGACGTCTAGCTGTTTCGGCGAGTGCGGGCACCGGCGGCGACCGACCTGCCGCTCACGCGGCCTCGAGGGGCGGTGACCGACGGCTCGACGTCGAGGGTGAGTAGCACCGAAGGTTCCTTTGCGTTTGGGCCCGGCACGACGAGTCGATGGCCTGTTCACGACCGCGCCGGACGAGGACCCCTGCTGGGCGCTGTAACGGGAAAGCGGTCAAGGCCGGCCGGAGGCCGGCCGTAGGGCAGAGCCTTGACGGCCCGGAGCGGACGGAGACCCACACTCGGGAGCGGGCCGCGGCAGGGTTTCATGGTGGCCCGCAGTAGGCCTCGGTCACAACGCGTTCGCCGACGAGCCGCTGTTGGACTCCAGTGGCGCTCGACCGCTGAGCCGGAGCGTCGTCCGTCATGCTGTCCCCCCTCGCGTGATCCGCTCCCAACTGCGGCCGGCTGCCGCCAGACCTCAGCTGAGGCTGTCGGGTCCGGGAGAAGCGACTCCAGCGCCCGGCTCGGAATCCGCGACCGAACCGAGGCCGGCGAGTGCGTGTTCGA